>CAZUGI010000042.1:0-22911 GCA_964619855.1 uncultured Geobacter sp. | reverse complement strand
GTAAAATGCTATTCGGTTTTCAAAGACCAAAGTCAATCAGGAATCCGGAATATACAGATGACCGATATTGGTGTCAAGAAAAAATATCAGATTTTTTATTTGGGCTCAAATCTCCTGTAGTGGCAATACACTTCTTACTGAGGTTGATTTTATTTTTTGTTGCGAATTTTCCAGGAGATAATGTAAATAGGAAATTATGAAAACTATATATACCTATAAAAAAGCACTCGCAAGAAGCGTTTCCTGCATTGTATTCGCATTTGCTTTATTCACGGCAAACATGTCACAGGCCGATACCCGCCAGGATGCGTTGGATGCCATTTCAAATCTACGGGCAGCCGGCCTGGACAGGAAAATGCCGGATGAAATGAAAAGCCTGGACGCCACATTTGCTGCTGCAGAGCAGTATCATCAGACAAGTGATGCAGCCAACTCCGAGCAGTATTATCGCCTGACTATTCAAAAGGCCCGTCTGCTTGCCAGCGGGGCTGCTAATCTGCCGGCATCATCTCCGCCTCAGCCGCACGAGAATGCCACTCAAACTGCTGCTGCTCCTCCTCCGCCGCCGACCGGCACGACTCCAGCGTCTGAAGCCCCGGCCACCAATATTCCAACGAAAACGGCCGAAACTGCACCCCAAAATCCTGAGCAGGAGTTTGAACCCAATTTTTCAGAAATAGTTTCCGAAAAACTTGTTGGCACTGCCAGCACCTATACGATAATCAAAGGTGATACTCTCCGGCTTGTTGCCGCCAAACTCGGTGTCAGCCGGCAGCATCTTACCCAGATGAACAAGCTGGACCCCAAAGCTTCGCTGCAAGTCGGCAAACAGTTAAAATACAACAATCGCAAGATCATTCCTTTGCGAATCCAGGAAGGGATCGTGGTCAACATACCGGATCGCACCCTGTACTATTTCCAGCAGGGGAAGCTAGTCAAGTCGCTGCCCGTGGCTCTCGGAACGGCCACCAAGAATGAAAAATACGTATGGCAGACACCGACAGGAAAGTTCAAAATCACATCCAAACAGAAGGATCCGACCTGGTATGTCCCCCCCTCGATTCAGGCCGAGATGGAGGAGGAGGGGAAGGAGGTTATCACTAGCATCCCTCCCGGTCCGGACAATCCTTTAGGTAAATATGCCATAAAGACCTCAATCCCAGGCATCCTGATCCACAGCACCACAAAGCCCTGGTCGATTTACAGCTTTGCCAGCCACGGTTGCATCAGGGTTTATCCGTCTCAGATGGAGGAATTTTTTAAAGAGGTCCGGGTAAATACGCCGGGTGAGATAATATACCGACCGGTCAAGCTGGCAGTAACCGAGGAAGGGCGGGTGTTTTTGGAAGTACACCAGGATGTGTACAGCAAAAGCCCCGGACTGGCAGCCGAAGCCAGGAAGCTGGTCGAAAAGAATCAGCTGGCGGAACGTATTGACTGGAAGAAGTTTGAATCAGTGGTAAAACAGAAGCTCGGGATTGCCGAAGATATCACGCTGTAATCGGTAAAAGAGCCATCTCTATTGCAGACCTTCAGGGTTGAATCAGTCGTAAGAAGCCGGCTCAGTGCCCTTAATAAAACACTCCATAACCGCACCGGGCGTACCCTCCCGGGCCAGCCTTCCGGTGCGCGGATTGATCAGGACGAAAGATACATTTTCCGGAGCTTCAAAATCCTCACGCGGCAGAGAATTAACCGCCGTCTGCATAAAATCACCCCAGATCGGCGCAGCAGCCTGCCCACCCGATCCGCCAGCTCCCAGAGAGCGCTCCTGGTCATAACCAACCCAGACACCCGTCACCAGTTGTGGAATATATCCGATAAACCAGGCATCCTTTGAGTCATTGGTGGTGCCGGTCTTTCCAGCCACCGGCCGGCCAATGACAGAGGCACGGTGGCCGGTTCCGCTGGCAACCACGCTTTGCATCAGGTTAGTAATTACATATGCCGTCTCTGGAGGAATTACCGGCACTGGGACAGATGGAGGCGTTTCCTGAAGAACATTGCCGTCAGTATCAGTAACCTTGGTGATAAAATTGGTGGCAGTCAGCACTCCCTTATTGGCGAAAACAGAATAGGCCGATGTCAATTCAAAAGGTGATATTGTGGCCGCACCGAGCGCCAGGGCAAGATTAGGCGGAATTGGCGATATGAAGCCAAGTTTCTTGGCGTATTCCGCGGCATACTGAACGCCGATCTGCTCAAGTATTTTTACGCTGACGATATTTATGGAATGAGTCAAAGCCTCACGCATGGTGACCGGACCGCGAAAAGCACGGTCATAGTTTTTGGGTCTCCAGATGCCACCGGCACCGTCCGGATATTCAACCTCGGAATCTTCAATGATTGTGGCAGGCGACAACCCCTTATCCAGCGCCGCAGCGTAAATGATCGGCTTGAAGGCCGAACCGGCATTGCGCTTGGCCTGAATAGCCCGGTTGAATTGGCTCTTCCTGAAATCGTAACCACCAACCATGGCCTTGACACCGCCAGTTCGCGGATCAATTGATACAAGGGCGGCCTGAACATCCGGCGTCTGATCAAGGGCAAACTGAGCTCCTTCCTTTTCGATTTCCGGTGAAATTACCGACACTTCTACAACCGAACCCAGCGTCAGAGCTTTATTACCCTTATCCGGCTTGCCGTAACTGTTGATCATGCCGACCTTGCCGGCCCAGACCATGTTCTTGCGCGTCAGGAGACCTTTACGGTCTCCGACCCTGATAATGGCATCACCTTTTCCCGGATCGAAGCCGACCACAACCCCCTGATAGGTTTCACCTGTCTTGAGAGTTACGGAATCAATGTTTTCCTCCACCTTGGAGCAGAACGCATCAACCTCCGAATCCTGCAGAAATTTTCCGGGGCCGCGGAACCCCTGGCGCTTGTCAACCTCCTTGAGACCTTTCCTGAGACTCTCGTAGGCCGCCCGCTGCATCTCGGCATTCATGGTGGTGTATATCTTCAGGCCGCCTTTATACAGCTGGTCTTCACCGTATTTTTCCTCCAGCTGTATGCGAAGATGTTCGAGGTAATAGGCTGACTGGTTATTATTCACTTTTTTCATCGGGCGCAGAACGATCGGCGTTTTTTTGGCATGATCGGCCTCTACCTGAGTCACGTACCCTTCCTTCACCATCCGCTCCAGAACATAACTCTGACGCTCACGGGCCTTGTCAAGGTGCTTGATGGGAGAATAGGCGTTGGGAGCCTTGGGAAGACCTGCCATCATGGCTATCTCCGCCAGATTCAGCTGCTCAACATTCTTGCCGAAATATGCCTCCGAAGCCGCCTGCACACCATAGGAGCCGGCCCCCAGATAAATCTGATTCAGATAGAGATAGAGTATCTCATCCTTGGAGAGTTTTTCCTCCATCCGCTTGGCAAGAATTGCCTCTTTGATTTTACGGGAAAACTTTTTTTCAGGAGTCAGCAGCATGGATTTTGTCACCTGCTGTGTGATGGTGGAGGCGCCCTCTTTCTTGCGCATGGAAAGAATATTTTTTACGGCGGCTCGCACAATGCCGAAATAATCTATGCCTTTATGGGAGTAAAAATTGGCATCTTCCGCCGAAACAAAAGCCTGAATGAGCTTGCGGGGCATCTTGTTTACCGGGACCACAATTCTGCGTTCAAGATAAAATTCACCAACCAGTATGCCGTCATCGCCAAAAACCTGAGATACGATGGGCGGTTTGTAGTCTGCCAGTCGATCAACTCTGGGCAACTTTGCCAGAAGATAGAATATGTAGCCGGATACACCAAGTAAAGCGACAACACCCAGCGTAACGACAAACAACAGCAGGTTTGATAAGAATCCACTCCCTGCGGGGGCTGCCGGTGCTTTCCTGTTCATGCTGAGAACCTTCCCTTTGACTGCAAGCTCATACTTCGTTCACGACCGAAGCAAAATAGCATATCGTTTCAGGAATTCAAGCTTATTCAGAACAAGACTTAATCCTTGCCAACCGGATTTGAGCGGTTATAATTCAGAACGAACTCGGATATGCTCTGCCGATCTTTTTAACTGTACACGGGGAACATCATGAAGATTTTTGCCTGCCGGAGCGTAACCACCACCTTCAACATAATTTCTTCACTGCTCCTTGTCGTTCTTTTTCTGGCACTGGCGTTCAACAGCTATCGCCGCGAGCAGGAACTCATCCTGAAGGGCGCTGTCGATAATGCCCGCACCATCTCCAGACAGATTATTGAAACCCGAGATTATCTCTCCCGACATGTCAGTAACGAACCTGAAAATAATCCCGCCCTTATTCCCCAGGTGGCTGCCAGCCGGGTGGCTCAGCAGCTGACCAGCGGATCAGGCTATTATGTGAGACAGGTCTCGCTGCGTTATCGAAATCCCGAAAATCGCCCTGACGACTTTGAAACCACGCAGCTAATAACATTCAATAGCAACAGACCCCGGGAAAGCTGGCAGGTAGCAGCAAAGGCGGGTCAGAAGTCACTCCGCTACCTGTTGCCGATGGTCGCCGATCGATCCTGCCTCACCTGCCACGGCAGTTATGATACCGCACCCCGCTTTATCCAGACCCGATTCCCAAAAGGTCATTTTTCGTATGGCTACAAAGTCAGTGATGTGATTGGAGCCGTTTCTGTGGCAGTGCCGATGGATGATCTCTATCGTCAGATCAGGCACAATCTGAAACGGGATCTGCTGTATGACGGCCTGGTGATGGCTATTTTCATAATCCTGACCGGCTGGATACTGCACCGAACAATTATCAGCCCGGTAAAAACGGTTGCCGGGAGCATTTCAGAGGTTGCCAGAACCGGCAATTTCAGCGAACGTGTTGCTCTGACGCGTACAGACGAGATCGGTGAACTTATCGATTCATTCAATGTTCTTATGGCCGAACTTGATCATAAAACCAGGCAGCGCGCGGAATCCGAGGAGCGCTACCGGAACTTCATAGAAATAGCTCAATCGCCGATCGTAACATTCATGGCCGACGGTAAAATAGTTATTTCGAACAAGAAAGCGGAAACTCTCTTCGGATTGGAGAAAGAGGATCTGCTCGGCCTCAGCATCTTCGAATTCATGCTGGAAGGAGAGCAGATGAAGAAAGCGATTGATGATTATTTTTCTGTCGGCAGCAGTGAATTAATCGGTACAACTACACGACAGAAGATGAGGGATGTGTGCGGCAAGCTCTTTGATGTGGACATGGTTATATCGGTATCCCAGTCTGACCAGAACCAGATTTTCAGCGCAATTTTACGGGCAACAAAATGATTAAATTCAAATTTTGCGTGCCGACTGAATCAAAATATGGTAGCAGTAGTTCAAGTTTTCAGACGGAATTACAATTTTTGGAGGAAATCTGAATGTGCGGTATTGTCGGGTATATAGGGGGGCAGCAAGCGACTCCTGTAATTCTGGAAGGGCTGAAAAAACTGGAGTACCGAGGCTATGATTCGGCCGGCATTGCCACTCTATCGGCAGGAGAGTCCGCCATCAGGCGCAGCGAAGGCAAGTTGATCAACCTGGAGAATATCCTGCGTGAACAGCCCTTGTCCGGCTTTATAGGAATTGGCCACACCCGTTGGGCGACTCATGGCAAACCGTCCGAGATCAATGCCCATCCCCACAAGGCCGGGACTGTAATAGTCGTACATAACGGCATCATCGAAAATTATCTGGCGCTTAAAGAAACACTCAAAAAAGCCGGACACACCTTTAAGAGCGAAACCGACACTGAGGTTATTGCCCACCTGACAGAAGAAAAGCTCAAGACGGAGGCCTGCTTCGTAACTGCAGTCAGACAAGCGCTGGCTGAACTGAGAGGGGCCTACGCAGTCTGCATCCTGAATGAGAGGGAGCCGGACATTTTAATTGCTGCCAAACTCGGCTCTCCAATGGTGGTAGGGCTCGGGCAGGGGGAATTTTTTGTCGCCTCCGACATTCCGGCCATCCTGGCGCACACCCGCGAGATGGTGTTCATGGAAGATGGAGAAATGGTTGTTTTTGACAAAGGAGAAGCCTGCTTCTCGACCATAGCCGGTGAAGCACTGGAAAAGAAAGCCCGGCACATTGACTGGTCCCCGCTCATGGCGGAAAAGGGTGGCTACAAGCATTTCATGCTGAAAGAGATTCACGAGCAGCCCCGTGCCGTGCGCGACACCATCGCAGGACGTCTGCTGGAGAGTGAAGGGGATGTTTATCTGGAAGACCTGCCCTTCAGTGATCGCCAGCTGGCTGCCGTCAAACGGATCGTCATCGTAGCCTGCGGTACCTCCTGGCATGCCGCCCTGGTCGGGAAATTCTACATTGAAGGGGCCTGCCGCGTACCGGTCGAGGTGGATATCGCTTCCGAATTCCGATATCGCAATCCGGTTATTGATGAATCCACTCTTGTGATGGTCATCTCACAGTCGGGAGAAACCGCCGATACTCTGGCGGCATTGCGGGAAGCCAAAACTCGTGGGGCGGTTGTCATGGCCATCTGCAATGTTGTCGACTCCTCTATAGCACGTGAATCCGGCAATGTTATCTACACACATGCCGGTCCCGAGATCGGAGTGGCATCCACCAAAGCTTTCGTTACACAGTTGACCGCCCTGTATCTGTTCAGTATCCGCCTTGGCCGCGCCAACTGCTCAATTGATGCCGCTTCGGGTCAGCATATGATTTCAGACCTGAAGAAAGTGTCGGCTCTGCTGGAGGATGTACTCAAACTGAATGATGCTACCGAGAAGATCGCAAAAAAATATATGAACGCTCGCGACTTCCTCTATCTGGGGCGCGGCAAAAACTTCCCGATTGCTCTCGAAGGGGCGCTCAAACTCAAAGAGATTTCGTACATACACGCAGAGGGCTACCCGGCCGGCGAGATGAAGCATGGCCCGATCGCCCTGATTGACGAAGAAGTGCCGGTTGTCATGCTTGTTCCCATGAGTAGCGCCTATGAGAAGACCGTGTCCAACATGGAAGAGGTAATTGCCCGCGGAGGTCGCGTAATTGCCATCTGTAGTGAAGGTGACAAAGAGATGGGAGAGCGGGCCGAAACTACAATCGAAATACCTCATCTCAATGAAGATCTCGACCCTCTGCTGCTTTCAGTACCGCTGCAACTGCTGGCCTACCATATCGCCGTACTGAAAGGCACCGATGTTGACCAGCCTCGCAACCTAGCGAAAAGCGTTACTGTGGAATAATGTTCTAATTTTTTCCAGCACAAATCTGGCCGGTTCATGCACATGAACCGGCTTTTTTATTGGCAATTTTAATTAAGACCAAAACTATCCGCTTGACATTTACTTCTTTTACAAAGAAAATGCTGAAAAAAATAAAACTGTATTTTGTTTATATGGGTTTTCAGCACTCATTGTAACTCAATGCACTGTAACAATATCTCCCGCCATTCCAGATGTCGTCAGAATTATTAAAAACAATAAGACAGCAGCATCCTCATAATTAATTTCAAGAAAGAAACACCATGAAACCGGTTATAGTATCGATATTTTTTTTAATTCTTCTGTCAGGCGGCGCTAATGCTGCGCAAATATCAGACCATGACTGGCGAGGCATCAACCAACCCACTGCTGTTATCGGTCAAATCCAGAATATCGGCTCACATTTGAAGCAACAACAGGCCACTGGTAATCGCAGAGGGACAAAGGTTCTGTTTGCCGGCCCCAGCTCCACAGGCAAGACCATGGCTGCCCAACTATTGGCAAACCACATGGGACAAACTCTTTACAAGCTGGACCTTGCCTCTGTAGTCAGCAAATACATTGGAGAAACCGAGAAAAATCTGGACCTCCTTTTTGCGAGAGCTGAATCCGGGAACTGGATACTGTTTTTTGATGATGCTGACGCCCTTTTGGGAGGCCGCACCAATATCCAGGATTCTCACGACAAATATTCCAACCAGACAGTCTCTTACCTGCTGCAGCGCATGGAGACTTTCTCCGGACTGATCATTATCACGAGCAACAATCCCGCAACTAAAAACAGAATTCGCCACGATCACGCCATTGAGTTTACTGCCGTTAATAAACCGGCCTGGCCGCCAATTACACCCAGATAAGGAGATTTAGAATGAAGTCAGGAACAAAGTTTATTGCAATTAGCATTGCATCTTTCACGCTTGCTGTCGGATTAACCGGTTTGGCCCATGCCGATTCGGCAGACCCGGAATACGCATCAAACTCATGTTTGCGGGACAAACGACCAAGCAAGGTCTGTTGTGAGGAAGTGCTGGATGGAGACAAAAAGGAGATTGCCGAGTGTGTAAAGCTGGTTGCCTCAAAAAGGAAAAATGCGGCAGAGGCCAAGGCTGCAAAGAAAGCAAAGGCCCAAAATTCTGATGCACCGGCTGATGACACAGCACGACCGGCAGAGCAACGGACTGCAGACTCGAAAAAGTCAGCCGGCAAAGGACTTCGTGGCAGTTGGACGACTGAGTTTGGAGACACCATGATCATCGAACAAGACAACCCTTTCAAGGCCCGCTTCAATCTGAAGGACGGCAGGATCGTTGGAGAATTGAAGGACGGCACCATGAATGGACTGTGGATTCAGAGTTCTTCAAAATCGAAATGCACAGAAGAGCGTGAGGGGAGTTTCTACTGGGGGAAAATCAGCCTCGTCTTCTCGGGTAGCACCTATACCGGCACCTGGGGGTACTGCGATCAGGAGCCAGACCGGAAGATGAGGCCGGGCGAGCGGAAACGTTAAACCATCATACTCCTCCGAAAGGGGCATACCATGAAAACCCTGCTCACATCACTACTATTGGTCATGATTATCAGCACTCAAGCATGTGCATTTGGCGTCTTCAAAGACTCTATGTCCAGAACTTATAACAACCCCGGTTCAGCCATGATCGGCACGTGGCTGAACAACGATATAATGAATATGGGCATGCGCTCAAAGCTCAAAAAGATGGCTCAAAATAATCAGCAGGGTCGCGTAAAACCCTCTGCAAAGCCCGCTGATTACCGCCTCACCGATCTTTCAGCATCACGGCAGACCGTCACAGATCAGTTTGTAAAAAATGCTCAAGGACTTTCGGCAGAACAGAGTCGTGAGTTATTAAAGGCACTGAAAGAGGGTATGAAAGCTCTTGAAAAAGAGCTGCCACGCAAAAACAACATGGCTTACGCCATGGCCGCAATAATCGGCACCGCCATTTATATCACCAAGGGTGTGGATGTACCGGTTGAAGAGGTTGAAGCCCTTGCGGCCGGATTTAACGATGTTCTTGGTACAACCCCCGAGTGGAAGATGGCGCCGGTAGCCCAGAAGCAGATTCTCTACGAGAGCACGCTGCTTAACATTGTCCTGATGATAATGGAGTCACAGGCCGAGGATCAGGAGACAAAGGATATAGCCACCGAAACTGCCAGGAGCATACTGGCGTCGTTCGGGGTTGATAAATAGATTCATCATTAATTTATTTCTCATAAACTTGCCGCCCTGTGGTGAGGATATTCAAAAGAACGGAGGTTATATGCCCGGAATATTGTACCGTGCAGCTTTAGTCATTATTGGAGTGTGGTTTGCTCTAGCCGTTCCCATGAACGCGCATGCCTGGAAACCATACACCCACAATTACAGTGCCGACCTGATTCGCAGGGAGATTGTCACGACCGGCGGCGTCAATATCAATGGCACGCAGTACCCTCTTCCTGCTGATATTGTTGCTGCAATAGCCAACCATCCGGCAGCATTTAATGCCGGGGCTGTCGGACCGGACGGTTTTCCGGACCTGACGTATGGTCAAGCGGTGATCCACCCCAATCAGACCGGCGAGTGGCTCAAATATCTGATGCAAAAGGCCAGGGATCCCGAGAACGCTAGAATCTACTCTCCTTATGAACAGCAAAAAATTCTGGCCTTTACGTACGGTTTTTTTGTCCATGCAGCTGGGGATGTCTGGGGACATACCCTGATCAACGATTTCGCTGACGGTGTCTTTCCGGCTATCTCTGAAATGGCTGTAGATTTGAGTCTGTCGGCAATTGCCATAAGGCATATTGTGTCCGAGGGGATCGTGAATGACGCCACTCCAGGGTACGACGGCGGTTCTGACAGGAAAATTATTCCAGCATCCACCTTTCCTCCCAGACCCGCTGACGTGAGCGATGACAGCACGCCTTCGTATCCGTATGATGTGCCGAAGCAGTTTATCTACGAAGCCCTCATTCGCCAGGATGCCCCTACCCCCGTAAGGGCGATAGGTGGCGTTGACGGTAAGGGTGACAGCAACAATGCCAAGGCGCGCGGGCCTTTTATCGGTTATTTTCTCGATCGCCGCGCCGAATTGAGTTCCCGCCTGGTGGCGGGAGCCGAAGAACTTAATAAGGTCGCAGAAAAATATGATCTGACAATGACTGCGATAGCGCTTACCCAAAGGTACTGCTCTCCGAACTGGCAATTTAACCTGATTGAGTGTGTAAAATCTTTTGCGCCTCTTTTTGAGGGCACTTCTAACATTTATGATTTCGTAATGAACTTCGAAAAAGTTATGGATGTACTGGCAGCAACCCAGTACCGCCTTATCGCCGAGATGCAGAATGCCGTCATAAATAACGATATCCAGCACATTGACAATGGGTTGCAGAACTGGCCTGATTTTGGACTTGCACTGACACAGGGGCTGTTCGACCCCCAGGCCCGGCGCGATGTTCAAAATGCAGTATGCGGTATCGGCAGAGCAGAATCTGATCCATCACGAATCGTTTGTGAAAACGGGATCGGTAAAATAAAAGTTGTAATGCACCTGGAGAAGCCTTTCATCCTCAATCACATGCTTGGTATGGTCGGATTCTCCGACACTAGCGTCAATGTCGTTAAGGGGCTAGTTGAGGTGGCGGACGAGATGTCAAACTTCTTCGATCAGCTTACGATTGGTCTCAATCCGATCAGAGATTCGATTGCGGTAGCTCAGACATTTTTAGAGCGTTTTATCAATGAAGCGGTTAAGGAGACTCTCGGTGTTGACATCGAGGCGCTAGATGCTGCTCTCAAAACCCCCTCCAACCTGATGTGTAACCCCCAACTTTTTCGGCCGGGAGAAATGGCCCGGCTTGATCGACTGCTTGGCTTCACTACGGCCGACCATATCCAGATGCCAGGGATCCAGCCAGGATGCGGCCGACTCAAGGATACAGCAGTCTACAATCCAGCGACCTTCGCACCGGTAAAAAACACCATAACCCTCGGCAAGCTGCTTCTCTTTGATGGTCCACAGCTCAACAAAGTTCTGGGCGATATCCTCGGCCGATCTGTTATTACATATCAGCCAGGCGAGAATATCCTCTTTACATCCAAAAACCAGGCGGGATCCAGTCAAAACCTGACTTCATGGCTGCAAATGATCGATGGCGACCATGCCTGGCGCAAAAAAATAAGTAACAAGTCTGGAAAGTTAGTGGAAAACCTCAGCAGTAATGGTAATTTTCCACTATGGGAAAGCTGCGTTCTTCGCCCCGCCTTCAGGCGCCTGTTCACTGACTGGGAGAACGTTTCAACTGCTCCCTCAAGCCCCACTCACACACGGGCAGGAAGTATATCAGGGACCAGCATACCGGTGAAGCAGCGCTTAGAAAAGTTGGAAAATTTCCCCGACAATGGCGACCCTGCCTACTTTGACACTCTTAACACGCCAATCCGTCCGGATGTTGCTCTTTTAGTCTCTGGCGCCCAAAATAAAGGCAGTAAGGGGTTTTATTTTACAGACATAAAAAACATTAAAATTACAAATATTTATGCTCGCTATGACTATCCGGACAAGGCCTTCAAACCGGAAGATGTAAAGACGCGCTACCGAGTATACACTGACGCCAATAGACGGGGGCCATTTATTCCTTTTGACGGAGTGACGCCAATTACATTCCCAGCCCAGGACCTTTTCTTTGTCGATGCCGAGGCAAGTGATCCCTGCTATGGTTTTTCCGATGAACGTGCCGGAATTAAGGGACTTTCGCATGCGACCTCTAACGTCAAGACCATTAGTTTTACAAAGGTTCCAAAGGACACAAATCCGCCGGTTGTCACCTGCTCTATACCTCAGAATGCCCGAGTGTACGATACGGACATGGTTATACCAGGGAAATTCTTTACAGCTACTGATGGCCCCACCGGATCAGGTGTTGCCAACTGGTATGCAACTTTTGATAACAATGGCACCAACAAGGGTCCTTTCAGTTTCGGAGCGCAGGGCCTGCCTGACGGACCAGCTGCACCAAATCTGAAGCTGACAGAGCTAGGCATTGGTAAACACTCGATAACGATAACAGCTACCGACAATATGGGGCTTAGCAGCAAAGCAACCTGCAATTTTGAACTGCATGCAACCATAATTGGGCTGATGGAAAAATTGGCGGCCGCACAGAAGAGCGGCACACTTGGGGCTGTTGCGCCTCAGTATACCAATATCATGTACCAGCTGAACAGTGCCCGAAATGCTCACCAGAGTGGACAGCATGCCAATGAGATAAAAATTCTCCAGGCGGTCACAAGTAGCCTAGCTCAGATGCAGGCAGCGAGCTCACAGAGTAACATCAGAAAGCTACCCATGCCGGCAGCAGCAGCCAGAATCCCTGATAAACCGGTAAGTTTGGCAGACAATCACACAAACAGTACGATTCAGCTTATAAACACTAATATACAAGATATTATAACAAGCCACTAAGATAGGGGTGCCTCGTGAAAAATTTTATTATTATAGCTGCTTGTCTTTTATTCATTCCAGCTGTTTCATACGCTTTGGAAGTTCCGGCAGAAAGAAAACCCGCGTTTGTTCACAGGGCTCCATTAAGCCCCGATAAAGCTAATACCCACAAAATAATTCTGGAGCGGTCGCCCAGGAAACCAATGACTCCGGATCGAAAACAGGCACTGCAGTCACTGATGCTGGAGAAGTATGATACCAACAAAAATGGAAGGCTGGATCCGGCGGAAAGGGAGGCGATGAAGCGCGACCGCATCGCATCCAGCCAGGGAGTGCGGAACCATCTGCAAAAGAACCGCGTCATCGATAACACAGGAAAAGTTGACCAGCAACAGCTGCGGCATTTTATGGACAGGACCAATGCTATAAAGTGAGCCGTCACACATTGCATTCAAAATCTCACAACATTTTTGAACATCAGGAGAACCTTATGAAAAAAGCAGGAGTCGCTATTACGGCATTTCTCATTATGTTTTGCACTGTTATCTCAGTCAGTGCCGCACCAGTTCCGCCGCGAAGTATTATGCCGATGGCTGTCAAGTCACCCCCGCCGCCACCTGTTTCTGGTGGGAGCGAGTATAATTTTGATCGCCCAGGCATGGATTTCCGAAGCATTGATTATTCTGAAGCAACACTGGTTGAGATGTGCAAAAGTGCCTGCAGTTCAGATGCAAACTGCAAGTCATACAGCTTTGTTCGTCCGGGTTTCCAGGGACCATCAGCCAAATGCTATCTCAAATCAGGTGTCCCAAATCCTGTGAACAACAGCTGTTGCGTATCTGGTCTTAAATCAGTCGCTTCAGTTTCAGTCCCTCCTCCGCCACCTCCTCCGCCAGGGCACCAAGCCGTGCCGGCAGGAGGAAGCTGCGATCCAAATACCATGAAGCTGTTCCTCAGCAACGGCGAGGAACGCTGTTTTGGTGCACTGGGAAATGCTTGTGAATCTCAGGGAACACCCCTGCTTTCCGTACCCGGAGTTGCGGGAACCTATTCGAGCGGCATTCCTGGGTTGCCTGTAGTCAAGCCAGACAATCAATGTAAGATGAGGGTCGCTGTCTCTGTTGGCTCAATAATTCACGACAACTGCTGCAAGGATTATCCGAATGGACTTTACTGTAAAGGTGGAGTCAACCTATACACAGCTTTCACTCAGGATCTTCCCGCTCAATTTATGAATTACGATTGCGCTCGAGAGTGGAGAAAAGCGTTTTACGATGTTCAGGAAGGGCGTTACTGGTACGAGACTTTCGGGCCTTACACTAATAATGACAAAGGTGACAACCTTCAGATTGTCAGGCCTCCACGACCGACTAAGACCTTTGGGCAATTAGGTGTGCAGGACCGCCCGATGGATTACACTCTGAATGAAAGGGTTGAAACCAGACGGCTTAAGGCACCTCGCGGAACAAAACTCGAGTTCTCCGATGCGGCATACTGCGAAAGCGGTCGGTTCAGCACGGAGGGTTGGTGCTCCGGCATAGGGCCGGCGCGAGTATGCAGTGACTCTGCAAAGCGCAGTGATCCTAAATCCAATAAGACATATGAAGACTTTGTCTACAACAACAGGGTTGCACACTGGGGTATTTGTCAGTAATTTTGCAAGATAGCATTAGATTGACCTGCGTTAAATTTCAGGGTTGGCGTACGCTTGTTCAGATAGGACTGTGAGGAGGATCGATTTGAAAGTATTGGTGGCACTAATATTATTCTGGCTTGTCGGCGCTTCCAGTTCAGCCTATGCCGACACACCGGAAGAAGTAGCTGCGGAATGTGCCCAGGGCAGGGGTAATATAAAATCCTGCTGCACCCTGAAACTTGACGACTCGGATGATGTGCAGCGCTGCATCCAGAAAGCCACTCGTCTGCGTGCCGGCAAATCGGCACAGAGTGGTACGACTGCTGCACCACCCGCTTCCGGACCTGCACAGCAATCTTCGACCTCACGCAAGGAGACACCAGCCCCGGCAGGGGAAACACAGAAACCGTCTTATAAGGCCAACACCAAGTCCGGACCGACTGCACGAGTAAACAAGCCTAACGCTACGTATCGAATCGGCGATAATTTCCAACCACACGATATGTCTCATCTACCGGTGGGCGTGTGGAAGCCATGGACCGTAACCATTCATGACAACTCTTACAATCAGAAGGAATATGGTCTGAAAGCTGCTGATATCAAGCGGTTCGAAAAGAAGCTGTCAGACGTAGCATCATTCATCAAAGAACTCCCCGCACTCAATCCACCCAGAGGGTGTGTCCCTTCACTATCAGCTTATATCGACGGCGTTTATGACCGGGAAGATTCATTTTCTAAGCGTCAACCTGTACGCGGTAATATTATGTTCGGCTGCTTCAAGCTGTATGAAGCAAAGCGGAAAAGCGGAAAGGGCACAAACGCCTGGGAACCTGACCACGAAACCTTGCACTACATACTTTATGTAAACGGCCTCCAGGAACTATATGCAGGGAGTGACATCTGGAGCAACAGTTCATCCAGTATCCGCCCTTTTGACCAGATTTTTCAAATGCCGCAACAGGTAGGAGAACATCAGGGGTTTCCCATCTACGCGCAGAACCTTCCCAACGGAGAGCTGAGAAGACATTATATCTTGATTGCCCGCAAAGGGATTCAGCCTTTTCTTACGGTTTCCAGGGAAATGTTTGTGAAAGCCATGCAAAACAAGACCGAAAATGAGATCAGGACCAGTTTCTACGGACGAGCCGAGAAAGACCTTCCCTACAGCACCCAGACAGAGCGCATTGAGTACAGGCGCCAACTGGAAGCCCTCACTCCCGAAGAGAGAAACCAGCCTGCCTGTTATTCAGAAAAGAAAGCGGATATCGGCCTTGGTTCCCAGTACGTCAAGCAGACGGTGCCGGTGGGCAGCGGGAAATGTACACAGGTTGTCAGAATCAATCCGGAGTTATTGGATCCAAAGGTATCCCGCACAGCCATCCAATTCCTGGTTATTTCCAGATTCGGTGACGTTCAGGAAAAATATAATGGGGCTTCGGCTGGAAATCGTGACGCCTTTTCCCACTTCCGTCTTGAAATGGATACCATTATTCAAACCGATTGGAACAGAGTGTTTAACATGATTGACAAACCATAACATGGACAGGAATCAGCCAAATCAACTTTACTCCAACTTGAAACCACTTAAGGGAGCCTGCAAATGACAAGAAAAATTTCGACCGTTGTTCTAATGTTATTGTTGACCCTCATGACTTTAAGCACTGCTTATGCAAAGGAAAATGACAAATCCTACAGTTGGCAAGGCTATGATTTTTCCTATCCAGGAGGCTGGAAAATAACGGCGGATAAGGATATACCTGAAGGTGGCAGAGTAGTAGTGATTAGTCAGGCTAAGGAAGGGTTGGAAGTCATTCTAGGGCTGTTCGATAAGATGACTGGTGATGATGCCAAAAAGGAAAAAGTAACACCCGCCAAACTGGCCATGGCTTTTGGAATTCCGATCGCCCTCCAGCAGGCCGGCAAAAATGAATCTGCTATCAGCATCAGTTATGGAAGCATTGGACTTTCTGATACCCGTAACCTCTCCACCCGCATTACGGTCGCTCTGCCGGAAAGCCCTGACGTATATAATTTTGAATGCTTCTCCACCACAACCGGCACTAAATTGTTTGCAGGAGTGATTAAAAGCAGCAGTAAAAAAGGGCATGTGCCTGAGGATAATGCATCTTACAGGAAGACCTTTCAGGAGGCATATCATATAGTCAAGAGCATAAATTCAAAGAGGAATGCAGGAAGTAAAAAAGATTCAGATTAGCCGCCATTGGAGATGAGCCGGATAATCTGCCAGAGCCTCAACAAGAGGCCGCAAATGGAGGGCGTCTAGTTGAAAAACAATTTAGCCACAACATTTCTTATACTTGCAATCTCCGTCCCACCAGTATTTGCCGACACACCTGAAGATACTGCAGCTGAATGTGCCCAGGGCAGGGGTAATATAAAATCCTGCTGCACCCTGAAACTTGACGACTCGGATGATGTGCAGCGCTGCATCCAGAAAGCCACTCGTCTGCGTTCCGGCAAGTCCGCACAGAGCAGCCCTGCTGAAGCAACCAAGCCCGCACAGCAACCAGTTGCTCCACGCAAGGAGACATCCGCCTCGGCTGAGGACACACGGAAACCGTCCAATGCCGCATCATATCGTATCGGAGCCACTCTCCTTCCCTTTGACAGGTCGAAAATGCAGCCGGAACAGTGGCAGCCCTGGCAGCTGGAATTGACCGGCTACAAGCTGAAACCGTACGGGGTGGCCATCGCTGATGGTAAAAAGTTTGAGAATAAACTGCTGGAAATTGCTGCTGTTATCAAGGAGGCACCGGTGCTGAAGCCTCCGTTCGGCTGTTCGCCCCGACTGGCACCCTTTCTCCAGGATGTCTTCGACGGGCGTTCACCGCATGCGAAAAAAGAACCTCTGCATGGCTATATGCTGCTCGGCTGCTTTGTGCTGGATGAAGTTACCAGGAAGAAGAATGGCGTAATGGTTAAGGAGCGTGTGATTGGCGAGACTCGCCAGGCAAATGTTTCAGTGAATAATCCTAATTATCTTATTCCGGGTAATAATTCAGGCTGGGATGATGTGGGGACCAATGGGCTGAACCCTTTTGATCGAATCTTTGAACAGCCGGGACTGATCGGTGAGCATGCCGGCTTTCCGGTCTATGACTCTATTAACAGGCGGTACAACAGCCGGAACGGCATGGGGTTTTTCTTTATTTCCCGCAAAGGCGTCCAACCTTATCTGCCGGTATCGAGAGAGCATTTTCTCAAGGTGCTGATTGATAACCACACAAAGAAAAATGATTGGAACAAGAAACAGCTTGAATCCTACAAACGCCAATTATCGACCTTGCAACCCCACGAAAAAGAGGAACAGGCCTGCTATGTTTCCGGAAAAAGTTCCGGCTGGTTATATGAAGTAGTGCCATTGGGCACCCCTGAGTGCGCCCCGATTGCAAGGCTTAACCCCGCTCTTATCGACCCGAAACTACCACGTACAACGCCACAGCTGGTAGTGGTGAGAGAATTCATGGATATCGAGGGGAATTATCATCCAAACAAACGCATCGATATCCGGACAACAGTTGATGCGCTCATCCAGACCGACTGGAAAAAAGTCCAGAACCTGCTTGACAAGCCATAGTCAACACTTGGCTCAAGGATGTACCAAGGATAGCGGCTACCTGCCACAGACCGAAAGGAGATTTCGTATGAAGTTCAGAATTACATTTATGGGCATTGGCGTTGTCTCTTTCATCCTTGCGTCAGGAATAACCGGCTTGGCCCATGCCGACATGTTCAGCGTTTGGCAGCGCAATGATATGATGAACATGATTTTTAGACCACAGATCAACAAAATGGTCAAAGACCAGCAGCAGGGCAAATCGGCAACTCCCTCAAAACCTGCCGATTTCCGCCTGACTGATTTTGCTGCATCACGCCGAACAGTTGCAGATCAGTTTGTAAAAGAAGCCCAAGGCCTGTCTTCGGAGCAACGCAAGGAATTGCTGAAAGCGCTCAAAGATGGAATGAATGTGCTGGAAAAAGAGCTGCCGCGTAAAAACAACATGGCCTACGCCATGGCTGCATTAATAGGGACAGCCATTTCCATTGCAAAAGGAGTGGATGTGCCGGGCGATGAGGTTGAAAAACTGGCGGCCGGATTCAACGATGTATTGGGAGCTACACCGGAATGGAAAAAGGCGCCGGCAGCCCAGAAGCAAATCCTCTATGAAAGCACTCTGCTCAACGCCGTCATGATGATAATGGAGTCACAGGCTGAAGATCAGGAGACGAAGGATATCGCCGTAAAAACAGCCAATAGCATACTGGCGTCGTTTGGGGCTGATAAGTAAGAAAAAGCTTCGGAGGTCAGCAACAACGGCATGCCTCAGATGGAGCATGCCGTTGTTTTTGTAATTTATGGGTGATGCTACAGCTTGACCAGCTCTACCCTTCTGTTCTTTGCCCGCCCCTCTTCGGTGGAATTGTCGGCGATCGGCTTTGTGCGGCCGTACCCGCGGGCCTCCAGTCGCGAAGCATTAATTCCGCTTTGAACGAGTGCGGCCTTGACCGAAGAGGCCCGCATATCCGAGAGACGCTGGTTACCATCTGGATCACCGGTACTGTCAGTATGCCCCTCAATGGCGATGCGAAGTGCCGGATCAGCATTCAGCATCTCGGAAATCTGTTTGATAACGGCTTGCGACTCATCCTTGATCACATCTTTACCGGTATCAAAGGTTATATAAAGCGTTACCTTTCCCAGTTGAGTTATGGTGTCGAGCAGTGAAGGTGCGACTATCCGGATCCCGTCCTTGGCAGCCTTGTAACCGCCTGAGGTAGTGACGTACCCCTTGTAGAGATCGCTTACGTCCGTGATCTTGGCCATAAACCACGAGTCACCGCGTGCTGATTCCTTGGTAGCCGGTGCCTGGTAGACATCAGACTGTGAATTGCCTTCGAACAGAATTATGACTGTGCCGATCTTCAAATCGGCGGGCGTCGCAATGACTGTTTTCCAATAATGTTGACTCCAGAGCTGGACACCATCACGGATAACCAAAAATTCAGCTTCATTCTTAGTGGCAGCAGTGGGCGGTGTTACCATCTTTGCAAGGCGGGCGTAAATCCATGAATTGTTTTCAAACGGCTGATCCGAAATAAAATAGTCATCAGGCTGAATGTAGTGACGATCTTCGGCAGCCATTGAGGAGACAGCCAGGAGTAGGACAGATAATACGGTAAATAGAGTCAGAAGTCGCTTCATAACAGCCTCCTTGAGAATTTTGTTATGATGTTATCTGGATAACCGGGATTGTCAAGTACTGCTTCTGGCAATATCAGTTTGAAATTTAAAAACGTCTGCAATTGACAATTAATTGGCGGTTACCATACTTCTATTCTTACAATCATTTTCTTCATTCACATGCCAAATGACAGTAGAGCCTGAACCAGCAGTATCTTGGCGATCATTGCCACCGGATAGACCGAAGCGTAACCAACATTAGGAAGGTCGTTATCTGTCTGTTCCAGAGCATATCCAAGAACAGCCGGCTGAGTGAACAATCCGGCAACCATTCCGGTCAGTATGCTCATCGGAATCCGAAGAATGCGATGTCCGATCCAGAGGTGCAGTGCTGTCGAAATAAATGTTATTGTCGCACCTACTATGAAGAGCGTAAATCCTCCACCTTTTGAAAATGTTGACAGGAACCCGTAGCCGGCCCTTGTTCCGATCCCTGCCAGGAAAAATACCAGACCAATCTGCCTCAGTGTTGTATTGGCACTGTATGGAAGGGTCCATATTAAATTTCCTGTGCGCTTGATTGTACCTAAAATCAGCGCCACGATCAGCGGACCACCCGCAAATCCAAGTTTGAATGTGATACCGCCCGGAAGCGGCAGAGGAATTGCTCCCAACAGCAGACCTACCGCCAGACCGATACTGAAGGTCAGAATATCAATCTCACTGACGGCGCGGTATGAATCTCCAAAAAAGGCTGTTACTGCGCTCATCTGCTCCCTGGGTGCCAGTACCCTGACCCTATCTCCCGGCTCTAGAGTCGTCTCGCCGTCGGGCAGAAAATCATCATCTCCCCGCCTTACTCTGGTAATCAGTGCTCCGAATTTTTTCTTTATGCCCAGAGCACGGAGCTTACGACCCTCAACTTCATGATTCGAAACAAAAATTCGCCGCACATCAAATTCATCACTTCCATGCTGCAATTCCGCTTCGCTTCTCACCCCAATGTAGCTGATTGCACGTTCAAGATCCTCGGCAGTTCCAACTGTAACTACCAGATCCCCTGCCTCAAAGCATTTGTCAAATTCAGCCAGAAACATCTGATCGCCGCGCATTACGCGACCAAACATGACCCTCCATGGGTGCTTGTCGGCCAATTGCGCCAGCGTCTCATTTAAAGCCTCCTTGCGTGTAACTTGAATCGTGCAGACCTGAAGCGGCTCGCTTGAAGCCCCAAACAGCCTGAGTGATCTGGCTTCCTCCGCATAATCTGTTTTCCAGATTTTCTGAGCGATGGAAATCGCGAATACCACCCCAATTACTCCCATCGGATATGTCACCGAGTAACCTACAATCGGCTCTGAAAGCAGCTGATTGAGGGTCTCTTTGGATGCAATCAGCTTGATTGTTTCCAGTGCGCCTGCCAGAGCCGGAGTATTTGTAAAACTTCCGGCAAACATTCCTGCTGTCATGGTTGTTTTCAGATGAAACAGATTTTGTGCAAGCAGGGTGAGGAGAGCAGCAGATGCAAGAATAGCGATAACAAGTATATTGTTTCGTAATCCGTCACGCTTGAACGATGCGACAAACGATGGTCCACTGGAAAGTCCAACCGTATAGACAAAGAGGGCCAATCCAAGAATGTAGACGATCTCAGGCAATTTGAGATCGGGATGAATGGAACCGATGGCAAGTCCGACGAAAAGAACAGCCGCCACACCCAGACAACTGCCGGCCACACGAAGGCGTCCAAGAGGATATCCAACAGCGGCAACAAGAAAAAGCAGAAGCAACGGGTTTTCAGAGAGAAGTTTAACCATAGTATGCTTCTAACTTATAAACGATGTAAGTCAATCGAGCACAGTCATCTTTTCATAAAATGGAAGCTACGTGCACACGCTGCCAGATCAAATTTATACTGCAAACTTCATATTGTAATCATCACATTCAACACATTCTGTCAGACCTGATAAAAAGGACTTTTCCTGAGTATCGCTCACAACTTCCACAGTTCCATGATTCACAGACCAGACAGTACCGCAAGAGAAACATTTATTGAAATCCTCTGCAAACGCCTCAGTTTTAAAATGAATTTCGGAATGTTCCAGGGTTTTACATGTTGGGCAGTACATAATCTCCTCCTGAATAAGTTTTATTCTAACGAACGTTTGATTTACAATAAACATAAGCCAGACGAATTTCAACTGTTTTTTGTAATAAATAATACTCAGCAAAGAATATTTCTGATATTTTCGACTCTGGAAGTGAGCTCAGCGGGTATACATACCGGGAAGAAACCATGGATAAACAAGACTTTAGAAATGCAATAATTGCTACAGCGACGCGTCTGTTTGCGGAGCGCGGGCTGAACGGCGTCAGCATACGGGAGCTTTCGGCTGCCGCCGGTGTCAGCATTTCTATGATTTCATATTATTTTGAAGGTAAAGAGGGGCTCTATTCTTCCGTACTTCAGGAGCAGTTCTCCTGTTTTGAATATCTGCAGACCATCAAGGAGAAAAGTTCCGAACCGTTGGAAAAAATCGAGGCATACATCCGTTGGTCGATACAACGCAACCGAGATTATCCGTTTCTGCTGCGCTACTACACCAGTGAGCTTACCAACCCGACGCGCCATTTCAGCGTTATAGTGCAGCCGGCACTAAAAAAGGCTCTTTACACGCTTATTGATATAATAAAGGAAGGGATTGAGAAAAAACAGTTCCGGCAAGAATTGAATCCGGAAGATACGGCACTGGCAATGGCTGGAATGGTGAATTATTATTTTCTCAGTACGCTGGCAACTCAGGAGTTTGTGAACCACTCTCCGGAGCGTGATGAGGAGTTGATCCGGCATTACATGGATATTTTTACAAAGGGACTATAGTCTATCGAAAAGATATTCCAGCCCGTTCACCTTAATTTCGTAAACCGTCCTCAGCATATCTCCAAGCTTTCCAGATGGAAACCCCTCCTGGGCAAACCAGACAACATAGTGCTCCGGCAGCTCAACAAGAAGTCGCCCCTGATACTTGCCGAAAGGCATGCGCATAGCCGCCAACTCCAGCAACTTTGCATGATCAAAAGGAGCATCTGCATCAGCAGCCGGATTGAACTCATTAGCGTTGGAGCCCATCTACAGCATCTTCCTCAAATACTGCCCGGTATAGGATTTGGTCACTTTTGCCACTTGTTCGGGAGTACCGACCGCAACAACCTCGCCACCCCGGTCACCCCCTTCCGGCCCCAGATCAATAATCCAGTCGGCAGTTTTAATGACATCCAGATTATGCTCTATGATGACAATCGTATTGCCGGCCTCCACAAGGCGCTGGATAACCTCCAACAGCTTGGAAATATCGTGGAAATGCAGGCCGGTGGTCGGCTCGTCCAGAATATAGATGGTGCGGCCGGTGGCCCGTTTGGAAAGCTCC
>CAZUGI010000041.1:0-23136 GCA_964619855.1 uncultured Geobacter sp. | reverse complement strand
CCCGCTGGTTAACGCTCCAGGCCTGCAGAAACTCGCCAACTACTGGGAGACTGTCCGGGATTACTATGCACCCTTCGAATCCGGCCTCAAGAGCGGCACAGCCGAGGTTTATCACCACGAAATACCGGGCGGCCAGTATTCCAACTACAAGCCGCAGGTAGCCGGTCTGGGATTGATCGAACGTTGGGATGAATGCAAGGAGATGTACCATAAGGTGAATATGATGTTTGGAGATATCGTCAAGGTCACACCTTCATCCAAGGTTGTCGGCGATATGTCAATGTTTCTGGTGAAAAACAACTTGGAACCGGAGGATGTCTTCACCTCCAAAGAGGAATTGGCCTTCCCGGAATCTGTAGTGGGCATGTTCAAGGGGATGCTAGGGCAACCGTATCAGGGATGGCCGCAGGAGTTGCAGAAAATTATTCTGAAGGGTGAACAGCCAATCACCTGCCGCCCCGGTGAGTTGCTTGAGCCGGTTGATTTTGTGGAGGAACGGCTCAAGCTGGAAGAAAAAGTCGGCCACCGCATCGACGAAAGAGCACTGATTTCAAATATTCTTTACCCTCATGTCTATCCGGAGTTTGACAGGCACCGGCAGGAATACTCTGACACTTCGGTCATTCCGACGCCGATCTTCTTCTACGGCCTGGAACCGGGGCAGGAGACATCGCTGGATATAGAACCGGGCAAGACTCTGATCATAAAACTGAATGCTATCGGAAAGGTACAAAAGGACGGCACCCGCGCAGTCTATTTCGAACTGAACGGCAATAACCGATCGGTAGTCATCCGCGATCAGTCAGTCCAGACCGACGAGA
Source organism: uncultured Geobacter sp. (assembly GCA_964619855.1). Lineage (GTDB taxonomy): Bacteria > Desulfobacterota > Desulfuromonadia > Geobacterales > Pseudopelobacteraceae > JACRCG01. Next base: position 22,315 of record CAZUGI010000041.1, on the reverse strand, counting down.
TGGTACGGGAGAAGGCCGACAAAGGCAATGTTAACCATATCGGCGCTCCAATGCCGGGCAAGGTATTCAAAATAAACGTCAAAGCAGGGGAAAACATCAAGTCCGGTGATGTATTGATGGTAACCGAAGCCATGAAGATGGAAACAAACATCAAAGCCAAATCGGATGGCAAGGTGACTGAGGTCAAGTTCAAAGAAGGTGAGAAGGTTGAAAAAGAGGATCTGGTGATTGTACTCGGATAACTGACAAATTCGCTCTGGCCGGACAGCAGAACGCCCCGCTTACAACTGAAAGCGGGGCGTTCTGAATTTCAGAGTCATGCTACGAACGACCGGGAGGTGGCGGAGCATAACCACCATTATCCCACAATCGGTTGGCCGGTCGGTGTGGCGTCAGATTGCAGCTTACCACTCCAAGCCTGCATAGAGTTGCCCGCCATTCGTATTTGACATGAATGGTTTCAATCGCCTTTCTTTCAGCTTCAAATGCAACAGTGTGGACCGGCGAATACTCTTCGCGGCCATATCCGGTACCGGCACTTTCCATAGTTCTTTCCTGTTTGGCCGCTTTTTTCTTGATACTCTCACCGAAAGGTGCAGGTGCGCTCGGAGCAGCTGAAGAGCGATCAAGTGCAGCCGCGCCAGAAGCACCTTTGTTCTCATACTCATGACGACCTGACTGCGACATCGGCATTGGTGGCGGCTCATAGCGCCGTACTTCCGGATAGGCTGCCACGGTGATCACACCCATGGCACTTTCGTCACCAAAGGCTGCGGCATAGGAGTCCGGCACATCGGTAAAATAAAACCGGTTGATGCGTTCGTTTGATGTCCGCCACCCGGCAAAAGAGCCTGATTCATAAGGGTCCAGAATGTACATGCGCTCGCTGTTTTTCAGCCAGGACTTTTCGCCGCTGATAATGTTGCGGCCATCAACCGCTATGACAACCCCGACTCTCCGGTTGAGTTTATTGCGTACCTCGATTCGATAATGATCCCCTTTGACCGCCTCGGCATAGACCTTCTTCATACCGCTTCTCAGCTTGACCGGATAGGTAGGCATTGAGCGGCCGTCGTCGCTTACGATACGAACTTCCACTGAATCTCCCACACCGCCTGCCCATGCCTGCACTGCGCTCACAACAACTGCCAGAATGATTGTTACGATGGTTTTCATGATCTGCTCCTCCGTGGGGAATAATGTGTCTTTGTTTCTTTGACAGGAGGAGGGTGGGAAAAGTTCCAGATTATTTTTAAGACAGACAAAAAAATGGAGAGTTACTGCTACGACCTGAGTGCTGATGCAGCAAAGGTATTAGAGGCGATCGCAGAAGAACTGAGGGCTGCTTCAATGCGGAAGTTTCGCTGCATCTGATCAGCAAAATCCCGATCATAGACTCTTACAACGATCCTGATAGCAGGGTTAAGAGAACGAGCATTGAGGGCAACTTCCAGATTGCGCATATCATTGTCAGTGGCACAAATGATTGCGCTGGCTTGCCTCACAGCCGCCCGGTTCAGAGTCTCCTCAAGTGTGGCATCATCTACAATCAGCGGAATGCCCAGTTCATGAATGCGCTGATTAAATCTGCCGTTCTGATCCCGCTCCACCACTACCGTTTCAGCTCCGGTCAACCGAAGACACTCGACAACTCTGATTCCCACATCCCCGGCGCCACAGACAACAACGTGCCCCGCAGCCTTAACCTGCCTGCGCCCCATAATGAGATCCAGGCGCATTCTGAACAACTTATCAGTCAACAGTGCAAACAGTATTGCAAACAGGCTCGCTCCTGACAGCATAAGTGCCATCCCAACCAGCTTGGTATAAAAAGGGTGCTCACGCAGACTGTAATCACCATAACCGGTAGTGGTAAGAGTCGTAACAACAAAGTAGAGGGCATCCCCGAAGGACATCCGGAGAGTGAACCAGAAAAAGAGCGTGCCAGCAGTAACTACCAGAATTATTCCAGCCAATACGGCCAGAAGCATCTTGTCCGGTCGCGTCTTCCGCGACAGACATGGAGTAGCCGGATTTTCTCTACCAGATAACGCAGAATAGTTGTCAGCACGAACCGGAGTAACGCTCTGACATTCGGTACTTGCCATCAAACAATCATCCTTGCGCCAGGCTTCCTGCACGCCGTCTAAAAATGCTGCTGCTGCAAAAAAAGGTGCGGCAAGTTCCGAAACGCTCAACACCGTCACGTGTGGCATTCGCTCTTCGATTTCCCTGCCGAGCCCCAGATTGAATAGTCGGGTGACAATTTTCATGGAAGGGTAATCCGAGCTAAGCTGCATGGTAATGTGAAGATTAAGCTGTTCGTCATCGCTGGCCACTACCGCCGCATGGCAGCTACCTATCTCAACAGGCAGGCCGGCCGGCAGCAGGCGTGGAAAAGAATGCAGATCAACATCTGTGGTCAGTGCGCAGGTATGAGCTCTGCTGTCATCGTCTATGACGAAAAGAACTGATGCGCCGGCATCTACCAGGCGGCTGACCGTTCTACAGGCTGTACTTGAAAATCCGATCACGGCAATGCGCACCGGATGGCAGCTTTGCATTTTGGATGTTTCTACCATAGAATTGTAACCTCTATCTCCCGAGCGTTACCAAACGATTTGGGCTGATCTGACAATTTGCCTATTCGATTTAGATTTTTCACCAGTTCAGGCACGTTTAGCGCGGATATGCGAACTTTAATCCGGTTAGCACCGAGACCTGCCTCCTCAACCATCCGCGCACCAGAGCGGATAGCTGCCGAGCGAATATCTCCAGCGGACGCCGAAATATCGGTAAGCGATAAACGCAACTCTAGGTGCGGGACATATGCTTCAGCAGAATCACTCACAGCCCTTCCAGCCGGGGCAGGTGCGATGGTTTCCATTTCCTGGCGCGGTGACCCTTTCGCTGACTTTTTCTTCATCTCTGGGGCGGCATCGAGTGTGCGACTTGGAAAACCTCCGGGCACAGACTTCATGGCCGGTTCTGCCACAGCACCGGCTGCAGGAGCCGATCGCTCGCTTTCAATTATTGATTGTGGAACTGTTGGAGCTGGGGGGGCTGTTTCCGCTGGCCGCAGAGCTTCCTTGCTGATTTCCAGATTATTCCGAGCCGGAGCCACCGGAACCGCCTTTTCAGATTTCGATTCATTCGGCTGAATCGGCGTTTCTCGTTTTACCGGTATATTCTCAACCGTAGCCGCAGGGGGTGAGTCCTGGAGGACCTTGGGAGCCTTCAGCTCCGTCTCCACCGTCCTGGACATATAGTATCCTGACACACAGACCACCAGAAGCGCCATGACTTCAAGCGGAATTTTGATATGAATCGGGAAAAACAGATTTTTCAGCCAATTCCGTTTAGAAGCCTTTTCCTCTCTGACATGGGCCATGATGCGCGCCGTCATCCATGGTGGTGGCTCAAACTCAGGTGTTGTAAGGATCAGCCTCGTAGTGATCTGCAGGTCTGCCAGTTCCGCCCGGCAGGCCGGACACTCTCTCAGATGCTCTTCCACCATGGCACGATCAACGGTCGGCAGGTCGTTTCCGCAGTAGGCAGACAACAGCTTTTGAATATCAGAATGTCTGTTCATGGCATTCCCACCGCTTTTCTGACGCAATCCTTGACCGCATCCCGGGCCCGGAACAGTCTCGACTTGACTGTTCCTTCACGAACCTTGAGCACGCGGCCAACCTCATCATAGGACATATCCTGCATATCTCTCAGTACGAGCACTTCTCTGTATTCAGGTGTAAGCGCTTCTATGCAACGCTGCAGCGCCAGGCGCAATTCTGATTCCTCCAGAAGCTGCAGAACAGATGGAGCATCACTAGAGGGATCCGGCATAATGTCACCATCCTTTCCAGGTAAAGGTGCATCAAGAGAATAGGCCTCGCGCCGTTCGCGCTGTTGCAGTAGCTGCAGCCGGTTCCTGGACAGGTTGACCACAATGGCGGTCATCCAGGTAGAAAATTTAGACTCTCCCCGAAATTCGCCGATCTTCCTCCAGGCGGAGATGAAGGCGTCCTGAACGATATCACAGGCATCTTCATAAACGCCTATCATGCGGAAAGCAACATTCAAAAGCATACGCTGATGCCGCATCACCAGACATTCAAAGGCTTCCACATCTCCATTACGACATGCTTCTGCCAGAGCGGCATCATCCATGGCATCCCGGGCATCAGCACCCATGACTATATGACACTCTTGTGGCCGGAAAAGTTCCAGCCTCATTCAAATTCATGCAAAACTCCCTATTACGGCGCCTGTTTGCAAACTCGGGTTGAAGGGGACATTACCACAAAGATTGAAGTTGGCAAACTGTCTGATCATTGTAATGGTTTTGACTCTGTGAACGGCTTGCCTTATAATCGCGAGCCGAAACGGAGACCATCATGCAATTCTACATTGATCAATACTTTCCGGACGACATCAACGCTGTCGGAGATGCCGGCATGGCCGGTTTCGATGAAAAACGACCGCTTTATTTTTCGGGCAGCAAGAGATTCCTTTCAGATTACCGGGAAGAAATTAAGAAGCTGCACGACGCCGGAGCAAACGGCACTGAAATATGTCACCTAATCAGCGACATGATGGACGAACTGAACAACAAGCTCTTCCGGACGATCGTCTATGATCTGGCCGGCGGGGACGCCATGCTGGAGCATATCGGCCTAATAGCGGTAGGCGGCTACGGTCGCGGCGAGCTGAATCCATATTCCGATATCGACATAATGTTCCTGCACGACGGAACCATACCGGTGGCAACGGTCGAGGACATTGCCCAGAAACTGCTCTATTTTCTGTGGGATATGCGGCTGGATGTCGGCTACTCGGTCCGTACGATCGCAGACTGTATCGAGATGGCCGCAACTGACGGCACAGTCAAGACGGCCCTGATGGACTCCCGCTACTGTTCGGGTAGCCGGCAGCTGTTTGATAGCCTGCACAAAGTCATTTTCAACCAGATCCTCCCCAAATCCAGCGACAAGTTCATCAAGGAAAAGATGGCTGACATGAAGAGCCGCCGGGACAAGTACGGCTCAACTGTTTATCTATTGGAACCAAATCTTAAAGAGGGCGAAGGTGGGCTACGTGACCTGCAGACCGCCATGTGGGTGGCACGCGTAAAGTACAAATTTTCAGATCCTCGCGAACTGATCATGAAAGGCATTCTGGTCGATGAAGAGCTCGAAACTTATAACTCGGCTCTTGACTATCTCTGGCGCATTCGCAACCAACTTCATTACTACAGCGGTCGCAAGAACGACCAGCTCACCTTTGACGCCCAGGTGCATCTGGCCAGCTTTATGGGCTACCAGAGCCGCGACCGGGTGCTGGCAGTCGAAGATTTCATGCGTGATTATTACCGGCACGCAAACAAGGTCGAGCATTTTGCCTCCAGCCTTGTATCCCGCTGCATCTGGCGCGATGAAGGTGCACTGAAAATTCTTGGATATTTTGTGCGGCGACCGGTAGGTGATGGATGTTTCGTGCTGAAAGGGGAGCTGGTCATACCCGATGAAAGTGCGGTTGAAAAAAATCCGGTTGTATTGATGCGCATATTCGAACTGGCTCAGAAACATGGAGTCGGCTTGAACATACGAGTAAAAGGATTGATTCGAAAAAATCTAAGGCTGATCAACGGAAAATTCCGTCGTAACCGCGAAGTGAATCAGTCCTTCATGAATATTCTGAGGGCCCCCAGAAATGTCACCGAAACCCTGCGCACCATGCATCACCTGGAGTTCCTGAACCGTTTCATCCCTGAACTTGAACATATCTACTGCAAGGTTCAGCACGACCTGTATCACATTTATACAGTCGATATTCACACCCTCTTTGCCGTAGAGGAAACGGAACGGATGCTGACCGGCGAATTGAAGGACCTTTTACCGCTGCCTTGTGCGGTTGCGGCTGGGATTGGCAAACGGGAACTACTGCTACTGTCGGTTCTTTTTCATGACATCGGCAAAGGCGAAGGGGGCGGGCATGCAGAGAAGGGTGCTGCCATGATCCCGACCATAGCCGGTCGTATGGGACTTTCTGCCGAAGACAGCCAGAGGCTTGAGTTTCTGGTGCGGCAACACCTTCTTTTTGCCCATATTTCCCAGCGTCGCGACTTGAATGACGAAAAAATGATAGCCCAGTTTGCCTGCCAGATGGGGAGCAGCGAAAATCTGAAGATGCTCTACCTGCTGACAGTCGCCGATGTAAGAGCGGTCGGATCGGATGTCTGGACCACCTGGAAGGCTTCGCTGTTTCAGGAACTGTACGAAAAGGCTTTTAACGTGCTCGAGCGCGGCGAATTCCAGCAGGAAGCCAGCAGCGAACGGGTCAGGGCAGTTGTCTCCAGGGTGTCGTCCCTGCTTGAGGACGAGCTGCCACCTGATCAGGTTCAAAATGAACTTAAAGCAATGCCGGTACGTCTGCTGCTGTCAAATCCTGCGCCACTCATTGCCGAGCAGACCCGTCTGCTGCTCGGGCTGGAGCATTCGGACATTTTGATGAGGATAACCCATCAAGCGGACAACGGCTACTCTGACTTCACCATCTGCACTCACGACATGCCGGGGCTGTTTTCCCGCATTACAGGAGTAATGGCCGCCAATGGGGTAAATATCCTGGGAGCTCAGGTTAATACCAGCAAGAACGGCAAAGTACTTGACATTCTTCAGGTCAATTCGCCGCAGGGGATTCTGATTACCGATGAACTGCGCTGGCAGAAGGTTCAGAATGATATGCGCATGGTCCTTCACGGCGAAGCAAATGTTGCTGAACTTGTTGAAAAGCGCCACCGCCCTTCCGTACTGACAGCCAGAGCGACACCGCGCTTTGCGACCCAGGTCGAGATCCACAACGAGGTTTCGGAAGACTACACGGTTGTAGACGTACTGACACACGACAAGATCGGGCTGTTGTACCTTATAACCAGCACCCTGACCGAATTAGGGCTCTACATAGGTGTTTCAAAAATTTCTACAAAAGTCGACCAGGTTGCTGACGTATTCTATGTCAGAGATATCTTCGGCCATAAGATACATACCGAAGAAAAGCTGGCCGAGATCCAAAGCAGGCTGATAACCGCGATTGATGAATGGGTGTAATTACAGGGTCAAGGTTCGAGGAGTGGGGCTTTGGATGAATTCATAAAGATCATACTGGTATCCGGTAAAACCGCTCTGGAACTGGCGCTGTATATTTTACTGCCGATTATGGTCATAATGATGGCCATGATGAAACTGGTTGAGGCCAGGGGGCTTCTGGCGCTTGTTGCACGGCTTATCAGTCCTGTCCTTAAAGTATTCGGCGTTCCCGGAACGGGCGTATTTGCCATGCTTCAGCTGCTGCTTGTCAGTTTTGCAGCACCGGTTGCCACTCTGACCATTATGGAAAAGGATCGTACCGTCAGGCGCAGATTGGCCGCCACCCTAGCAATGCTGTTCTCCATGTCGCAGGCGAATGCAGTTTTTCCTCTGGCTGCGGTTGGCCTTAATACGGCTGTGATAATGGCAACTTCAGTTGCAGGGGGCCTTATTTCGGCTGCCATAACGTATTATCTGTTTGCCCGCTCGATCGGAGAGGATAGCCGCAACGCTTCAACGCCAGATGCTGCTGATCAGAGAGATCGCAAAACCACTGCCCTCGGTTTAATGATAAGCGGCGGCCAGGAGGCTGTGCAGCTGATACTCAGCGCGATACCGATGCTTGTTCTGGCGATATTCGCAGTAAACATCCTTAAATCCACCGGCGCTATTGCAGGGCTGGAGTCACTCCTCAAACCGCTTTTCGGGCTGATTGGCATCCCGGCTGTGGCTGTACTTCCAATAGCCACAAAATACCTGGCCGGCGGCACTGCCATGATGGGGGTCACTCTCAATCTCGTGAAAGACGGGGCCATCACAGCCCTGGAACTGAACCGGATGGCCGGCTTTATTATAAATCCATGCGATCTTGTGGGAGTAACCGTTCTCATTTCCGCCGGCGCCAGATGCACCTCGGTAGTCAGACCGGCTATAGCCGGAGCAGCTGTCGGGATTCTGGTGCGCGGAATTATGCATCTGCTCATTTTCTGAGAGGCCGCCGACCGTGGAGCTGTCAACCAGACAAGAGCAGTTCAATGTAGCCATGGAGCGCTACAACAGCGGGAGCGGTTATAAGTTATTCGGCACAGCCGTTTCAATCGCCAATGTATCCCTGCAGCTTTACCTCACGTACCGGATCTGGCCACAATCAATAGGCGCCGACCGGCAGTTTTTCTCGATAATCCTGGCTTATTTTATTACCGACTTTGCCAACGGCCTGGTCCACATGTACATGGACAACAATGACCGCTATGAATCACCGGTCGGTCCACTGATCGCCAATTTCCACCTGCACCACAAGATTCCGCAGTACAAGAAGCATAACCTGCTGGCAGTCTATTTTACGGAAACCGGATCAAAGGTCTGGCTGATCGGGTATCTGCTGTCGGTCTTAGTGCTGCTTTCCGTCCCCGGCATCAGCCCTGTCGTCTCGTACACCCTGCTCTATATCGGGATTCTTTCTTCCTTTGCCGAGGTTTCCCATTACCTCTGCCACACTTCCGTGTCACCCCTGGCGGGCCTTCTTGGAAACTGCGGGCTGCTGCTCTCCAAGCGGCACCATGCCAGACATCACCTTGAGGACAATAAAAATTACGCCTTTTTAAACGGCCTGACCGATCCGCTTCTCAATATGATTGCAGCAGCCTGCTGCAAAGGGTACAAGCAGAATACTGATCTGCATTACGCCCACTATGTTGGTGTGGATGATGACAGGTGAGTATGCCAGCGCCGGTTTTTAATTTTCTGCAGCGGAAATGAAACCTATGCCGTATCATCAGGGCAGAGAAACATGAACGACTACCTCGACCTCTTCATATCCTACCTGGCGGTGGAAAAAGGGCTGTCACCCAACACCAGAAGCGCCTACAGTCGCGATCTTGTCCGTTATCTGGATTTTCTTGAGCGGTCCAGTCGGCAGAAGCCGGCCGACATAGGGCCAGCAGATATCGGCGCTTTCATCGGCAGCCTGCAAAAACTGAAAATCGGACCGCGTAGCCGAGCCCGCTGCCTGTCAGCCATTCGAATGTTTCACAAATTCCTGATGATTGAAAACTATGCTGACTCCAATCCTGCGGCTATAATTGAAGCACCTCGCACCCTGCACAAACTGCCTCAGTTTCTGGACAACCGTGAAGTCGACGCCCTGTTTGCCGCCTGTCAGGGTGACAGGAGCGAAGACCTTCGTGACCGTGCCATGCTGGAACTGCTCTACGCTACCGGACTGAGGGTATCGGAACTGGTTCATCTCAAGCTGCGTGAAGTCAATCTTGATTCCGGCTATCTGATGACACTGGGAAAGGGGAGCAAGGAGCGACTGGTGCCGATCGGCGACTCTGCACGCCTTAAAGTCGGGCTGTATATATATGAATGCCGCAGAGTTCAGGACCCGGCCTGCCAGAACCCATACCTCTTTCTTTCCCGCCTGGGAGATGCAATGAGTCGCCAGGCGTTCTGGAATATCATAAAAAAACGGGCGGAGATGGCAGCAATAAAAAAAAGCATCTCCCCTCACACGCTGCGGCATTCCTTTGCCACCCACCTGCTGGAGAACGGCGCAGACCTGCGCAGCGTCCAGATCATGCTTGGGCATGCCGATCTGGCCACGACCCAGATTTACACCCATGTCACCCGGGAGCGCCTCAAGAAACTGCACCAACAGATACATCCACGCGGATGACCGCGATTTTCGATAGTTTTATTGACACCTTTTTGAAATCAGAATATAAGTGGATTTTATTTCAAATACTTACATAACCTGTGACGCAATTTGACTATGTCTGAACAACCAAGCTCCAATCAGGATCAAAACGCCCTGTCCTATCTGAGCAAATTTGGGTCAAACCTCCTGGATTCAGTTATCAAGAGGTTTTCCAATCCGGATACTGCCCGTCGCAACCGGTTTATTCTGCTGATAACCACCTCGATACTGCTTACAATTCTGGTTCTTCCCAAACAGCAATTCTCTGTAATGGAATTCAAAACCGGAAACATTGCCACTTCAGATTTCCGGGCCACACAAGACTACCTGATCGAAGACCGCGCCCTGACCGAGCAGCGGCGCAAGGAAGCCGGCAATAACGCTCCGGTCATATACAACCTGAATGACCGGGTTCCAGCATACATCATTGACAAGCTTGCACAGGCACTTACCGCAGTACGGACAGAACGGGCGGCAAAGCAGACAAAAAACAATGACGACTGGCGCAAAATACTAGTCCCTGTCCTGGATACGGAGCTGAGTGACGCCGACATCCTGCTTCTGACAAGAGTCAAATCGGACAAAGAGCTGATTGGCACATGTTCCAGGCTGCTGTCAGAACTCTATCAGCGAAAAATCGTCCTGGACAGCAAGGTATTCGTTACTGATTCCAAGCGCGGAATTGAGATTCTTGATAACAGCGGCAGGCTGGTAGGCGCCGGCGATGCATCCGTCACTCATACTGAAATTGCGACTGCCCGTAAAATAGCTGCTGAATGGGAGTTCAGCGGACTGGCTTCTGCTTCCGATAACAGCAGGTTTTCAGCTATTATTGCCCGGATTCTGCTCCCGAACCTCTTTTACAATCGCGAAGCCTCTGAATCCCGTGGAAAAACGGCTATGGATTCTGTCCGCCCGATAATGTTCAAGGTACAAAAAGGCGAGATGATCGCGCGAGTTGGCGAGCGGATCAGTTCTGAACAGGCCCACAAGCTGAATACCATTTTCGGAAGACAGAACGGCGGGAGCCGCCTGTTCTCATCTGTCGGCATCTTCTTCCTGATAGTCGTTCTTTTCTATTTCCCTTACCGTTTTGCCTGCAAAAACATCCGCAAATTCAATCCGACCAACAAAGACACTCTGATAATTGCGCTGATGATTGTAGGCAGTTTCTTTGTATTCAAATCAGCCTTTATGATAACCCACAGCATCGGTGCTATCTATCCTGCCATTGATCCGATCAACTATTTTTATCTGTTTCCGTTTGCCGTGACCGCGATGATCGTCCGGATCTTCATTAACTCAGAGGTAGCACTGGTCTGCTGTGCAATTCTGGCCCCTCTGCTTGGAATAATGTTTGAAAGCAACATGATGGTGGTAATCTATGCCATGCTGGGTGGCATTGTCGGGGCACACGGCGTACGTCACTGCACCAGCCGCAGTACCATCTACGCCGCCGGTCTTAAAGTTTCAGTCGTTAATCTCGCCATGGCGCTATCCTTCCAAACGTTCAGCAATTCATTTTTCACTATGCAGACCGTATATATCGCGCTATTTGCTCTTGCAAGCGGCATCCTCAGCGCTGGATTCGTGTCAGCGTTTATTCCAGCCATAGAAACACTCTTCCAATATACGACTGACATTAAACTGCTGGAACTGGCCAATTTAAACACACCGATTCTCAGAGAGCTCATGGTCAAGGCTCCCGGCACCTACCATCATAGTGTAATAGTGGGTAATCTGGTGGAAGCTGCCGCCGAATCAATAAATGCCAATCCTCTTCTGGCGCGGGTGGCGGCCTACTATCATGACATCGGCAAAGCCTCCAAACCTCTCTATTTTATTGAAAATCAAGGAGGAGAGGAAAATCGTCACGACAAACTGACTCCCAGCATGAGTGCCCTGATACTGATTTCCCACATTAAGGAAGGGGCCGAACTGGCCCGTGAAAAGCATCTTGGACAGCCGATAATCGACATAATACGACAGCATCACGGTACCGCTTTGATCAAGTTTTTCTATGAGCGGGCCAAGAGTCAGGCAATTGCCGGTGGACAGACCGTTGAAGAGAAGGACTTTCGTTATCCCGGCCCTAAGCCGCAAACCCGCGAAGCCGGTATCGTCATGCTGGCCGACTGCGTCGAAGCTGCTTCGCGAACGCTTGTAAACCCGACGCCCGACCGAATTCAGGGAATGGTTCAGAAACTCATAAACAACATTTTCATAGACGGACAGTTGGACGAATGCGAATTGACATTGAAAAATCTGCATGAAATTGCCAAAAGCTTCAACCGGGTTCTGAACGGCATTTACCACCACCGCATTGATTATCCGGAACCGGTTCATAAAGGTGGAGGAGCCAAAAAGAATGGCGCTAAACCTGCCAACATAGTCCAATTAAAACCTGATACAGGAGATACGAACAGTGCAGATCCTCCTGAACAACCGCCAGAGGAAACATCCAGTAGCGGCAAAACATCTAAAAGCAGCAGCAGTGGCGATATTAAACGCCTTGGGATGTCCTGACGACACAGAACTGTCAGTATCGATCGTCGGCAACCGTTCGATTCGCATTATAAATCGTGATTACCTTGCCAGAGACAAATCCACCAACGTGATATCCTTCTCGCTTCAGGAAGGTGACTGTTCAGGGATAAATCCTCATGCATTGGGCGATGTAATTATTTCAGCTGATACCGCAGCACGTGAGGCCGAAGACGGAGGACTGGCATATTTCGAGCGCCTGATTTACCTGCTGTTGCACGGCATCCTGCATCTGAAAGGCTACGACCATGAACGAAGCGGCGAGGCAGACGCAAAAATAATGATGAAAAAGGAGCGGCAGCTTTTCAGGCTCCTGAAGAAGGATGGGTTGCTTAGTCCGATCGGTTGACGATTTCCCAAATCAGTTCTGGGATGCTTGGGCTTTTAATTGGATTGTGAGTACAGGAGGAGTTGGAGTGGAAGAAGGCAGTAGTAGAAAGTCAGGCTTTTTCGAGATGGCCAGGCGCCTTATGACCGGGCGCAAAAGAATCACGGAAGACGGAATCAACGAATTCATCGAAGCATCCGAAGAAGACGGATTGGTCAACGAAGAAGAGTCGGAAATGATCCGTTCCATTTTCTCTCTTGGATCAACCGTCGTCCGTGAGATCATGGTACCACGTATTGATATGGCTTGTGTTTCCGTTGATGCTTCCATCCATGAACTGCTTGACACCATCATTGCCTGTGGACATTCCCGCATACCGGTTTTTGAAAACACCATTGATAACATCATCGGTCTATTATACGCCAAAGATCTCCTGAAAAGCTGGGGTTATGCCGAAGAGCAGGTTCAGATTCGCTCACTGATGCGTCAGCCCTACTTTATTCCGGAAACAAAGAATCTTGAGGAACTGCTGCAGGAATTCAAACGCAAACGGGTTCATCTGGCAATAGTGATTGACGAGTACGGCGGAACATCCGGCCTGATAACCATAGAAGATCTGCTGGAGCAGATTGTGGGTGACATCCAGGATGAATTTGATCAGGAAGAGTCACTTTTCTCCAGAAATCCGGATGACTCAATCACCGCAGATGCCAGAATGCCTGTGGAGGATTTGGAGGAGCTGTGCGGCGTCGAGATAGAAAGGGACAAGTTTGATTCCGTGGGCGGCCTTATTTTCCATCTGACCGGAAAAATACCGGCAATCGGGGATGTAATCGACTGTCAGGGGCTTCAATTGACCGTCATTGATGCCGATGAGCGCAAGATCAAAAAGGTATGCATTGTGAAAACCCGCTCTAAAACAGCTGAAATCCAAGGTCACGAGTGACGTTGGGGCTGCTGAGTTCATACGTTGTTCCAATATTCGACCGCCGCGGGATATTGTCCATCGCCTCCGGACTGCTGATCGCCCTGTCCTTTCCTACTCCCGGACTTTCATTTCTGGCATGGATCGCCTTGATTCCAATGCTGGTGGCACTTGAAGGAAGCACGCCACGGACAGCTTTCCGCTGCGGCATCACCTGCGGCGTAACCGCCTACGCTTTTATTCTGTACTGGCTGAACATTGTCTTTACGCATTACGGTCATCTGCCCTGGGCTGTAAGCATTCCGGTCTACCTGCTTCTGGTGCTTTGGCTGGCAATGTTTTATGGATTAAGTACCTGTATTGCCCGCCTGGGTGAAACGGTCGGCATCAAGCCGGCTTTCACCCTGCCGGTGGCCTGGATTGCCTTTGATTTTATCCGGTCATTCCTCTTCTCCGGCTTTGCATGGGCAATGCTCGGTCATTCCCAGTTTCGCACCCTGCCTCTGATCCAGATAGCCGACCTTGCCGGTGTGTACGGCATTACACTGCTGATTGTACTGGGAAATGTTGTACTGTATCGCGCCCTACGTGCGGTAAGCGGATCAGATGTCCATTATCCGGTAAAAAGTGCCGCAGTTATGCTGATTCTGCTCTTTGGCACACTTTTCTACGGCTTCAGCCGCCTTAATGAACCGGAGACCGGTAATCTGAAACCGCTGCGGGTGGCTCTGATTCAGGGGAACATTCCGCAGGATGTCAAATGGAGCCCCGAATTCAGGGAAAAAACTGTCGCCACATACGAACGCCTAACTCGAGAGGCATCCAAAGGTGGTGTTGACCTGATAGTATGGCCGGAAAGCGCCGTACCCTTCTTCTTTCAGGATGAAGCAAAGCAGGCGGAGCGGATCAGGAGTCTGGCCAGGGAGCTGAATGCGCACATACTCCTGGGAAGCCCGGCCCATGAGGTGCGAAATGGAATAAACACGTACCTGAACAGTGCCTTTATGCTTTCTCCGACCGGCGAGACTACCGGTCGTGCGGACAAACTGCACCTGGTACCGTTTGGCGAATACGTGCCTTTGGGTAAGGTGTTGACCTTCATAAACAAGATTGTGGTCGGCATCGGCGACTTTGCGCCCGGCGAGAAAGCGGTTACTCTGGATGCGGCAGGTGTAAAGCTTGGCACACAGGTCTGTTACGAGGTGATTTTTCCGGAATTATCCAGGGAATATGTTAAGGCAGGTGCACGCATACTGGTTGCAATCACTAACGATGCCTGGTTCGGGCGCTCCTCTGCGCCTTATCAACATTTAGCAATTGCAGCCTTCCGAGCGGTAGAGACCCGCAATCCGCTTATCAGGGCCGCCAACACCGGTATAACCGCCATCATTGACCAGAACGGTCATATACGCAGCATGACCGGCCTTTTTGTGGAAGGTTTCCGTACCGGGGAAGTAAAACCGGGCAGCGGTGAATCTCTGTACCTGAAAATTGGAGATACCCCGGCCTTGCTATGCCTGCTGATCACAGCCGGCATCGCTCTATTTGTCTGGATTAAGCGTAAACCGGAGAAGGCAAGATAAGCAAAGTGCTTTACAAAAAATGTCACCAAGGAGTAATTCATGTTTCGTGAAGAGATTTCAAAATTGCAGGATTGTGAAGAGCGGATCGCCAAACTTCGGGGGTCGCTTTGACATAGATGCCAAACGCCAATCGATCCTTGAGATCGAATCGGTTATGGCCGTTCCCGGATTTTGGGATGATGCGGGAAAATCCAGAGAGATCATTAAAAAACGTACGTCATTGGAAAAGGTCGTTCAGATCTGGGATGCCCTTGTACGTCAGGCCGACGATGTACGCATCATGATAGAACTAGGTGAAGAGGCCAAAGATCCTGACGCTTTGGCAGAAACCGCCGGCATGGCGAACCGCCTGGTAGAGGCGGTTGCGGCGGCTGAATTTCAGCGCATGCTATCGGGGCCGCATGACCGCAATTCCTGCTTCATAACCATCAACCCGGGTGCCGGTGGAACTGAATCACAGGATTGGGCCGAAATGATCCTGCGCATGTATCTGCGCTACTGTGAAAAGAAAGGCTGGAAAACAACCATAACCGAATTTCAGGCCGGTGATGAAGCCGGCTTAAAGTCGGCCACCATCAGCGTCAGCGGTGAATACGCCTACGGTTATCTCAAAGCGGAGGCCGGAATTCACCGTCTGGTTCGCATCTCGCCCTTTGACAGCAATGCAAGACGCCATACTTCATTTGCCTCGATGTACGCCTTCCCGGAGATAGAAGAAGACGACATAGACATAAAAATCAGTGATGCCGACCTGCGGATTGACACGTTCCGATCAGGCGGAGCGGGTGGCCAGCACGTCAATACAACCGATTCAGCAGTAAGGATCACCCATATTCCGACCGGCATCGTGGTAGCCTGCCAAAGCGAAAGAAGTCAGATATCCAACAGAGGCACGGCCATGAAAGTCCTACGGGCCAAACTTTATGAGCGAGAGGTCGAAGAACGAAATGCCAAGGCATCCGAAATTGCAGCAGAAAAAAAAGATATCGGCTGGGGCAGCCAGATCCGGTCATACGTACTGCATCCGTATAAAATGGTCAAGGACCTGCGAACCGGCGTAGAATCCGGTAATCCTGATGCCGTTCTGGATGGTTCACTGGAAGAATTTGTAATTGCGTATCTGATGGGGGTCCGTCGCACAGTAGGCGATGTTGAATAAAACAAAAAAAATGCATTGAAACGGCCTGTATGAAAGATTTTAGTTGAAACTCATATAAAAGTTGTTAAAGTGCAAAACATCGTTTTCAGCAATTTCACCAAACAAAGGAGGCAACATGAAAAAGGCGGATCTCGTAGCGAAAATTGCAGAAGCAGCAGGCATCACCAAGAAACAGGGAGAACTGGCGCTGAACGCGTTCATCAACTCCACGACCGAAGCCCTTAAAGCCGGTAACAAGGTAACTCTGGTCGGTTTCGGCAGTTTCTCGGCTGTTACCCGCAAAGCCCGTACCGGTCGTAATCCTCAGACCGGCAAGCCTCTGAAAATTGCGGCCAAAACTTCCGGTAAGTTCAGCCCCGGCAAGAGTCTGAAAGACCTTAAGGCAAAAGCAGCCAAGAAGAAAAAATAACAAGCGTCATGCTCCCATGTATGCAAGGGGCTCCGGGAAATCCGGAGCCCCTTCTTTTTTATTAAAAGGAGTCTGCTACATCTATTCCCGGTTATTTGTTTTTAGCCAGCTGAGCCAGGAATACCACATGACGAAGGCCGCCCCTCCCCGGCCTTTCAGTGCGCACGCTAAAGTCGGCACTGCAGAGGCGTTTACAAAAGCCTTCATCGTTGTTTTCACCCCAGACGGAAAGCCGGCCACCGGGCTTGAGAGCGGAACGGATGTTTTTTATGGCCTGAAGACCGTATAAAGGATCATTCTGGTGGGTCTTTGCATGAGGCCCCCGGTACAGGTCGAGCACGATTGCATCGAATCCGGCCTCGCCTCCGTCGAGTGCACTTCTGCGTATCAGATCGGCCACATCGCTTATCTCCACATGAACTCTGGGATCAGCAGCAGCGTTTCCGGTCAGGTGGGCCAGCTGCCCCAGACACCAATCACGGACAACAGGATTAAGCTCTGCCACTACTACCTGAGCATCATCAGATAAGCAGTCCAACACGGCCCTGAGTGTGAACCCCATGCCCAGACCACCCACCAGCACTCTGGCACCGGCAATGTTTGTTAGATGAGCACATCCCAGCTGGCCGAGAACAATTTCCGAACGGTTGGCAAGGCTGTTCATCAGCACCTGGGAACCAATCATTATCAGAAAGTCCCTTGAACCTCTCTGTCGCAATTCAAGCTGCCCTTCAGAGGTTGCAATGCTTTCAATGACTCTCCAGGGCTGAGCCATGGCCGCCTGCCTTTCTCAATCAACCCGTCTCAGTTTTTCCAGCCCCTGCTGCGGGATTCAGTTTGATCTACTTCTATCTCACCAAGAATTTCCATATACGCCTCATATCGCTCCGACGTGATGCAACCGTCATGTAAAAGCTTTATCACCGCACACCCCGGTTCAGAGCGATGTCGGCAGTTGCTGAAGCGGCAGGCTGATGCTGAATGTTTTTCAAATCCCGGAAAGTGCGCCGCCAAATCCTCAACAGAAATATCCACCAGCCCGAAATCCCTGAATCCCGGAGTGTCAACAAGTTCGCCGCCGCCAGACAGTGAGTGCAGAGTTGAAACTGTGGTCGTGTGTCGTCCCTGTCCCTTGTAATCGCTGAGCTCACCAACCTTTAGATCTATTTCCGGACATAAGGTGTTCAGAAGAGAACTCTTGCCGACTCCGGTACTGCCGACAAAGGCCCCGCGATGCCCTTCACTAAAAAACTGATGTAATTGGGACAGGCCGGTCCTCTGGGTGCAACTGACCGGAAAGACCGGAACCGACTCTGCGTAGGTGGCATTGACATATGACAATAGCTCTGAAGTGCCATCCAGGTCACATTTGTTAACAACCACGAACGGAATCAGCTCGGCCGAACGGGCCGCCACAATCGCTCTGTCTAAAAATCCGGACGGAGAGTTGAGAGTGACAACAACACCCAGTACATCTAGGTTTGCGGCCACCAGATGAATGGCTCCCCGCGCATCCCGCCTACGTAATTCCGTGCTGCGAGGCAGGCGCTTCATGACTTCATCAAAAATTACCACACTATCACCCACCACATGTCCGGAGTTACGCTTGACACGCACCATGCGGCGCTCTCCTTCATCAAGAAGCACCTGTACGGCAACTCCGTGGTGGGCGACAATCAGACCTTCAAGTATCTTTTCGGGACGCGAAAAATCCGGTGGGGCAAGGGGGCGGCGGGTTTTGTTTCGTTCAATTTTCAAGTGAGGTTCACCATGGCTTCAGTGAATAATGACGTATATATCGCAGCAGATCCGAACGATGTAGAACGTGCGGAATGGAAGCCGTAGAGAGAAATCAAAGGGCAAATTCGTTGCTGCTGTAATCTTCCCACGTGCTGGAAAGCTCTCCGGAGCGATAGGCCTGCATAAAAGCCTTGACAACGATTGGATCGAACTGCCTGCCACTATAAATCTCAAGTTCGTCCAGAGCTGTTTCGATGCTTAATGCCTTGCGATAAGCGCGGCTGGAGGTCATGGCATCAAACGCATCAGCCACGGCAATAATGCGGGCAGTGAGCGGGATTTGGTCTCCCATTTTCCCATCCGGGTACCCGCTGCCATCAAATTTTTCATGGTGATGACGAACTCCGTCGAGTAATTTGCGGAGCGACTTGACATGAGCAAGAATATCGGAGCCGAGTCGGGGATGACTGCTCATCTCAGCAAATTCATCTTTTTCAAGCTTTCCAGGCTTCTGAAGTATCCTGTCAGCCACACCTATCTTGCCGATATCGTGCAAAATGGCCGAAAGTCGCAATTCCTCTATCTGAACCGAAGCCAGACCTAGCTGGCGGGCAATTGCCAAACTGTAGTCGCACACCCTGCGTGTGTGACCTCCGGTGTAATTGTCACGCTTTTCAAGAGCCTCGACAAACGCTACAGTAATGCCCAGAAACGTTTCCCGCTGTTCCTGAAAGAACATCGCGTTTTCAATAGCGGTAGCTACCTGATGTGCCAGAGTTTCAAGCA
The DNA here is from genome assembly GCA_964619855.1 of uncultured Geobacter sp. Taxonomy (GTDB): domain Bacteria; phylum Desulfobacterota; class Desulfuromonadia; order Geobacterales; family Pseudopelobacteraceae; genus JACRCG01. The sequence goes on along the minus strand of CAZUGI010000041.1, from coordinate 3,055 downwards.
CATCAAGATCACTCTGGGTGAAATTCCCTTCAAGCTTGTTAATAGCTTGCAGCACCCCCAGCATCCTCTCCTTGCTGGCAACCGGCACCGCAATCATGGAGCGGGTTTCATATCCGGTCATTCCATCAATTGCAGAATGAAAACGCCTGTCTTTCTGTACATCGTCAATTATTAAGGCACCCCCTTTACGGGCCACCCAGCCGGCAATTCCCTGTCCAGGTTTCAGTCGTGTCTGCTTGAGACTTTGCCCCTTATGCCCGGATGTCGCTTCAAAATAGAGTTCGTTGGTATCCTGATCCAGCAAAAGCAGACTGGCCGCATCTGCGCCCACACAGGTTGTGGCAACAGTGACAGCCATCTGACGGATTTCCTCGGTATCAAGCGACGAATTGATAAGCGACGCCATCTCCATAAGAGAATTAAGTTTTAGTTTCTCTTCTTGCGATGGGAGAGGATTATTCGGCTTCATTATGTATGACTCCTTAAGTCGGTCTCAGAAAGATATATCATCAGTCCTAATTGGTTATCACATCCATTGCATCGGGTATTTATAATAATCAGGCTGAAATCCGGAGCAACACCATCCACCGGAATAAACTCTACCGGGACACTCACATAACTATCTGTGTTTATTTTGCATTAATAGCAGAATTTAACAATCAATCAAACAATATCTTGTATTGGGCTCACAGGCACTCAATCCCCCAAAAAAACACAAAACGGGAGTCACGCTACAAAGCATGACTCCCGTAGTCACTGGAGCCGATTGTCGGAATCGAACCGACGACCTCATCATTACGAGTGATGTGCTCTACCAACTGAGCTAAATCGGCAATGGATTTCATGATTTCAAAACCGCCGTGAGTGAGGAAATTAACCCGAAACAGCGGACTCTGTCAATGCTATAAGCCAATTTTATACTTTACCGCCGGCTTGTTTGCGGCTACTATCTGAGTACTTTACGTTTTTCAATCCCGTTGTCAGAACGGCTGATCATGCTTCTTCGCGCCTTTTTCATATTCACGCTTTGTATTCTTACCACACTTCCCGCCTGGGCGGCAAAATCCACCAGTATCACCCGCTTGGGTCACGCCATTCAGATGGGTGCCTTTGCCGACGTAAAAAATGCGGAAAGATTCGCTGCCAAACTTCAGTCCAAAGGTATCGAGGCTTTTTATTTCCGAAAAGACAACGGGGTATATGCCGTGCGTTTCGGCGATTTTCCCAGCAAAGACAAGGCTCGAACTGTAGCCAACAAACTGGTTGCAGATCGTTTTATAGACAGCTACTACATCGCTCCACCCAATGAAATTGTCTTCAGCCGCCCTAAAGAACCGGGCTGGCAGAAACCGCAACCGGATGAGATTCGCCAGCCGCAGGAATCGAAACCTCCGGTTGCTCAAGGAGAAACTCCGCTCAAGCCGCAGCCGAAAACCGGGAAAAACGACATGGGAGCCATCGCCGCCCGGACGGCAGAGCGTTTTGTAGGAATTCCCTACCGCTGGGGTGGCGAGAACGTGGTGGACGGCATGGACTGCAGCGGATTCGTGAGAGCTGTGTATAATCTGTGCGGACTCAGTATACCGCGAACCTCCCGTGACCAGTACAAGGCCGGAGGTCCGGTAGCAAAAGATACCCTGCAGGACGGTGACCTGGTTTTTTTCGGTTCATCTGAAGCAAACATCAACCATGTCGGCATCTATGTCGGCAACGGCAAATTCGTCCATGCTCCCCGCCGCGGTGAAGATATCCGCGTTACATCGGTTGACGAGAGCTATTTCGAGAAGCGCTTCATCGGCGCAAGAAGATATTTTCAGTAGTTGTAGAGGACAAAATGGCAACCATCAAACCGTTCCGCGCCCTGCGCCCCCCCCGGCAATTAGCAGATAAACTGGCAGCTCTGCCGTACGATGTCATGGATGTTGAAGAGGCACGCTCCATGGCTTCCGGCAATCCCAACAGCTTCCTGCATATTTCAAGGCCGGAGATAGATCTGCCGGCTGAAATTGATCCGCATGATGAGTTGGTGTACGCACTGGGCAAATCAAATCTGGATGAATTCATCCGGAGGAACGCCTTGATTCAGGACCAGCGGGACAGCTTCTATGTGTATCGCCAGCGAATGGGGGATATCATCCAGACCGGGTTGGTTGTCTGTGCCAGTGTGGATGACTACCAGAGCGGGGTAATAAAAAAACATGAGCATACCCGGGCCGACAAGGAGGATGACCGGGTCAAGCATATCGACCGGCTGAATGCCAACGATGAGCCGGTATTCTACCTGTCACGCTCCTGCGGAGAAGTTGAAGGCATCATCGAAGGGGTCACCAACGGACCTCCGGAATACGATTTCATCAGTGATGACGAAATCGGGCATACGGTCTGGATCATCCACGATCAGCCGCTGATCGACAGACTGATTGTTCTTTTTTCCTCCATACCCAAGCTGTATGTAGCTGACGGTCACCACCGCAGCGCAGCCGCCGGGCGTGTTCGCGAACTGCGCCGGGCAGGCAACACGAATCACTCGGGTCAGGAGGAGTACAACTACTTCCTGACCGTTATTTTCCCGGAATCCCAGCTGAATATCATGCCGTATAACCGGGCCGTCAGAGACTTGAACGGACACAGCACGGCCGAGTTCATTGCGCTGCTGGGAGGCTCCTTCGAAATCACCCTCTCATCGGCAGCTGTCACCCCCACAAAGCGCCATCACTTCGGTATGTACCTGGACGGCCGCTGGTACAATCTGCATGCCCGCTCGACTGTCGTCAACGAGAAAAACACGGTCGATCGACTGGACGTTTCCATCCTGCAGAACAACCTGCTTGATCCCCTGCTCGCTATCCACAATCCGCGCACTGACAGGCGCATCCATTTCGTGGGAGGCATTCGCGGCAACGATGAGCTGGTTCGACTGGTTGATTCCGGCGACTATGCCGTAGCCTTCGCACTCTACCCGACCTCGGTCCGCGAACTGATTGAGCATGCTGATCAGGACCAGATCATGCCCCCCAAATCGACCTGGTTCGAGCCGAAGCTGCGCAGCGGGCTG
>CAZUGI010000040.1:0-23277 GCA_964619855.1 uncultured Geobacter sp. | reverse complement strand
CTGATGCCCCACATCCCAGACGATCTTGTCGGCCGGAGATTTAAATACCCGGTGCAGGGCAATGGTCAGCTCAACCACCCCCAGGCTGGGGGCAAGATGCCCCCCGTTGGCAGCGCAGGTTTCAATAATCATCCGGCGCAATTCCGCTGCGACAGCAGGAAGTTGCGTGGCCGGAAGCTGCCGCAGATCATCGGGGGAGTTTATGGTTTCGAGAATGGACATGTTTTTTCCTGAGATTAATAAGACAGAAACTACCTGTCAGTTTTTCCTGTTAACAATATATCCGGCTATCTGGCGCAGCGGATCAGCCTCTGCGCCGAAGATTTCCAGAGCCCTCATTGCTTCATCCATCATGTTCTGAGCTTCCTCTTTGGCCGCGGCCAGGCCGATAACAGCCGGGTAGGTCGCTTTGCCGCGAGCTTCATCACTGCCGGCATCCTTACCGATCTCCTCGGTAGTTCCCTCAATATCGAGAATGTCATCGGCAATCTGGAATGCCAGTCCGGCAGCTTCACTGTAGCGGGTGACAGCCCGCAATGCCTTTTCGTCGGCACCGCCCAGAAGTGCGCCGGCCACGACCGAAGCCTTGATCAGGGCACCGGTCTTGTGGGTGTGAATGTACTGTACGGTGGGGAGATCAATATCCGGCTTGCCCTCGCTTTCCATATCAACCACTTGACCGCCGACCATTCCGTAGGAACCGGCACAGGTGGCTATCTCATGAATCACGGCCAGTCTGGCCGCCGCATCGCAGCCGCCGGCAAAACGTGGATCGCTGGTCAGCTTGAAAGCCTCGGTCAAAAGTGCATCGCCGGCCAGAATCGCGATGGCTTCGCCGAATACCTTGTGGTTGGTGGGATTGCCGCGCCGGAAATCATCGTCATCCATGGCCGGCAGGTCATCATGGATCAGAGAATAGGTGTGGATCATCTCCATGGCACAGGCCGCCGGGATAGCGCGTTCCGTATCTCCCCCGACAGCCTGGCAGGCTGCCAGCATCAGGATCGGGCGCACCCGCTTTCCACCGGCGAAGATCGAATAGCGCATGGCTTTGTGGACGCTGTGAGGAAGTTCAGATTCTTTGGGAAGGAAACGATCAAGCGCCGCATCAATTCTTGTGCACTGTTCTTTCAGGTATGCTTTTAAATCCATATAGGCACCCTTTCAATCAATTTTCTTCAGCTTCAAACGCTTCCCGCTTAAAGGAACCATCCTTCTGTTTCAACAGAATCTCAACCCTGCGCTCGGCCTCTTCAAGCTTTCCGGAACAGAAGGCCGAATGCTTGACCCCTTCTTCAAAGGCCTTGAGGGAATCCTCCAGAGAAAGCGAGCCCCCCTCGAGTCGCTTAACTATTTCTTCTAGTTTCTTCAGCGATGTTTCAAACTTATCAGTTGCCATATCAGTATAACCCGCCTGATCCTTGCTAATGAAATGAAGGTGCATTATACAGATATGCGGTTGGTCGTCAAGTTTTGGGACTCAACCGGGAATCAGGAGGATGTGCTGATGATAAAAATAAGGCCAGGGAAGGCCTCGAACAAAGCCGAAGGTTAATTGTCTGGCTATAAAGACGACTAAGGAGTACAGTCAGACAACTGACCAATCAGACGAGATTGTTTCTCCGCTTTTCAAACCCCCTCCGTTTTCGGTCATCTCCATCCACCTCAGCAGCGGGAATGAAGAAGTATGTATTAATCCAGTCGGATAAGGAGAGAGCATGAGCATCAAACGAGGTAATGTTGTAAGTCACGCAGGTGCAGTTGAATGGGGGGTTGGCAAGGTGATGGAAGTGACTCCTCTTAAAGCGACAATCCAGTTCAGCGATGGAATTGTCAGAAAAATTGCCTGCAGCCACTACGCTACCCTTCAACCTGCAGATCCGGCTTCTTTTGTTCCGATCCCCGACAGTATTCCAGTAGTAAAAGTCCGCACAGCCGTAAAAAGAGAAAAAAAGATCAAACAGATAGCCGCTTGAACCAGAATTGGCGGTTCTGTTTCCGGAAAATGCCGGTGCAGATCCGGTCAGTTTTCCAGCCCGTCAATGCTGCAATGCACTTTGCCATGCCGGAGCGTCAGCAGCAGTTTATCGCCGGGTGTGAGAGTCGCAGCATCGGATATCACCCGCCCATTATCACTGCGGGATGCAATAGCATATCCGCGGGCAAGGGTTTTAAGGGGTGACAGCACCTCGAGACGGGCGGCGTTGTCACCGAATTCCTGTTTCAAGCGTTCGATCCTATGTGTCAGCAGTTGCTCAATACGTGCCGAGAGCAGCTTGAGCCGCTGCCGCAGGATATCCGCCTTTCTGGCCGGGTTAAGATGCACAAGAGCGCTGCTGAGGCGGTAATAGTCCTCCCTGCGGTATCTGACGCTGTTGCTGAGCGCCAGGTCGAGGCGCACGGACAGATCGTCCATGCGCTGTGTCAGATGGCCGAGCATCGTGCGTGGATCATGCAGAGACCGCCGCATTACAGCTATACGGCTATCAAGTAGGCTCAGGCGGTTTTCCATGCCTAATTTCAATCGGTGAAACAGTGAAGAAAGCTGGTTGCGCAGTTCATCCGTACTGGCGATCAGCAATTCGGCAGCAGCCGAGGGGGTCGGTGCACGAAGATCGGCGACAAAGTCGCAGATGCTCCAGTCTGTTTCGTGTCCAACCGCCGATATGATCGGAATTCTGGATCGATACACCGCCCGGGCAACAATCTCTTCATTAAAGGGCCACAGATCTTCCAGCGAACCTCCTCCACGTCCTACAATCAATACATCCGCCTCTCCCAGAAGGTTCATGTCGTCGATCGCAAGCGCAATCTCACCCGCAGCACCTTCGCCCTGAACACGCACAGGATAGATCAACACTTCCAGCGAGGCAAATCTTCGTCTGACAACATTGATAATGTCCTGTATTGCGGCGCCGGTAGGTGAGGTTATCACTCCGATCCGGCGGGGAAAGCGGGGCAGGGCGAGCTTATGGCTATCTGCAAAGAGACCCTCGCCGGCCAGTTTTTCCTTTAGTTGAGTGAATGCCATCTGCAGCGCACCGATTCCGGCCGGCTCCAGATATTCAGTAATCAGCTGGTATTCGCCACGCTGGTCATAGAGTGAGATGTGGCCGCGAACAATCAGGGCCGTTCCGTCAGACAGACGGAACTTGAGATTTTTTGCCGCGCTCTTGAACATTACGCAGCGCAGTTGTGCACCGGCGTCCTTGAGAGTGAAGTAAATGTGACCGGAAGAGGGGATGGAGAGGTTGGAAATTTCCCCCTGAACCCAGACCTGCTCAAAGTTTTCTTCCAGCACTCCGCGCAGGAGCGCGGTCAGGCGACTGACTGTCAGGATGGTTTTTTCGGAAAAGATATCCATATGGCCGCATTCTATGAGAACTCTGCTGTGCGTCAACAAAATTATGAATCAGGCATGAGAAAGGCCGGCAGTTTTGCCGGCCTTTCAGTTATTGCTATGATCTGTTGACAGTCTATTCTGTCAGACCATTAACCCTTGCCCGCACCTTCGAACCTTCCTTGATGGAGGCACCGGACTTCTCGTACAGCTTGCCGGTAATCGAGCCGTCTTCAACTGTTAACTCTGCAATGGTAGCCAGCACTTTGTTGTCATCATCGACCACTTCAACTGCCTGTTGTTTTTTCGGCATCTTTCTAATTTTACTGGTATTGATCTGAACATGCGCGGTGCGTCCGTTGATCTTGGAGATGGTTCCCATCTCGTAACTCGGATTAAATCCGTTTCCAAGCTGGTCAGCGGCGCTCCTGAAGGCTACCAGCACGGCCCGCCTGACAAAATCACCTTTCTGATCATCGCTCAGATTCACTTTCGCAGAAATCCGGTCATCGATCTTCCGGTCATCATAAAATGATTTGACCAGCTCTTTCTGATTTTTCTGATTTATGAACAGGACGTCCAGTTTAACCTTGGCACGCGTCGTCAGCTTTTTCCTGGTTGGATCAGTCGGAATTGCAGCGACATTGGTCTCGATCCGCTCAATACGTGGCTGCACTATGTAGGTATCACCCTCAGAGCTGTTCAGAAGTACCTTGGTGAAGCGTTTGGTGTTAGCGATTTCGGTCTGGATCGCGGTCATGATCTCATCAGCCGAGATGCCCTTCATTTGCTTGGCAAACTTTTTGGTCACGTCGGCTTCCAGATCTGCTGATTCAAGCATTACCGGATCCAGCGCCAGAGTCGTCACCTGCTGGGCTTCTTTGACGTATACCAGCTCCGGTGTAGACGCACATCCAAAGGCAAGCAGGCATACGCCAATCATGCCCGCTGCGGAAGCAAATCTAACTGCTGAAAACTTCATGTGAACCTCCGACTAGGTATTCTTTAATTGTGCGACGCGCGTCAGTGTAATAATTTTGCGAATCGGGATTTTTCGCCGGACTCACCTTCAGCTGGGTACAGGCTGGCGAGTATTTCAATTCCTTTCTGGTCCTGCTCGGTGAATTCAACTTCTCTGCCTGCAATCAGATCGTCAAATTTAGGCAGCAGGCACTGCAGAATCGGTTCGGCCGCTTCGATGCGCCGGAGAGCTTCCTTGGTTTTTGGTTCCTCTTCCTTGACTTCATAGCCGAGACCTTTGATCTGGTTGTACATGGTCTTGTAGGCGGTGATCTGAAGGCCAAGGTTATCGCGGTAGAGACCGAAAGCGCTGACGACATTCTTGATGCGTGACGGCAGCAGGGCAATATTAACAGCCCCTTTCCAACCTTTGAACTCTTTTTGCATGTTCGGCACTGCACGAATTGCAACCGCAATGGCGCAGATGATTTTAGTGCTGGCGGCAACCGTAAAGTCAGCTCCGGCGACCGAGGCATTGTAAACCTTGTTCGCCAGAGGACCATAGGCTTTTTTCTTGCTCTCGATATCCTCAAGTTTTCCTTTGGTAAGGCTGGCCTTAAGCACTTCATCTTTCAGGGCTGGATCTTTGCAGTAGGTCTCTTTTACATCACCTTCCTTGGATTTATGGGCCCAGGCGTCACATTTTGCGAAACCCAATTCAGTCTGCTGGATTTCAAGCTCAACGTTGAGCATCTCTTCCTTGTTGTTCGTGACAACACCATAAGCCATGAGCACATTTCTATACACATTATCATCAAAGGTATCCGGCTTCTTTCGATCCCCGAGCGGGCAGAAAATCTCATTCTTGTTCTTCTTGAAATAAATGACATCTTCCTTGCAGACTTCCTTGTTAAGCATAGCGCTGCGATCCTTCAAAAATATGTAGAGTGCGCTCTGCGGTCGCGGGAAACCGGTTTCAGGGTCTATGGTGACGGCAGCGCCGCTTATACCGGCAACCGTGCCAAGCATCGAGAAGGCACCACTGACAATAGCCGCACCTGATGGCGCTCCGAAGAGACTTGAGGGCCAGGTGTCCTGTTCGGAAAGCGGAGATCTGAGAAGCACCCGGTTGGAGAGCTTGATGGCTACTGCCGCTGATTCAAAAGAATCAAGTGCGGACATTATTGTAGGATTGTACAACTCAGCGGCACATTCGCCGCCGGCGGTGACCGTGGCACAGCCGTTCAACTGAAACAGGGCAACTCCGGCAGCAACCAGCAGGGCAAGTTTCTTGAAAGTCCTCAACATAATCCCCTCCATCGCATGAAATTATTTTTTGAAGATAACCTTATTGCCTTCGACTTCCGGATTCAGATTCTTAAGGTCCTTGTCCTTGTCCAGATTGGCCAGCAGCAGGTCGACCAGGTCGGATATCTTGCCGACGTAATAAAGATCCACAATCATGTTGCCCTTGCCGCGGTTCTTCTGGCTGACGTTCTTAAGGCCCTTGATGTCGTCCTTCAGCAGCTTGAGGATGCGCTGCTCCATGCGATAGTTGCCGTTGGTCGGGAAGACGACTTCAAAACGGGAGCCTCTGCGCTCCTGAGTGAGGGTTTTTGTGTTGAGCGCATTCAGCACCTCTTTTGAGAAGGCTTTACCGCCGTTTATGGCGGCCATCCGCAGGGCGACTTTGGGGGATTCGCTGGCCTTGACCCGTGCCAGTCCGTCGATATTGCCTTCCCACATTAGGTCGCGGCTGGTGATGCTGACTGTTTTACCGGTCATCAGGGTGTGATAGGAGCGCATGCTGCCATCCTGGTTGATATCGACATCAACCTTGCCGATAACCACCCATTCACCCAATCCGTCCAGCTGACCGACCAGCTTGCTGTAGTCAGCCTCTTCGGTCAGAGACTCCAGGCGCTTGACCTGATCTTCCGAATCGATAACGGTGTACTCAGCCGCGGTCAGATTCTTGCGGATTTCGGCCCGCACGTTGTCGAGGATGACCGGGGCATCACCGGTATCCATCTTGCCCGGAATCAGGATGACGAAAATGCGGCGCTCCTCATTCTTGCCGGTGACCGCTCCCTGGCGCTTGAGGTAGGAGCGTACCTCCTCCTCGTTGATCGTTACCTTGATCTTGGCGGTCAGCTCTTTAGTAAATAGACCGCCGACTTTTGATTCCACCACTTCCATATCCTGGATGTACTTGTCATCGCCGGTCAGATTCAGAGTGGCGGCGCGGTCTTTATACACGTCATTAAGATAGCTGCGCAGCGCCTGTTCCCTGGCGCGCTCCTTGGCCTTGTTGAGAGCGCTGTATTCGTCGTCTTCTACCTTAACTGTCACCATTTCAGTGTATGTGCGGGATTCGGCCAGTGCCAGAGCCGGCAGCATCATTACTGCCAGTGCGATGCAGAGAAGAATAATTCGTTTCATAATCAGTGGTTCTCCTTACTTGAAATTGTAGATTACTGTGCGCGTTTCCAAGTGCTGCGGCTGCCTTCGGAGCGGATCAGTTTCAGTTTCCAGCCCAGTTCCTTGGCTGCTTTCAATACGGCACCCTTTACATCGTCGGCGGAGCCGCCGAACTTGATTTCAATGGTTGTCTTGCCGCCGCCTGATTCGCGGTCGCGGGTGTTGTCCATGTCGGGATAACTCTTGATTTTATTGCGGAAAGCCACTGCCTCTTCGGCATCATCGACACCGTCCAGGACCACGATGAAGGTTCCGCCGCCGGACTTTTCACGCTTCCAGTTGGTCTTGATATTTTCAATCATCAGGTTTGATATTTTGGTTCCGACATCTTTGGCGGCACGATAGAGGGCCTCCTGCAGGCTGCCACCGTAGGCCTGTGATTCGACATCCTTGCTGGAGATGATGCGGGATGTGGTCGGATTGATCAGCTGAGCGCGCAGGAACATTTTTGCTCCGCCGCCGGTGTGACCTTCCTTGCCGATGCCGACGGTCTGGTAGTACACAATCAGATCAGCATTGTATTTCAGGCCGTAGGCAGCCGCCTTGTTGACATCGACATCAATTTCGTGGGTTTCAGCCACTTGTACGGCAAAGGATTCGGCCGATTTTTTGTCGATAACGTCAAAACCGCGCTCAACAAAGACGTTCACCATTGAACCGTAGGAGTTGTCGAAGAAGGCCTCCAGGTCGCGGCGGGTCATGCCGAGTGTGCCGCCCTGCGGCAGTTTGGGGTTGTAGAGGATCATTATGCGCGGATTGCCCATGGCTTCTTGAAGAATACCGAGGGCGTTCATTTCCGACTCCAACACTTTCATGTTGACCTCGGCGGTCACCTGCGCCTCGTAGCCGGCACCGGTGAACTCCGGATCGCCTTCCTGCTGGAAGCGGCTCACCAGTTTTTTGTTCTTGCCTTTCAGGGCTCCGGCAATCTTGCTTTTGTGCTTCTTGAAGCTAGCATCGTCGATAAGCTGCTTGACTGCCAGTTCGATAGCGTTGCTGACCGCACTCGCTACGGCGGCTTCTTCACTCTTGCCTCTGCCGCTGCCTTTGAAGGTGTCGGCCAGTGCTCCGGCAACAAATGTCGCCGAAGCCAGAAGGGCCATGAATATCAGCATTGATCTGCGCATAAATGCCTCCTTGAGTTTATGTCATCCGATGGTTATTGTTTTTTCCATGTGCTGCGAGCGCCTTCGGCCCGGACCTTCTTGACGGTCCAGCCAAGTTCCTTGGTGGCCCGGATGACGTCACGGTCGAGCTGGTCGCGCTTGCCCTTGTAAGTCGCTTCGAAAGTGGTTTTGCCGCCGCCGGATTCGACTTCTTTGGCATCATTTACCAGCGGGAATTTTTCAAACATGCCGGTGAATTTGGCAATCTCTTCCGGATCATCCACCCCGTCAATAACGACGGTGTAGAGCGAACCGTTCTGCTGCTGATCCATCCAGTTTTTCTGGACGATCTCGATCATAGGGTTGACAATCTTCTTGCCGCCTTCACGGGCTGCCTTTTCCAGAGCGGCTTCAAGAGTCTGGGCATTGCTGGCCTGTTCGACCTGTTTGCTGGTTACAACCTGTGAACGGGTATTGTCAATCAGCTGGGTCTTGATTCTCAAAACTACCCCTTTACTGACCGCGCCTTCCTTGACGGTGCCGCTGACGCTGTAGAGCAGGGTGTATTCGGCATTGTACTTGAGGCCGAAGGCCGCCGCCTGGTTGAGATCAACGTCGATCTCATGTGTTGCGGCAACCTGCTGGGCAAATTTCTCGGATGAAGCCTTGTCAACCACCCGGAACTGCTTGTCTGTCAGAGTCTCTACGATTCCGTTGTAAATCTCCTCGACAAAATCCTTGTTCTTGAAAATCTGGGCCCCTTCGCCTTTTTTGCTGAAGGCTACCAGAATACGGGGGTTGCCGACGCTTTTGCGCAGGATGGTAAGAGAATCAATGTCGTCTTTCAGCATCTTGCTGTCGACGACTGCCGAGATGGTTATGACGAACCCTTCATCGTTCTTGGCTTCTTTGATGATTTTGTAGCTTTTTACGTAGCCCTTGCTGTGCGACAGGATCTTGTCATCGACCAGGGCCGAATCAACCACCGTCGTACTGGATTTCATATACGTGCCGACCCCCTGTTCAACCGCACGACGCATGGCGGTGACCAGAGCCTGCTCCTTGCTTGGCCCCTCACCGGTGGCTTCCACTGCCATGGCGACTGAAGCCAGGCCCAGCAGCAGTGCAATCATCAGTAGTACAATCCTTTTCATGTTAGTTCCCCCTTTATTTGATTTTCCAGGTACTTCTGTTCCCTTCAGAACGTATCTTGGTAAGCTTCCAACCCAACTCACCGGCAGATTTTATCAGATCCCGGTCAAGCTGATCGCGTTTTCCCTTATAGCTTATCTCGAAGGTGGCCTTGCCCCCGCCTGATTCACTTTCCCGGGCAGCGACTACGGAGGTGTTGTTTTCCAGCTTTGTTAAAATTGAGAGCAGATTCTGATCACTGTCGGAACTTTCGAAGATAACGGTGTAAATGCGTCCGGCGTTTCCGGATTCACGATAATATTTTTCCATGGCGGTTGCCAGAACGGCCGCCATCTTCTTGCCCGCAGCACGGCCGGCCTTGTCGGTGGCCGCCTCAAGTGTCAAACCGCCTGAAGAAGACTCGGCAACCTTGGACACAACAACCTGACAGGAGGTGTTGTCAACCACCTTGGCGTTGATCCTTACCAGAGCCCCTTTGCTGTCCTCTAAATCTTTAAAGATGGATGAAGTTTTAAAGTGGACGGTATATTCCGCAAAGAATTTAAGCCCGAACGAGGCGGCCTTGTTGATGACCGGGTCAATATCATGTGTCGCGGCAACCTGGAGAGAACACTGTTCAGCCGACGCCTTGTCAACGATACGGTAGCCCTTGTCAGCCAGATACTCGACTATTCCGTCGTAGGCGCTCACACGGGAAAACAGTTCCGGGTCTTTGCCCTTCTGGGCGGGTGGGGAGTGAATGACTAATATCCGCTCATTAATGTTTTTACCGCCTGCAGCATCAGCAGAAGATGAACCGCAGATAATCGCTAAGACGCATCCGACGGTTAACAGGCAGAAAAAACGCGGCATGAATGGCTCCAAAACTCAATAATTACGGAAGGTTATAGCCGATTACACTCTGTCAAGCAAATTAGGTGAGAATATTATCACGGTTCAAAATCGTAGGCAACAAAGATTGCACTTTATTAGTAATCGTCCGATGAACCGCCGCCGTCAAAATCTCCGCCGCCACCGGAAAAATTATCTCCGCCGCCACCGGAGGAGCCGCCACCATAAAATCCACCACCCCAGCCACCGCCGTAGAAGCCGCCGCCACCGCCAAACATGCCGGAGACAAGCATGCTGAGCAGAAAGCCTCCGACCAGCCCTGCAGCCGCAAGCAGAAAGAGGGTAAAGACACCCATGCCCGGAAATGCCATGGAGGCAGCCAGGGGCAGGCCAACTGCTCCGGCGGCGCCGCCCAGATAGCGGGAGAACAATCCCAGAACCACTACGGCGACTGCCGCGATTATGAGGAAGGTTGTAAAAGAGGAGGAGGATTTTTTTCCGGAACGCTTTTGAGTGGTTTGTCCGGTTCCCTTGAACTCCCCTTTTGTAGCGGCGATTATCGAATCAACGGCAACCGTGATGCCCTGATCAAAGTTTCCTGATTTCAGGTGCGGCCTCATGTTTTCGCGGATGATTCTGCCGGCGGTTATGTCAGGCAGAACTCCCTGAAGTCCCATGCCGACTTCAATCCGCACTTTCCGCTCGGCCTGAGCAAGAACCAGCAGCACGCCGTTATCCTTGCCCTTCTGCCCCAGTTTCCAGGCTTCGGCCACGCGGATCGAAAACTGGTCGATATCATCTCCCTGCAGGGAAGCTATGGTAAGCACGGCTATCTGGTTGGAGGTTTCTCTCTCGAAGGCGGCCAGCTTCTGTTCCAGGCGCTGTTTTGTTTCGGGCGAGAGCATTTTGGCCTGATCGTTGACTCGTCCCGTCAACTGGGGAGCGTCAAGTGCCAGCAGTTGAAGCGGAAAAAGTAACAGCGAAAAGATCAGGATGATTTTTTTCAGGTTCATGGCATAACTCTCCCTGCCAGATGGCTATAGGCATAAAACATTTACCATCCCTCTCCCGCTGGCAGGAGGGGGATGGCTGCATTACAAGCAAGACTAAAACTTAACCTTTGGTGCGACTTTGGCACCCTCTTCAGCCTTGAACGGCTCTTTGCGTTTCAGATGCAGAAGCATCGAGTTTGTCATGGAATTTGGGAAGGTGCGGATGCTGGTATTGAATATCTGTACGGACTTGTTATAGCGTTCACGGGCGACGTTGATGCGGTTTTCTGTGCCTTCCAACTGTTTCTGCAGATCGAGGAAGTTCTGGTTTGCTTTCAGGTCCGGATATTTCTCAACCACGACCATCAGCCGTGAGAGGGCGCCGGAAAGTTCACCCTGGGCCTGCTGAAACTTGTTGAGACTTTCAGGGTTATTGAGAATATCCTTGCTTACCTGCATTGAGCCGACTTTGGCCCGGGCTTCAGTAACGGCCTTGAGAGTGTCGGACTCATGTTTGGCATAGCCTTTCACAACCTCAACCAGGTTGGGAATCAGGTCATTACGTCTCTGGTAGGATGACTCGACATTACCCCAGGCGGCTGTGACAGCCTCTTCGTTGGCCTGCATGGTGTTGTAGCCGCAGCCGGACAATAATGCCAGCAGCAGCAGGGCGGCAAATGTTGTGATCGTTCGGTTCATGTTGTTTTCTCCTCTGTCTCTTTTAAATAGGAATCAGCCATGTGGCTGTCTTTCCTGCCATAATGTATTTTCATGCCGGTCAGCAGCGCATTGCAGACCAGCGGGGTTATGTTGGCAATAATCAACGGCAGATCGCCGATAAGAATACCGTAAATCATCCAAAGTGCAACACCTATCGTCAGCAGCAGCGGTTGCCAGATGGAGATGTCGCGCACGTGACCGCTCTTCAGAGTTTTAATCACTTGAGGTATGGCTGCCAGACTGGTCAGCGTACCTGCAACAAGGCCGATAGTGGTCGGGGTCATGATCTTTTTCTGCCGTCAAATCCGGAGCTGGCCCAGTCGATCTGGGTTAACATTCCGCGCAGGACAGTTACTTCACGACTGTCGAGATTTGCCCTGAACAAAATACGCCGCAGTGAACGCATGATGTGTTCCGGATTCTGCTCGTTCAGGAATCCGATTTTTTTCATGCTGGCATGCAGGTGTCCGAAGAGCGTCTCCATTTCTGCTGAGTCCGCAATTTCAAGTCTACCGGTGCCGACGGTGGTCGTGGCCGCTTTCTGAATCTCATAGCAGAACAGTAGCACTGATTGCGCAAGGTTCAGTGAACCGTATTCAGCAGAGGTGGGGATGGTGGCATGCCAGCGGCAGAGGGAAAGCTCTCCGGTGGTCAGGCCGTTATCCTCCCGTCCAAAAACTATTGCCGCCCTGCAGCCGGGCGCAACCTGATCCTTTAAGCGTCCGGCCACCTCTTCAGGAGAGAATATCTCCTGGCGATACTTGCCGTGGCGACGGGTTGTCCCGACAGTCAACGTGCAGTCGGCCAAAGCCGAGGCAAGGTCTGGAAACAGTGTGGCGGATTCAAGAAGATCTTTTGCTGCCACAGCGAACTTGAGCGCTTCGGATTGAAACCGGTCGCAACCGTTTACCAGGCGCAACTGCGTGAACCCCATATTTTTCATTGCCCGACAGGTCATGCCGATGTTGCCGGGCGACTGAGGCTCAACCAGTACAATTGCGATGTCAGAGGTCAATTCAAAATCCCTTGTGAAACCCTTAATGCTCTCATGCGCGCAAGCCTGTCACGGGCCGGTTTTTTCAGCTTCCAGGCGTGGTACACATGGACGCACCAGGCTGTCATGATAAAGCCGAACAGTGCCAGAACGATGTAATGCTCATATTTGCTTACGTCCTTGAGCAGCAGTGAGGCGCTTTTCCCGAAAAGATAGCCGCCCAGCGAGAAGACCAGAGCCCAGGAGAGGGCGCTGACCAGATTTATCCATAGAAATGTGCGGGGAGCAAGATTGGTGATGCCAAGAATAATCGGCAGTATTATTCTGAAACCGTAGGTGTAGCGGGAGATGAAGGCCACGAAATTGCCATATTTCTCGATCAGCTTCAATGCTTCCCTGAATTTGCGGGCGATGGAGTGAAAGCGTTTTAGAAGAGCCCTCCCTTTGAGACGACCGAGGTAAAAGTAGCACTGATCTCCAAGAAATGAACCCGCCCAGGATGTCAAAATGACACCGGTGATTTCAAGATACCCCTGAAAGGCCAGAAATCCTGCCATGAGCAGGATTGCTTCACCCTCCAGAAAGGTTCCTATAAAAAGCACCCAGTACCCGTGAAGTTCAAGGTATTCCCTGAGAATCTGCTGAAATTGCACTAATCAGCTCCCGTGACAGCGCGGTTTAAACCGCAAGCCTGCCGGCAATTTCAGATCTCATCAGGTCGATCATCTCATCGATCCGGGCGTGGCTGTCAATGGTTCTGGCGCCTGCTTCGACCTGTTTCAGAAATGTCTCTGTCAGAGCATTGTTCATCAGAAGTGAGGGACCTCCTCCGCTCCTTATCGCCTTCTCGATTACACCTCGTCCCTCTTTTGACAGGTATGCGCTGGCAACCTCAACAATATCTTCAACCAGTTCAGCGAGCTTGTTGTCGTTATTATCCGTCGTGGCATTTTCAGCTGCAGTCCGAACTTCCTGACGCGTTGACGCATATCTGGACTGTGCGGATTCCCATAATTTTGCAAAGTTGACCATCTGGAGCAGATCATAATGCATCAGCTCCTCAATCGGCTTTGTAGAACAGACATCCAGCCGTGCGCCGGGCAGAGAGGCAACTTTTCTGGATTCTTCGGGTGATGATTCTATAGAGTTGGCGGCATCATGGTAAAACCCGATCGGAAGGCCGTCTTTGTAGAACATCATTCCGTAACGCTGCGGTGTGTAAAAATGAACAGCGCCGTTAAATCCCTGCCCCTTCAGGCGGATCATCATAGCCTTGATGTCGACCTGACGGACCTCATCACCCTTGAATAGCCGAGTGCCGGACAGCAATGCGTGGGAACACATGGCAAGATCGGCAGTCATCCGGTACACATTTATCTCGCCGCCGCTGCTGAAAACGGCATCGAACATGAGAGCAATAGCCTCAAAGCCGGTTTTGGCAAGGTTGCCACGACTGCTGACAGCGCAGATCAGTTTGCCTTTGGCAAATATGCAGTAGGCTTCGAATCCAGAGGCGGTATGGCTGAGGTAGCCGGTAAATCCTCCCTTGCCGAGTTTTTCCAGAACATCCGGTATAACCAGCTTCTCAGCAGATATTCTTTCGTACAGCGGGTTTGTTTTGGGCAGGAAATACATTGCCTCTGTCTCCGATGCTTATTGCGTGACGCTTTTCGGGTTGAGTCAGTCAACCAGAATACGCTGAATATTTTCGAAATACCGTAAAGTATTTTAGGAGCCATGTCAAAACCAAAATCACAAAAAATCAGGGGGGAGGAAATGTAAATATCTCAATATAACCGAGATATTAAGCTTGACAACCCTGGTAGCTTACAGTAGCTTCAAAAGGGTTTATCATGACACGCAGTTTATTCCCGACAGTTCGATTTACCCACTCCGAAGGACACGATGGCCGCCAGTTCTAAAAAAGATAAATTACTGGAAGAAATTCAGAAGCTCGTTGCCCGCGGTCAGTTTGACAAGGCGGCCAAGGCCTATGAGCAGATACTGGTTATCGAGCCCTCCGCCGTTAATCAGCGTCAGAAACTGGCAGAGTTATTGATTAAGGCCGGTCGTCCTGATGATGCCCGCAAAGAGTTTGAGACAATCGGGAAGTATTTTTCCAACAACGGTTTTTATCTCAAGGCGATTGCCGTCTACAAACAGCTGCAGAAGCTGTTTCCCTCCGATATTTCGCTTTCACTCACTCTGGCCGGACTGAACGAGAAACATGGTCTGACTGCGAATGCCCTGTCGGAATATAAACAGGTCTACGATTATTATGAAAAAGCCGGCAATACATCAGAATCGCTGAAAATTCTGGATCTGATGCAGGCGGTTGACCCTCAGAATATCACGATAAAAATCAAACTCGCAGAAGCGTATCATCAATTTGGAAAAGCTGATGATGCTTATGCCATGTTCCTCAAAACTGCATCCATGCTGCAGGAGCGCAACGACAGCGCAGGTGTCTCCAAGCTGAACGCCAGGGTTATGCAGCTGTTTCCGAAAAAGGCCGGATTCCTGCTGGAAGTCCTTTCCGGCCAGATTATGAATGGCAATGCCACCAGCGCCGTTAACGGTCTGCAGGGTCTCCTCCGCAGCAACCCGGCTGACAAACGTGTGTGGGATCTTATTGTCGAAGCTTACAGGCGCCTTAACCAGCCTCAAAAGGTAAAGCTGGCTTTTCAGCATTATAGCAAAATGCTGCCGGATGAACCCGCTGCCATGGCAGGCCTGATTCTCTGCCACGCCGAGGAACGGGATGTAAAAGGTTCCATGGAGCTTCTGTATATCCACGAAAAAAAGCTGCTGGCAGGCGGTGCGCTGAACGAACTGGAGAAAATATATCGAACTCTGGATGAGATAGATCCTATAAATGTCAGTGTGGTTGAAGGTTTAATCCGGGTGGCAAAGGCAGCCGGCAATGAGAGCGAAGTCATTGCGCTGTCGTCCAGACTGAATTCGCTTTCCAGTATTTCAGCCGGTAACCAGGCTGAAGATGATATACCGGAATTGGAGCTGGATATATCCGGGAGCGCGGACTTCTTATCAGCACCGGAAGCAGACTCACCCTTTTCTTCTGAAATTCAGCCCGGTCAGGCCGGCGTGTTTGATCTGGCCGATGCTGATGCAGGGGTATCGTTCACACCCGTGACTGAGGTCCAACCTGAACCGGTAGATCTTATTGATCTGAGCCCTTTTGGCAATGAGGATATCGAAATTGAGCTGGATATCGATGATGATCAGTTTTTGGGTCTGCCTGCGGAACAGGTCGTCGGTGAGGTGCTCAATAACGATGACTGGCTTGATTCTGTCGGCGATCTGTTTGATACCATTTCGACCGCACCAAGTGGCGTCAGGTACAGTAGTGAAATGGACAGTTCGGATGCTCAGTCGCATTATGATCTGGGACTTGCTTTCAGGGAGATGGGATTATTCGATGAGGCGATCACCGAGTTCCGCAAAGCCTCTTCTGACGCTGACCTCAGGATTGCCTGTCTTATAATGCAGGGAGTCTGTCTGCGGGAGCGCGGCGATTTTGATACGGCGATAAGCATGCTTAACACGCTCTTGAAGCCTGGACTCGGACTTGATGATTCATGCGCCGTAAAATACGAACTTGTTCTGACCTACGAGGCTCTCGGCAAACAGGATGAATCCAACAGGCTGCTCAATGAAATTGATTCTGCCAACCCTGATTTTAGAGACGTCAGCTCACGTTTGAATGCCGCTAATCTTGAGAATTCGCTTGATTTTTCAGATGACGATCTTAAAAATTTCTGATCGCGGATAACCGTAAATTCTGCTGATAGTGCCGAATTATGCTGAAAATGCGTGGCAGTATGGTATAACACCGAATAATTGTGCTGGAACATCGATTACTATCCAGGAGGTTGGCAGATGAAAAGAATTTTTTCAGGTATGTTGGCGCTGATCCTGTTGTTGAGTTTTTTTTCCGTTGTGCAGGCCGCCGAACTTCTTGATGTGAAGCCTGTTGTCGCGGGAAATTCCGTTTCAGTCGAGGTGACCGCAGATGTGTCAATGACCTACACCTATTACAAGGTTCCTGGTCAGGCGCGTGCCGTGGTTGACATTGCCGATGCAGATCCTGAAAAGGTTGAACCACTGATAGTCGTTAACAAAGGCCCTGTATCAAGTATCAGCGTTGATATGGCCAAGATCTCCGGTATGGTTGTAAGCAGACTGGTCTTTAACCTCGTGGCGGAATCGGATATCTCTGTGAAGTCAAGCCCCGACCGGAAAAAGCTGACTGTAACATTCGGCGGTGCCTCCGCAGCTGCCGCGACTCCTCCTACAGCCCCCCAGGCGGCGCCTGCCAAGGCCGAACCAGAAGAGGCTGTACAGAAGTCAGCCGAGCCCGTCAAAAAAGCCGAGCCGGCTCCGGCAGTTCAGAAAGCCGAAGCTGAACCGGCCAAGCCTGCTTCGAGTGACGCATCCAAAGAAGAGGATGATCCGCTGGGTCTTGATGAGCCGGCAGCCCCTGCGCCGAAAAAGGCGGCTCCTGCTACGCCTCCGCCAAGCGGTTCCATGTCTTCAGCCAAAGCAAACAAGCTGGAGCCTGTTGTGCCGATTGGTTCGCCGGCCAACGCTTCTGCCGTCCGCAAGGTCGTGGTTGGTAACTCAAGCATTGATATTCAGGCAAATGGTCAGGTGGGTGATTTTAAAGTAATTAAGCTGTCAAAACCGGAGCGGTTGGCCATTGACATTCCAGGTGTAAAGAGTTCTCAAGCCGGAAAGAGTGTGGCAATCAACAAATTCGGGGTATCCAAAGTTCGGGTGGGTGTCTATCCTGAATACGTCAGAATTGTACTTGATTCTTCTAAGGCGGAGTTTCCTAAATACACGGTGACAAATATTCAGGATGGCCTCAGAATCAGCTTCAAATAGCGGCTCACAAAAATCATAGAAGTAAAAAAACAGCCCGGAAACGGGCTGTTTTTTTATGTTTGTAATTATGTCAGGTGACTATTATTTGGCGTTCTCATCCAGAAGATTGTTAAGAAGCAGAACAATATCCCTGATCTCCTGTTTGTTCATTTCCGAGTTCGGTTTGCGCAGCATCTTGATGCCGTAGGCCTTGACCGCCTGTTTGTTGAAAGGCTGCCCGGTAATCGGAGCGCGTCCGGTCTGGACTGATATGACAGTACGCTCCATGGTGTGGCACTTGACGCATTTCTTTGTCATCAATTCAAAGGACGGCCTGAAATTGGGGTCAATGCTTTCAGGATCAAAATTCATCCTGTCACCACGCCCTTTAACCTTTATCCGGGCGTCGGCGAGCGAAACCGTTATGAGAGTAATGAGCGCGGCGAGCATAAAGATTCTTTTCATAGCGACTCCTTAGTACAATTTATCGTTTTCCTATATATCATATTTCTAAAAATGTACCAGACCTGAATAATTATTTTTTGCTAAAAACTGAATGTTGCTCCGATAATGCCGACCCGGTTTATGACCGTTGGCATGATTTCATACTTGAATTCAGTTGACAGCTTCAAATTCTCGAGTGGCGTATATCCCAGGGTTCCGATATAGCGACGGGCGTACACGTTTGTAAATACAGATGCCGGAACGTTACCAACCTCCTGCAGGTATTCAAAGCGGGTTGCAGCAATCAGGTTGGTGCGGAGGGTAAACTCGCCCTCAATGGTAGCTGCCTTTGAAATGACTTTTGTTACACGGGTCTGTGAAGGAGTAGCATTGTCATCATAGCCGTAACCGCCCAGTGTGCGCAGTCTGAATATTTTGTACTGCAGTTCGGTATCCACGCCGCCGCGACCATAGTTGTTGCGAGGCGTACCACTGACGCTGGAACCGTTTTTACCCAGATAACCATAGGTTCCGACAGTGAAGGTCAGGAAGTCAAAAACGCTCTCATCCTTGTTCAGATCGACGTCCGGTTCACCGCCCATATAGTCGGCACCGCCGAATTTATAGGATACGTGGGCATAGCCTTCCTTGCTGTTCTGTCCTTTGCGGTTAACCAGGCCGCCGGCCACGAACAGGCGCTTGGCAAGGACGGAGTTGAGTTCAAGAGTATCTTGAGTCTGCTCGACCCTGAAAACTGATTCAGTGCCAACAGTATATGTATATGGCAGGTAGTTGTTAGTAGCGGACAGCTTGTTATTGGTCTTCCAGAGTCCCAGTTTCGGTTGCACACGGCCGATCTTGATGTTGATCGGAGTGTCGAATGCGTTGCGCCACTGAATAAAGAACTCACTTAGATCAGTTTTATTATTTGATGGAACTATACTGGTGTTGTATGTGCCGCCCGGTGGTTGTTCACTATAGGCAACATAAGTTGCAAAGAAACCAACCATGTCACGGAAATTTCCAGCTGCGTGCAGTTTGAAGGAACGGGCTGAATAGTCGAATTCATTACCATCGTTAATGTTGCGCTTATCTCCGAATCCATAGTTGATAGCACCGGTAAAGGAGATCGGGAGCAGCTCAGGGATAGCGGCCAGGACCAGCCCCTCGGACTTTGTTTCAGTTGGAGCTGCAGCTGCTGCAAGTGGCTCTGTCGCAGCGGCAGCAGGCTCGGAGCCAGCGGCTTCGCCAGCCATGGCCCCTGCTTTCAGTTTGCTCAGTTTGTCGGGATCACCCTCACCGCTTATATTTGCGGCGGCACCCGTTGATGTGCCAGAAGCTTTCGGTTTTGGAGCAGCAGGTGCAGGAGCAGCTTCTTTCTTTTCCCCTTTCTTGGCTTTACCAAGAAACACGTAGGAGTTTTTCAGAAAGGCGTCACCGTATTCGTTCAATTCAGGTGCAATCGTGTGGCAGGTGGTGCACTCCACCTTGTGGGCGCGGCTAAAGGCTGGAACTGCATGGGCCTGTGTCGCCAGTAACGCAAGCGCTACTGTGCAAGTAACACTGATCATGAAGTTGGTCAATTTTGGGTTCATTGTTACGCCTCCTTAAATAGAAACTGAGAAGAAAATTTTGTAAATTATGGTCGTTCAGCTGCTGTATTCGAACTGGTACTGTTGCAGAGATATTGGTATGCAGCAGCATTCCCGCTTATGGTTGTGCAAGTACTGTAATTCAAACCGCCTACATCATCGATCCTGTCTATAGAGTCGTACAGAAGCCTTTTTGCATAAGTGGAGTTATGAACGTAGGCACCGTAATCAAAATTGAGAAGAACGTAGTTAAACGCAACTCCCATGGTATCAGGACCTGAATTGGCGCCAAGCTTTTCCCAGTTGGTTACATTTGTTGTAAATGCTCCGGTGGTCTTGATGCCACCACGCCCGTAAAACATGCCGTTAGTTTGAAGTAAGACTTTTAAGGCTTCGAGTGTGGCAAAAAATCCGGATTTTACCGTATTCAGGTTTGTTGAGCCCGCTGTTGTTGTAATCACTAAAGCAGGTAAACCTGGCACAGGGGTTGGTCTCCCGTGACAATTGCCGTTGCATTCAGGACTTGTAATTGTGGTAACCGGTCGTTGCCACAACACGGCATTATTTCCTAAAGTAACCGGGAGAAACGTATGCCGCCCAGGCTTCATGTGGCAAGTCACGCACGGACCACTTGTATCACTGTTAGTGCGACCAATTTGGTTGTGTAGGTACGGATATGCTCCTTGACTGGTGTAATCCCTGCCTGCAAACTCATATCCGCTTATTTGGAACAAGCTCGCTCCTGCAGTTAGAAAGTGTGAAGACATAAATGCCACTTTTTTGAAATCGACATTCTGTAGGTTTGCTTTGGTAATAATGGCACCAATTTCCCTACCCACATGGCAAACAAGGCATACATTTGAAGCTTTGATATCTGGGAATGTATTGGAAATGGAAATATGACTTTGGGCTCCAGGTAGAGCAGTGGCTGCTATGCCGGCGGAGTAGTTATAAAAATTGGTGAGTTGGGGCACTGCTCTTACTTTGTAGCCATAAGCATAACCCAGACCGTCATCATGGCATACATCACAGGCTGTGACTTCACGGGATTTATCTGTAGCTGGAAGATCTAAAGCCTTAACATCCGAGAAGCCACTGGTAATGAACTTTATTGGGCCTGTTGAGGTGTGACAGCGAACACAGGTGTTTCCATAATTGACGCTGTTGGAGCTCAAACTTCCACTGAATTTAAAGTCACTGTTTGTTCTTGGGTTTGTATTGGTTGCGCCATGGCCGGATTGAGCCCAATCTCGACGTTGCTGTCTGCCACTGGATGTGTCATGAGGGTTATGACACTTGCGACAGTTGTTTATATAGTTGGTTGAGACAAAATTAGCGCGCTTACCGGTACTGAAATGAATGAACCGCGTCGTACTGCCTGCAGGAAGTGCCGGGATATTTGGGTCTTCGTAGGAAAAGGTATTGAATCCGTCAAATAGGCCGGGGCGTGGATTGACTTTGGCATGGCAGTTGGCGCACCTGCCGCTGGTGTCGGGGTTTAGAAGCGGGTTGACCGCTTGACCGCCGATGGTGTGACATCTCGCACAGGATGCCGGGTGCATGTAGCCGCTGGTATGGCAATCCTGGCAGCTTGCTCGGTTATTTTTGTAATGAGTCGAAGAGTAATACTCGTACACAATTGGTTTTCCAGTGCCGGGTGTTTTCCAGTTTGAGCCTTCATGGCACCCAATACAAGCCAGAGATTCATGTTGAGCATTCTTTGTAGCACCCGGAGTTGAACCTCCACCACCACCGCATCCGGCCATAAAAGCCAGTCCGAATAACGCCAGAAAGAAGGAAAACAACTTATTATTCATGCAACAGACCTCCTGAATCCGAAAAAATGCTGTCGGATTTAAAAGAAAAGGCGGGGAAACCCGCCTTTAGAGTTTTTATTTTAGCAGTCGGTAAATATACATAAAGGTTCCGCCGACGGAGACACCCGATAGCAGACCGGCGTATTTGGCCACCTCTCGTGAAAACTGGACGCGGCCCATGTACTCTTCGATGTCGGTGGTTTCTTCCGTCATGATGGCGATGATGTCCTGCCAGTCCTTATCCCACTGGAATACCTGCAGATACAAGTCGGACCCTCTCCAGAGCAGAATGCAGACAAAGACCACGCCGAAGGCGATAAAACCCTTGGATATGTCGGAGTCTTTGATGGCAAGATAAATCTTTCTGACCAGCTCGATGTTCAGAACGCAGAGGAACACCCAGATAGCATTTTCAACCATCTTGATGTTTCTGATGGTGTTGGGGCTGGGAGTCGGGTTTATGATCAGGAAGGCCCCGGAAAGAACCAGTACGACCAGAGTCGAAAGGTACACAACCAGTTTGTTGCCGGAGATCTCAAACGTACGGCAGAATACATAATACTCAAGAAATCCGTGAGTGATAACCATGATCGCCACGGTACCGGAAATATAGTGGAAGGCGGTAAGCTTGTAAAAATGAGCCCAGGGATTGATGCTGTAGGCCTGGCTGAGGAAGATCAGAAAGAAACCGATCGAAATACTTGTCCAGACACGGGCGTTGCCGAGGCTGAAGTAAAAGCTTATGGCGCCAGCCAATCCCCAGAAAATAACCTGGGTGAGGTCGAACGGATTCAGTTGGGCAATAAGTTCGAAAAGTTTTTCCATATATCCTCCAGTATTAACCCTGCAATTAAATTAAAAATCAGACTTGGCTACGGTAATAATGGCGTTCAGTTTCTCGGTCATCAATTTGATATTGGTTCCGCTGATAAGCAGTTTTGCGGCCCGCTCGATATTGGCCAGAAAGCTGGCGGAACCGGCTTCGTCTATCAGGCATGAGTTGCCGCCGTTATCCGAGAGCGCCTTGTCAACGACACCCCTGCCAACCTTGCCGATATATTCTCCAACCACGGCTTTGATCTGCTCTTCATATTCGGCGAGTTTGAGTGACGTTGCCTTCTTGTCACGCTCGGCCCGATCTTTGCTGATCTTTTCGATTTCAGACTGGTGCAGGGCCACGGATGTGTCCCAGATCTTCTGGATATTGGTTACTTCCAGCAGATTAACGCCCATCAGCTCTTCAGTGCTCAAGGTCGAGAAGAGATCAATTTTGGCGCCCGGCATACCGGCAATTTTTTGCGATTCGGAGGAAGACGTTTCGATTTCACTTGAACCGTCGTGGAAAAAACCGAGCGGATTGCCCTCTTTGTAGAAAATCATGGCCGAATGCTCGTCAGTGTAGATGCGCAGGCAGCCGTTCATCCGGTCTGTTTTTATTTTTGTCAGCAGGGAGTTAATGTCGATCAGTTTCAGTTCTTGTGCTTTGTAAAGGGTTTCGCCCTGGAGAAGGGCGTGAATACACATGGTGAGATCTTTTGAAAGCTTGTAGACATTCAGGGCGCCGCTACCGGAGGTGACCATCAGTTCCGCCAGCGCCGAGAGGGCCTCAAAACCGCTCTGTTTTTTGCCGCTCTGCTCTTCCAGGAGGACGCTGACCAGTTTGCCGGTTTCAAACACCAGGATGGCAGTGCTTGCCTGGAATACAAAACTGGCATAGCCGGTGAAGTTGCCATTACTGAGTTTAGTCAATACTTCCGGCAACTTCAGCTTGGTGGCTGCCAGATTTTCAAACAGGGGGTTGCCTTTGGGAAGAAGAAACATCGGTGCCTCCTGAAATCACTTCATCAATAAAAGAAACAACATCTTGACTCGGCCAACGGGATCAGGTGTGTTAGCCAATCATTTTCCTGCCCGATACGCGTAGAAAATGATTTCTAGCTTACTAATATATATTGATCTGT
>CAZUGI010000039.1:0-24098 GCA_964619855.1 uncultured Geobacter sp. | reverse complement strand
TCACGGCATCGCTGCCATTCAGGGTGTACTGGATAATCATTTCCCCGCTGCCGATGGCAGCCGTTCCTGAAAAAACCGCACGACCCACAAGTAGTGGCAGCAGAAGCGGCCGTACCAGCAGTCGATCACAGCGTACCAGAGTCCCTTTATCGGACAGCAGCTCCAACTTGTTCCAGACCAGACCTGGCAGGAGAGTCTTCTTTGCCTGTGGCAGAAGCTTCAGGCCTTGAGGCTCAAGTACACGGGCGATGGCCGTATCGATGCGTTCCGCCGGGAAAAAACCATAGATGAACCCGACCAACAGTATCCCTGAGGCTAGTGTCAGGACAATAGCCCTGCCAAGCATACGCCGGGACATTATCTGGGCTGACCTGACGCCGGCCTGAGCAGAGTCAGGATTATGGCCATATCGCAACGGGAAGGGTCATCAAAGCGGATCCGCAGATTACATTTCTTCATCACCAAAGGACGACTTCCTTTCTCGAGCCGATAGACCAGATTGACCGCTTCGTTGAGCGTCAGCCCTTCGATGCGTACATCGGCAGCATCCTCAAGAATACCATTCCGCTCTTCACCCTTGAGTGGAGTTATTTTTACTCCCCTGCCCCTGATGCCGATCTCTTCAATTATTTTGGCAGGAGTATCATCCGGCCTGAGCGAAGAGAACCGTCCTACCAGCTGATCTGAAGATTGTTTGGCAGTCCGGTAGGCCAGTTGCAAAGGGAGCAGCTCCTTGACAACTGCTTCTCGGGCAGTTCTTTTCTTCTCAAGCACCGCAACCCTGCCGGCCAGTGCAGACCAGGCCAGAGCTGCCACCAGAAGTACAATCAGAACATATCCGGATTGTACGCGCGTTCGGCTGTCCATGCCCTGCCATAATTCGCGAACCACATCAAAGAGTCTCATCTGGCTGTCTCCTTGAGCGTTCCGGACAGACTGAAGGACACTGTTCCATCCGGACGGCTCTTGACTTCACCCAGATCAACGGCAGACATCAAAGATGAGAGTGCCGTTTTGAACTCCCCCACGGCTTGTGCGGAGCGCGCATCTCCTTTTATCCTCAGGCTGCGCCCTTCTATTTCGGCTTCGTACAGACCGTTGATTGTAGCGCCTTTGGCTTCGGCCAGCTTCTTCAGGATGTCAAGAATGCTGCTGGAAGCGTCTCTCCCCGCCAGGCGCCTGATCTCTCCCTTGACTTCTGAAATTTCATCAACGGCCTTGGAGCGAGTGGGGAAAATCTCGCGATACACGGCCGAAATGGATGTATCCAGCGAGGCGATATCTGCACTGATCGCCCGGTACTGAAGCCACTTGCCCACGAACAGGATGGAGATGACCAGAACAGCAAGCACTCCTGTAACCATGAGCTTTCTGCGGGTTTTGGCGCCACCGGCAGTCCATTCAAGCTCTCCCCGCCGAAAATCCGGAAGCGATCCGGCATGGCAGGCCTTTGCCACGGCATACAAGCCGGCCAACTGCTGAAATGTGGCCTCATTTTTAAACAGATGGCCCATATCCGCAGGGACAGCAAGATGCTTTATCTGGAACGGCAATGTTTCACTGTTGCCTGACAATCCGCTTCCTGCTCCGATCAGGCAAAGCTGAGGAAGGGTCGCGCCTGTCAAACCCAAGGCGGCCAAAATAGCAGTGATCCGAGCCGGCACGCCTGTCACAGAATCAAGTGTGTGCAAGAAGGTCAACCGTCCAGCGATAATCAGAGCCATCGTATCCATATCAAAAACAGCGCACTCCGCGGGAATGCCCGGAATAAAGCTCCAGGCAAAGGGCACGGAGCTGACCACCTGCGGGTCGATTCCGGCTTCGCGGAACATGTCCAGTGCCCTGCTGATGTCTGCATTTCTGGCCCATAGAGCAAGAAAGTTTCCTTCTCCGGCCGGCAGCACATCCAGTATCAGCTCTTCTATCGGCAGAGCGATCTCACCCTGCAGCTGAGATGGCATAACCTCACGCACTTTGCGGAGATCTTTCAGCGGCAGCGAAACAGAGCGGTGGGCAAACAATGCCGGCGGCAGACAGAGGACAACCCGCTGGGAAGCACCCACACCCGTTGCAATCTGTCGGACGGCTTCAGCCAGAGTCTGTTCAGCACTCAGCACGAATGAGGCCGCTCCTATCAGTTCTGTAGAACTTCCGGATATACGAAATCGGGCGGATATCACCCGTTTTTCTTCGATATTTATTACAAAATATTCCATATGACACCAACGTTCCACCAACAGAAGCTTACAAAACCAGGTAAACATATTTACACTAGAAAAAATCAGTTCAACGGGCTAATACTCCTGCCAGGTCAGAAATTCCGGTGCCCCGCCGGATAGCCTCACAACAGCCTCGGCCGTGCGGCCGGCATCTTTCACCCTGGCTACGGAAACAATCCTGAACAGGCTTCCTTTGACGCTGATCTTCCCCAGAAGACCGATGGCGATGGTATCCAGACCCGGAACGCGCGAAAGCTCCGTCGTTGATTTAAAAGGCTGCAGCTGTCGCTCTTCCAGAATACGCTCAGCCATACGATCATCGATGCGATCATCAAGTGCGGCAATAACCTCTTTCGGGGCCGTATTGATATTGATCAATGATAGCGGTGCGCCGGACTGATCATTATAGATTGTGACAAAAGGGCGCAGCTTCCCGATAATATCCGGAGTAAATCCCTTTATCAGCGAAAGCTCCTGCAGCGTCTCAAGCTTGCCGTTACGGGCTGCATAGCCAGGATTCAAGCTTCTATAGTACGGAGACTCAAAACCGCCGGAGCGCGGCAGGTCGTCTCCATCCATCCAGTCTGCCACAGCAATCCAGATTTCATCAGGCAACTTCAGACGCTTGCTGATACGCATGAGCGCAGCATGGATGAAGGGCTCGTACTCCATATTCGGCCGCAGCAGGGTGTTCAAGTTGATGCGGCCACTCTCTTCACTCACCGTAATTTCGAGAGAACCAACCTCATCATCTAGTCTGAGCGGCATTGCCCATTTATCAGAAAGTGCCGTATATTCTTGGCCGGAAAGAAACCGCTGGAGCAATTTTGCACCGCCGGTCACCCCGGATTCCGCCAGTATGGACGCCTGTTGACCATCCCTAAAACCGCGGCTGAGTGAGGTGTCCACATAAGCTTGATGAATCATCTCGGTCGCCACCGCCACCATCAGGGCGGTCACTATAAGGGTCAAGACCAGGGCGAAGCCCGATTTTTCCTTGAAACGGCGGATCACCTGCCGCTCACTTTCGGGGCAGCGAGAACAACAAACTCAACCGGCCTGCCCTGTTCCTCAACTTGAACAGTTACACGTACGGCCTTTGGCAAACTGCCATTGATGGCCGTGTCCCAGTTCTTTACCCACTTTGTTCCATCCTGGCACTCCACCAGAAAAGAGCGAATCTGCTCCATCTGCGGATAAGCCGGAATATTGGCGCCCCCGTAAAACAGATCCTGTTCCTGACGTGTCAGGGTGCGTTTATTGTCCCTTTCGATCAAGCGGTATCTGACTTTAACAATACCGGATTCGCGGCGCGCCATCGCTGAAGGAGGTGCCAGAGTCGCCAATTCTAACACAGAGGCCGGTATGCCAAAATTGTCGCGATCTTCAACCACAAAACGTAAACGCGTGTCGCTGCGAATAAACATCGCTGATGCTACTTCTCTGCGAATCAGATCCAGGGTCGCGCCAAGTTCGCGGCGCGATTCCATCCCAACCGTGGCGCTCTCCTTGGCACGAACAACACCAAAATAACTGCCGTAGAGTGCCGCCGAAAGGACGCCCAGCAATACCAGAGCGATCAGAATTTCCAGCAGGGTGAAGCCTCTATTGCGGGAGATAGCGGACAAGCACTACCTCCTTATTATCTGCCGTGCGCTGCACACGGAGAATAAGCTTCTGCAAACCAGGCAGCTTTGCGGGCAGGAGTTCCGCTTTCCAGGTAAACTCAGGGCGGGATGGGGCAAAAGTCCCCGTTCCTGTCAGCGGTGCCGTGGACATCTCCATCTCCGCCATACGGGTCCGTGCCAGTAACGCCAGAGTTGTGCTGTCACGCTCGTTGGCTATGATGGAAATGTGGTAATTGACCGCGCCGAGTACCGTCAAAACGACACCGGCCATAATAGCCAGAGCCACCATCACTTCCAGCAACGTGAAACCCTTCATACCGGGCATCACTGGGGTTGCTCCTGATAGCCATCATAGGCCTTAACCTTGCCACCGGCCGGAAAGGCCATAACAGTCCAAAAATTCCCATCGGGAGAGCGCAGGTGAATCGTTACAAAATCTCTCAGTCCCCCCATCCCGACATCCAGACGAAGCTGGCCATCCATGACTTTTCCCAATCGGGGAATGATCACATCCGACACCTGGATACCTTTTTGTAAAGGGCGCTTCCGTAACAACGGGTCGACCGGCTCCTTGCCGGCACCATCCCCGCCGATCTCAAAAAAGCCGGCACTGTCCGTTCCCGGTGACAGACTCAGATAGTAGTTCGTTCGGGAAGCGGCGGCCCGTTCCTGGACATAACGCAAAGACGATGCCAGCGCGTAGGCGGATCTCCTTAGATTTTCACGCTCAGAAGAGGGCAGCCTGGGTATGACCAGCAGCAGCACCATACCGATTATTGCAAGCACGACCGCAATCTCTATCAGGGTAAATCCGGTATTGTTTTTTTGACTCATAGAAACTCGGAAAGTTTCTCCCGTTCATCGACCAGATAAAATTCCAGTGTCTTGCGCAGGGCGTCATCCACGGTTGTCACCGGCTCCCATCCCAGACACTCCTTGGCGCGCTTGACTGAAGGAACACGGGTCAGCATATCCTGATAGCCCTTGCCGTAGAAGGTGTCAGAAGAGATCTCGACAATCCGACATTTTTCAGCCTTGTCCCTGTAGAGCGGGAACTCCTTGACCATCTCACGCAGCATTACGGCCAACTCCTTGACCGAAAGGTCGTTGGCCGGATTACCGATGTTGAAAATCTTGCCGTCTGCGCATCCGTTTTCATTGGCGATGATTTTCATCAGGCAGTCAATGCCATCCTCGATAAATGTAAAGGAGCGGCGTTGGTTGCCACCATCCACAAGCTGAATCGGCTCTTCGGCCAGAATATTGTAGAGAAACTGGGTCAGGACGCGCGAACTGCCTTCTTTGGCAGTGTGGATGCTGTCTAGTTTGGGGCCGATCCAGTTGAAAGGGCGGAACAGGGTGAATCTCAAGCCTTCGTGATTGCCGTAGGCGTAAATGACCCGATCCAGCATCTGTTTGGCACAGGAATAGATCCAGCGTTCCTTGGCGATCGGTCCCAGCATGAGCGGCGAATTATCCTCGTCAAAATGGGTATCCGGACTCATACCGTAAACCTCTGAGGTGGATGGGAAAATGACCCGTTTCTTATATTTGTGACAGAGGCGGATAATCTTGAGATTTTCTTCAAAGTCCAGCTCGAATACCCGCAGCGGATCCTTGACGTAGGTGACCGGTGTGGCAATCGCAACCAGCGGCAGCACAACGTCACATTTTTTTATGTTGTACTCGATCCATTCCTTGTTGATGGTGATATCACCTTCAAGAAAATGAAAACGTGGGTCGCCCAGCGAGCGCTCCAGCTTGTCGCAGGCCATATCAAGCCCGAAGACCTCCCAGTCCGTCGTAGTCAGGATGCGATGGGTGAGTGCATTGCCGATAAAACCGTTGACGCCTAAGATGAGTACTTTCATTGCGGCTCCTGTTCTTTGTAAATGTCTCTTATACAAATGCTGAAATTATGCCATCAGGCTGCTGCATCTGCAATTCCGGAGCCTGTTCCGCACCGTCTTCGATCTGAATGGAAAGCAGCTCCAGCAGCCCCTTACCTGTGCCAACCAGAAGCGGGCTTTGCGACACAATACGTCCCGGATCTCCACTTCCATTTCGAGGCCGGGCTTTCCAGACAATGGTCTTCCGACCATCCAAAAATGTGAATGCTCCCGGATAGGGGTGAGTTACGCCCCGGACCAGATTATAAATCTGATCAGCGCTTTTCGTCCAATCGATACGGCCATCAGCCGGTTTACGACCTCCATAGTAACTCCCTTCAGCCAGATTCATGGGGATCCGGGCGGCGCTCCCGCTCCTTAGGAGCGGCCAGGTACGGGCTATAACCGCCACCGCTGCATCCGTCACTTTGACAAATACATCTGCTGCGGTGTCGGAGAAAGCTATCGCCACCTTCTCTTGATCGACGATATCGCCGGCATCCGGTTTCTCTGCCATGTAATGCAAAGTAGCACCGGTTTCGGTCTCCCCATTGATAACCGCCCAGTTGACAGGCACCCGGCCACGGTATTTCGGAAGGTAGGACCCATGCAGGTTGAGAGCACCGCAGGACGGAATATCTAGCACCTCCGGTTTTATCATATTCCGGTAATAAAAGGAGAAGATGAAATCAGGGGCAATGGCTCTTACTCTGGCAATATTCTCCGGTTCACTGATATCTGATGTCACACACGGTATGCTATGCCGACACGCCAATTCACGCACCGAGTCGAACCAGATTTCCTCCGTGGCAGAATCTTCATGGGTGAAGATCAGGCAGATCTCCGCTCCCTGACGCAGCAGCTCCTCCACGCAGCGGTATCCGACGTTGTGATACGCGCAGACAATCAGCCTGTTATTCTTCAAAACCGTACGTCCTTCTCACTACGAAGCGCGGGCGCTTGCGCACCTCCTGATAGATCCTGCCGACATATTCACCGACAATTCCGATCCCCATAATGATGATGCCGACAAAGAAGAACAGTATGGCAAACAGGGTAAAAACCCCTTCCACTTCGGCACCGACAATGAACCGGCGAACAAGCAGAAAGATTGCAAAAGCCACGGACAGCAGCGATGTGAGGATGCCGAAAAGGGCAAAAAGCTGCAGCGGAACCACAGAAAAACCGGTCATGAGATCGAAATTAAGTCGAATCAGCCTGTAAAAGGAGTATTTGCTCTCCCCTTCGGCCCGTTCGGCATGGCCAACTTCGATCTCGGTCGGATTGGAGGCAAAAGTCTGGGCCAGAGCCGGGATAAAGGTCGTTGATTCACGGCAGCGGTTGATATTATCCACCACATAGCGATGGTAGGCACGCAGCATACAGCCGTAGTCCTGCATCTGCATGCCGGTGATCTTGTTGGTGGTAATATTGACAATTCGCGACGCCATCTTGCGGAAGGCCGAATCCTGACGCTGCTGGCGGATAGTGCCGACCACATCATGCCCTTTTTCTATCTCGGCCACCAGACGTGGTATCTCCTCGGGCGGGTTTTGCAGATCGGCATCCAGAGTAATTACGATCTCTCCGCTCGACACCTCAAAGGCGGCCAGAATGGCCATGTGTTGGCCAAAATTTCCTGTGAATTCAACTACTTTAACGCCTGGATAGGTATCTACCAACCCACATAATATTTCAAGTGAACGATCGCGGGAACCGTCGTTGGTGAATATGATCTCGAATGAATGCCCGGTATCCTGAACTGCCGGATAAAGGCGTTTCATGAGGTGCCCCAGATTGGCTTCCTCATTGTAGACCGGTATGACTATACTCAAATAGGGTCGTTCCATGATGTTACACCTCGCGTCTGGTCACGGCAGACGCGACCCTGATGATATCCTCGGCACACAAAGCTCTCTGCCACTGTCGCACCCCTGCAATACCCTCCAAACCGGAATGTGTAATCGGATTAAAGTCGGCAACTGATTCCAGCAGCCAGTTTGGCGCCAGCACGCCCGGTTCAAGTCCGAGTTCGGCGCTTCTTTGGTCGCGCCAGCATTTGAGGCTCTTTAAACGCTCCTTGGCCCCCTCTACCAGATCATTTTTACGAATCCGAGGGAAGCTGGGCAGACTCTCCTCCGGCATTTCCAGTCCGGAAGCAACCGCCTGCATGATTCCCGCACCGTGACGCTCGATCTGACCAGCTGTCATGCCCTTGATTTTGCTTAACTCCAGGCCTGTGCGCGGGGCACTTAGGGCAATTTCCTGAAGTGTCTCTACAGACAGAACCTTAAATGGCGGCCGATCAAGAGCTCGTGCCTGCCTGTCCCGTAATTGCAGCAACTCTTCCAGAATGGCCAGACTGCGCCCTTTAAGTTTACCCGCGCCCTTGCAGTACAAAAACAGCGGGCCGTCTTTCTCCGTTACCCGCGCCTGGCACACCAATCGGCATTCCTCTTCAACCCAGGCCAGACGGGCCTTCTGGAGCAGTTCAGCACGGAACTGGTCATATAAGGGCAGCAGGTCCGATGTATCAGCCACGGCATAGGCGCTCATTTCAGGAGTTAATGGCCGCTTGCTCCAGTCAGCCTTTTGATATTTTTTGTCCAGCTCGATTCCGAATCGTGTCCGTAACAGCGCCGCCAGCCCGAACTCCGGAATACCCAGAAAACGAGCCGCAATCATGGTGTCAAACAGGTTGGTAACTTCGATTCCAAAATCACGGTGCAATGAACGGATATCGTAATCGGCGCCATGCATGACCACCAGAATACCCGGGTCAGCGAGCGGCCCTGCCAAAGGAGAAAGATTATCGAGTGCCAGCGGGTCTATCAGCCAGTTCCCGCTACGGGTGGATATCTGTATCAGGCAGACTTTTTCCCGGTAGTGATGCAGGGAATCCATCTCTAAATCCACTGCTATTTCCTTCTGGCGTGAGAGGAAATCTGCCAGATCAAGCAACCGGTCCGAACTGGTGATAATCTCGCAGACTCCAGTCCGCTGATTGTAAGCACTCAAGAATTGAACTCCTGCACAATATTGTAGATCGTACTGCGTTGAGCCGCCTTGAAACCGGCCCTCTGTATCAGGCTGATCATTTCGTCCTGCGACATGCGGAAACTGCATCCGGCGGCCGCCACAACATTTTCCTCCAACATGGTGCCCCCCAGATCGTTGGCCCCGAAGAAGAGCGCCACTTGGGCCATTTTGGCTCCTTGCGTGACCCAGCTGGCCTGGATATTGGGAATATTGTCCAGGACAATACGCGACAGGGCCAGGACTTTCAAGTAATCCACCCCGGTAGCGGTAATGCCGCCCAGCTCCGTATTGCCAGGCTGATATGTCCATGGAATAAAAGCTGTGAAGGATCCCCCGCTGTCCTGAAGTTCTCGTATCCGGAAAAGATGCTCGACAATATCCATCGGCTTTTCAAGACTGCCAAACATCATAGTGGCGGTGGTGGACATTCCGAGTGCAGCGGCTTTCTGCATGACCTCGCACCAGCTCCGCCAGCTGATTTTGTTGGGCGATATGCTGCTGCGCACTTCATCCACCAGGATTTCTGCGCCGCCGCCGGGAATCGAATCCAAGCCTGCCCCTTTAAGGCGAACCAAAACCTCATCAAGTGACAAACCGGAGTTATTAGCGATGCATGTCACTTCGGCCGGCGAAAGAGAGTGATTCTGCACCGCTGGAAATCGCGACTTGACTCCTTTGAAAAGCCCTTCGAAAAAATCTATTTTCAGTTCGGTGTTCAGCCCCCCCTGCATCAACAGCTGGGTGCCGCCCTGGTCTACCAGCTCTGCTATCTTGTCGTAGATTTGCTCATAAGAAAGTGTATAGGCATCGGCTGCCTCCCTGTCGCGATAGAATGCGCAAAAAGAACATTTTGATTCGCAAATGTTGGTATAGTTGACATTGCGATCGACAACAAAGGTCACTCGGTTTTCCGGATGCAAGTCGCGACGGATCACATCAGCGCGGGCACCGATTGCCAGAAGATCCTTATCCAGTAACCATTCAAGCGCTTCTTTTCGTTCAATTCTGGCAGCATTATTCATATCTGTCTTTCTGACAGGACTTTTCTCAAGAAGCTGCAGTGACTTTTGATTCAAGCATCCGCCTGATGGCAACTGGAATCCGTCGGGCCTTCAGGCCGGTATTTACGCAGGCCAGAGTCACCAAACCTTCAAACAGCAAAACACCGTCAGCCGATCGTACAATTTTTTGGCGGAGCATGAAAGAGGCTCCGGAAATCTTCAGCGGTATCGTCTCAACAGACAGCAGATCATCATGATGGGCGGGTGACTTGAAATCCAGTTCCAGCCTGATGACCGGGAAAATAAAACCCTCTGACGCGAGCTCTGCCACCAGAAAGCCGTTGCTGCGAAAAAATTCGGTCCGGGCCCGCTCCAGATACTTGATGTAGTTGGCATGATACACAACACCGGCGGCATCCGTATCTTCATAATAGATGCGAACGTCCATCGCCTAGCGCAACCTGAGATTGATGGTTTTTACATCCCCACTGTTCCGGAATCTGAGCTGCAGCCGCAACTCTTTTACAGTCTCAGCCTCGCCCGGGAAAAAGATAAATCCACTTGCCAGCGCCTCGGCCTGCATAATTTTGCCTTCAACCCCTTTTTCGCGGACATCATTCGCAATTTTATGTTCTCTCTGGCGATCATCCCCGGCTTTGTTGGCTCCTCCGATAACAGCCCCTCCGGCCCCGCCCAGAACTCCGCCCTTTACTACAGCATCTCCTACTCCGCGACCGGTAACTATCCCGATGGCTAACCCAAGCAGCGCTCCAGCGGCGGCGCCAAAAGCTGCACCACGGCCGGCACCTTTGCCAATCGCTCCGACCTCAGTTGCCTTCTGGACTCGATCAATTGCCTCCTGATTGGAGAGGATCTTCCAGTAACGGTTGGAGCCGTCAATCAGAAACGTCTGGCCTGAAACGACTTCAACTGCCTGGCCGCTGCGATTATCCAGTACAATCTGTACGGGCAATACTCCGGCACCGCGAATATCGAACCCAAAGGCCTCCTCGGCCAGTTTTTTGTCAGTGAAAGCCTCGCCTCCCACTGCCAGCCCGCCTGCATCCTGAAAATTGGAATAATCCTGCGGCGGCCTGAAAGAGACCGCCCTGTTTTCGTAAGTGGCACAGGCTGAAATATGACTTGCAATAACCAGTATGCAGATCAGTCTTTTCATACGACACCTCGCTCGGCTTTATAATGCGCTTAAACTAATACTCTAGAGCAGATTCCAATCATCTGCAACTTCATTATCCTGCACTTCTGCCCAAAATATTCAAAATTTTACCTGGCCGCGACAAAACGCCATACAAACGTAAAAACACAAAAATGTTGGCCTGACCAAGGAGCGATGCACCAAAACGCCTCAGAGGCCATTTTTCGCACACCAGCCTCTGAAGGCCCATTCTAAGCAGATTCACGGGCCGTCATCATCACGAGACTACGCTTGCCCATTTTAAAGGGCAAATCGTAATAGTGGATTTCGGTGACTGCGTAACCGAGGTTCTTGAGAGTGTCGTTACAGACTGCCAATTCTTCTTCGGCATCGCCACCCTTCATTGCGATCAAGCGACCGCCTCTTGCCAGGAGTGGCACTGCCATGGAAACAAAAGAATCCAGCCTGGTAAAAGCCCTCGAAGTGATAAGACTGAATTTGCCGGCGTACTTTTCCGGCAGGTCCTCTATTCTGGTATGCAGAACATGTATTTTCTGCAAACCAAGTAGGCGGATGATGTGATTTTGAAATGCAATTTTCTTTGCGACTGCATCGACGGACAGCATTCCAGTATCCTGTTTCACAATTTTCAAAGGAATTACCGGGAGGCCTGCGCCTGATCCCATATCAAGCAGATTATCCTCATCAAAAACGTACGGGGCAAGCTGAAGGGAGTCGACAATATGCTTGATCGCAATTTCCTTGTCTCTGGTTATCGCAGTCAGATTCACCCTGCTGTTCCATTTTTTCAGCTCGTTAACATACACTCCTAAAGACCTTATATTTTCTTCTGGAAGTATCAAGCCTGCTTCATTGATTGCCTGAACAAGCATGTCATGGATCATAAGAAAATGCCCTGAAGTATCATTTTGAAACAGTACCGAAATTAGCCTTTAGCGCGATAGCCAGTATTGAAATCGCTGCCGGCGTGACCCCTGGAATCCTGGAGGCCTGTCCGAGGGTGTCTGGCCGGTTCTTGACAAATTTTTCACGCACCTCGGTTGTCAGCCCTTTAATTGCAGCGTAATCAAGACCTTCCGGAATGCGCGTCGACTCAAGCTTCTTTGCGCGCTCAACCTGATCCAGTTGCCGTTCAATATATCCACGGTATTTGATTTGGATCTCAACCTGTTCGCGAATTTCTGCTGCGGTTTCACGTGAAACATCATCCAGTTCTGCCAACTCAGAATAGGTTATGTTCGGTCGCTTGAGCAGATTCTCGAGAGTTGTCCCTTTCTGAATATCTTCCAGCCCAAGCCGTGACAATATTTCAAGCTCCTCATCTGTATTTGAAATTCGTGCCGTCGAGATACGATCCTGCTCTGCAACGATCATCTCTCGCTTCTTTGAAAATGAATCGTATTCTTCATCAGACACAAGTCCAAGCTCACGACCCAGGTCTCTCAGTCGCAGATCGGCATTATCTTCGCGCAGCAATAAACGATATTCGGCTCTGGAGGTAAACATACGATAGGGCTCTTTCGTTCCCTGCGTGACCAGATCATCGATCATAACGCCGATATAGGCCTGGCTTCTGTCAAGCAGAACCGGCTCCAACCCCTTTACTCGCCGCGCCGCGTTGATGCCGGCTATCAGGCCCTGGCCAGCCGCCTCCTCATAACCGGATGTTCCGTTAATCTGACCGGCGTGATACAGATTTCTGATCAGCTTGGTCTCAAGCGAACTATGCAATTGGATCGGATCCACATAGTCGTACTCAATGGCATAGGCCGGCCTCATTATTTCTACATGCTCCAGGCCAACCATTGAACGATAAAATGCAATCTGCACATCTATCGGAAGAGATGTCGACATACCGCTGGGATAGACTTCAACCGTATCGAGACCCTCCGGTTCGATAAAAGTCTGATGCCGGTCTTTGTCGGGAAACCTCATGACCTTGTCTTCAATTGAAGGACAGTAGCGCGGGCCGACCCCCTCTATGATCCCGGAATAAAGCGGCGAACGATCGAGCCCGGAGCGGATGATTTCATGAGAGCGCTGGTTTGTATATGCGATATGACAGGGAACCTGTGGCATGCTGATTATGGCAGTTGAAAACGAAAAGGGAACGGGAGGGTTGTCGCCGAATTGTGGTTCCAGCTTGGAAAAATCAATTGTCCGGCTGTCAAGACGGGCCGGAGTACCGGTCTTCAACCTGCCGACAGCAAAGCCGAGAGCTCTCAGCTGGTCCGAGAGACCTATGGAAGGGAGATCGCCTGCTCGCCCACCGGGGTAATTGTTCAAGCCGATATGAATCAGGCCGCGCATGAACGTGCCGGTGGTGACAACAACTGTCTTGCAGAGAAACCGGATGCCGGAACGGGTATCGACTCCTCGCAGGGTAAGCCCGTCAAGATAAAGGGACGTTACTTCCCCCTGTTTCAGATCCAGATTGTCCTGCTGCTCCAGTACGCGCTTCATCCTGAGTCGATACAGCTGTTTGTCCGCCTGAGCTCTTGACGCCCGAACCGCCGGCCCTTTGCGGGTGTTGAGGATGCGAAACTGGATGCCTGTGGCGTCAATATTTTTTGCCATTTCGCCACCCAGGGCATCGATTTCTTTGACCAGATGCCCTTTGGCCAGCCCGCCTATGGCGGGGTTGCATGACATAAGAGCGATTGCATCCAGATTGATCGTAAGCAGCATTGTGCGACAGCCCATGCGGGCGGAAGCCAGGGCAGCCTCACAGCCTGCATGCCCTGCGCCAACGACAATAACGTCGTATATCTGATCATACGTCATCATAAACTCAACCTTGTCGGTGCATGTTTCACGTGAAACAAATTCTTTTTATTATCCAGACTTATTTTCCGATACAGAATGATGAGAAAATAACGTCCAAAACATCGTCGGTAGCAGTCTGACCAGTCACAGACCCGACCGCCTCCAAGGCATCGCGCAGCTCTATCGACAGCAATTCAAGATTGCAATCATCCAACGCAGCAGCAAATCGCCGCAGCGCCCGGTCGGCAGAAACCAGCGCGTCTCGATGACGAGCCCTTGAAATGGCCACAAACTCGCGGCGATCAATATTCGTGTTTTTCAAAAAATATTTGCATACAGATTGCTTCAACTCTTCAACCCCGGTACCGGAATTTGCGGATATTCGAGCTTGCAGATCAAAGCGACTTTCCTTCGGAAGAACCAGTTGACCTGGCAGATCACACTTGTTAAGCACTGCGATGAACTTGCTTTCGGACAGTGCATCCAGAATGAGTTGGTCTTCCGTGTCAAACGGCCTTGATGAGTCAAAAACAAACAACACGAGATCCGCCAGAGGTACTTTCCCCAGAGCACGGTTAATACCTTCCTGCTCGATCAGATCCTCGGTATGCCGGATTCCAGCCGTATCCAGCAACCGGACTGACAGCCCATTAAAATTGACGGTCTCTTCAATGACATCCCGGGTAGTACCGGGAATGTGGGTGACTATTGCGCGATTTTCATTCAGCAGCCGATTCAGCAGACTTGATTTACCTGCGTTAGGCTTGCCGATGATCAGCACCGATATCCCTTCCCGCAATATCCGCCCTTGATCGTAACCCTCCAGCAGTTGTCGGATATTCCCAAGAGCAGTCTCAACGTGGCTGCAAATTGAACCCAGGTCCGCATCACCAAGATCTTCGTCGGGAAAATCAATATATGCTTCAACCAGGGCAAGTGCATGTAAAATTCGGATTCGGATCTCTTCAATCTGCTGGGAAAGTAATCCTTCGCGCTGTTTTTGGGCCAGCAGAAGCGCCGCTTCCGTCTTTGACCCGATAATGTCCATCACCGCTTCGGCCTGTACCAGATCAATCCTCCCGTTGAGAAAAGCCCGGCGGGTAAACTCCCCCGGATCGGCCAGACGGATGCCGCAGCTGAGCACAAGAGACAGCACTTTTTCCACAACCAGCCAGCCACCATGACAATGCAATTCAAGGACATCTTCACGGGTGTATGAACGAGGGGCGCGCATCAGGACCGCCATAGCTTCGTCAACGGTTTGGTCGGTTGCAGGATCGCAAATGCTGCCAAAATAAAAACGGTGGCTCAAAAGGCCACCGTCATGTATCGGCTTGAAAACAGCATCTCCGATTGCCGACGCCCTGTCACCACTCACCCGGACAATTCCGATGCCACCATTTCCGGGCGGAGTGCTGACTGCCGCTATCGTGTCGCGGAGATACATTATAATCTGCTCCTTGGCGAAGGCCCTAATCCTTGACCAGTGTGTTGATATACATCTGCTGTCCGATTGTCAAAACATTGTTAACCAGCCAGTAAAGCACGAGTCCCGAAGGAAAGTTCAGGAACATGAAGGTGAAAACCACCGGCAAAGCCAGCATTATTTTCTGCTGGAGCGGCTCCATGTTCGAGGGGGTCATTTTCTGTTGTATGAACATCGTAACGCCCATGATAACAGGGGTTACATAGTACGGATCCTTGTCGGCCAGATCGGTGATCCAGAGGTAAAACGGTGCGTGACGAAGTTCGATGGAGAACATGAGCGACTTGTAGAGAGCAAAAAACACCGGGATCTGCACGACCATCGGCAGGCAGCCGCCCATGGGATTGACTTTGTGTTCGCGGTACAACTCCATGACCGCCTTGTTCATGGAGTCACGGTCATCTTTGTACTTTTCACGCAGCCTGGTCATCTCCGGCTGGATTTTCTGCATACCCTTCATTGATTTGTAGCTTTTATGCGTCAATGGAAAGAACAGTATTTTTAGAATTATGGTGATGATGATGATGGCAGTTCCATAGTTGCCGACATAATTGTGAAAGAATTTGATGGTATACAGAAGGGGTTTGGCTATGACCGTGAACCAGCCCAGATCGAGGGACTGCTCCAGAGAATTGCCCTGAGCCTTAAGAATATCAATGTCCTTGGGGCCCACGAACAGGCGGTATGAGACCGCCGTGGACTTTCCTGGATTCACGGTGAACTGTGGCGATGAGATCACCGACTCAA
Organism: uncultured Geobacter sp.; assembly: GCA_964619855.1. Lineage (GTDB taxonomy): Bacteria > Desulfobacterota > Desulfuromonadia > Geobacterales > Pseudopelobacteraceae > JACRCG01. The sequence continues at coordinate 8,146 of CAZUGI010000039.1, read as the reverse complement.
AGAAGCCGGCCTGATTTTTCTTCAGTTCGACAGCAGCAATGCTGTTGTTATCGGACAGAATCGAGTTCAGAAAATATTTGTCTGCAAAACCGGCCCAATGGATGTTTTTTTCGTAGCGCTTGGTCGCACTGGCAACATCCTTGATAACGGCAGTCTCCAGGCTTTTATCAGAAAGCAGGAACGCGCCGGCAGTCTCAAAGCGGTTGTCCTTAACCTTAGGCTCTGCCGGATAGGTCATCACGTGCTGAACAGTCCCGACCAAGGGGGATGCGGAGTTGTTAAAAACCACCGTTTCAAGCTTTATTGCGTATGTTCCGGCCGTGAATGTATATATCTTTCTGATGGTGAAGCCCTGCCCCGATACATAATTGAGCGTGAGCTGCTTCGATTCCTTGTTTGTCAGCTTTATGCCGTCGGTATCCGCCGTGAACACGGCGCCGTCCGGAAAGGCAATACCGGTCGTCCGGGTGCTGAAAGACAAAATGTTGGGGTCGGCGTCAGCTCCAAGAGTAACCTGCTTGGCTGAGGCTGAATTTTCTTCCCGGTAATTTTTAAGTGTCAGGCTTTTCAGGCTGCCGCCTCGTGATGAAAAGACGGCCGAATAAAGATCCGTCTCGACTTTAATGTCCTTCTGGGAGACTGCGGCTGGTGGGGCCTGAGCGGCAACTGGCGGCGGCAAGGTCACAGGTTGTGCAGGCGTAACGGCTGGCGCGGCGGGTGTCGTAGAAGCTGCCTTTTGTGGGGCAGAGGGCGCGACCGAGGCCTTCTCGGGGCCAAACAGCATGGAGGATACATAAAATACCGCGATCGAAAGACCAACTGCTATGAATGCACGCTTTTCCATAAAGACTCCTGGTAGTGCTTTACTTGGTTAGGGTACCGGATCGTGGCCGCCCGGATGAAACGGATGGCACTTGCCAAACCGGATTAAGGTGAGCAAAGCACCTCTGGCAGCGCCATGACGTGCTATTGATTCACGGGAATATTCGGAACAGGAGGGGTAAAAGCGGCAGGCCTGCGGAAGTAGCGGAGAAAGCAACTTTTGATAAATCCCGATTACAAGGAGCATACAGCTCTTGAACATATGGATGCGCCTATGAGCCTGAAGGCCTTATTGAGTTCCCGTTGAACTTCAAAATAATCCATCTGTGCCGATTCATTGCGGGCAATAATATTTATATCCACGGCAGCAAGTAACACACGGTTGTGCCTGAAAACTTCGCGAAGATAGCGTTTAACTTTATTGCGAACAACAGCGCAGCCGACCTTCTTGCTTACGGTCACACCCAACCGGGCCAGGGCTCCGTTGTTTTCACTCCATACAACAAGAAAGCCTCTTACCGAAGACTTGTTCCGTGCTCGGGAAAGCTGAAGAAATTCAGCCCGTTTTCTTAAGCGTGCCTCTTTTGGAAAACAGGCGCTTCGTAGCACAGGCAAGAAATCAGAACTGTTATTTTGTTGCAATTCTTACCGACAGGTTCTTGCGACCTTTTGCTCTTCTGCGCTTGATGACGAGTCGGCCGTTTTTGGTTGACATTCTCACCAGAAAACCATGGGTGCGCTTACGGGAAGTATTGCTTGGCTGAAATGTTCTTTTCATCGATGTGTACCTCTACTTAATTTTTTACAGGAAATGAGTTATTAAACACACCCTACTATCTGTGTCAATATATTTATTGAATTTTTGTATTTTATATTCGCGATTGATTTGCCTTGAAAAACATGGAAGGCTCTGCTACTCTGCAGCTCCTCAAACGAGCCTAAATTTATCCTAAATCATATTTAACTAGTTGTTATCATAACGCTTAATAGTTATCAACAGGTGTTGAAAAAATTGTTGATAACTGGCGAGTGACACAGTGATTTTTCTTTTAAAAGTTATTAAATCCATTGGCAGTTTCACCCCAAAGACTATTGTTGATAACCATATTAAGTTCTGTGATTGTGATACCACCCTATGTTTGAAGCATGGCAGCAGGCAACTGAAAATTTGGAAAAAGTTCTGTCGGAAGGCGATTTTGGCACCTGGATAAAACCGGTTCTTTACAGTCATCATGACAATTCTTCTGTATATTTATCAGTCCCCAACACATTCATCAAAGAATGGCTGGAGGATCATTACCTTAAGGTCCTGACCGGGGCTCTTTCGGTTACCTCCGGGCATACCGTCAGCCTCAACTTTATAGTAAGGGAAAATGACGAGCCTCAGCAAGTGCTGTCGGAAGAGCTTATTGTAAGGGGGCATCAGGAACAGACCGCGTCAAAAAATTTAGAGTCGGTTTTCACACCGCTCAATCCAAAATACACTTTTGATCTCTTTGTAAGCGGAACTGGAAATCAGTTCGCTCATGCAGCAGCAATGGCTGTCGCCAATAATCCGGCAGATACTTACAACCCGCTATTTATTTACGGAGGTGTCGGACTCGGAAAGAGTCATCTTCTTAACTCCATCGGCCATACAATACGGGCTAATTCTCCTGAGACGAACGTATGCTACTGTTCGGCTGAAAAGTTCATGTATGAGATGGTAAACCACCTCAGGCTGAAAAAAATGGATCTTTTCAGAAGCCGGTTCAGAAATGTTGATGTTCTGTTAATAGATGATATTCAGTTCATATCAGGGAAAACCGGAACCCAGGAAGAGTTCTTCTACACTTTTAATGCGCTCCACGATGCTCATAAGCAGATTGTGATAACTTCAGACAAATTTCCTCGAGAGATCTCAGATCTTGAGGAGCGCCTCCGGTCAAGATTTGAATGGGGGCTGATAGCGGATATACAACCGCCTGATATAGAAACAAAGATTGCAATATTAAAGAAAAAATCCGAAATTACAAATGTCAGACTTCCTGAGGATGTGTACTATTTTCTTGCTTCAAGCGATACCAGAAATATACGTGAACTGGAAGGAATGCTTATAAGACTCGGGGCTTTCAGTAGTCTTCAAAATATCCCTATCACCCTGAGTATGGCAAAGGAAAGCCTTAAAGATATTCTTGGCGACCGGCGCAAGGAAATAACCGTCGAACTTATACAGAAGGCCGTAGCTGACTTTTTTGATTTGAAACTGGTCGATCTTAAATCTGAAAAAAGGTTAAAAAACCTTGTTAATGCCAGGCAGATAGCAATCTGGCTTTGCAGGGATATGACTAAATCCTCCTATCCCGATATCGGTTTGAAATTCGGAGGAAAAGATCATTCTACCGTTATTCATTCATTCAAAAAAATTGATAAGGCTATGGTTTCAGACACTAAACTTGCAAAAGTAATAGATGAGATAAGACACATACTGTTAAAGTGATGAAAACCTGTTAGTATGCTGTTGATATGTGTTAATAATTTTATGACATGTTCATAATTCCAAAATTTATCATAAGATATCAACATACTAGTAAGTTGTATTTGATATTTAAATTAGTGTGTTATGAAGTTTATATCAGTTTCAACAACACCAACAATATACAACAAAGGTTTTAATTCTTTTATAAACATTATATTAGTCGTAAGGGGTGACATATGGAATTTAGAATTGAAAAGGAAATTTTCCTTAAGGCTCTTCAAAAAATACAGGGTATCGTTGAAAAACGGACTTCAATGCCCATTTTGTCTAATGTGCTCCTTGAAGCGGCCGAATCTTCGATTAATGTCACTGCGACCGATCTTGAGGTTGGGATGAAGAGTAGTTATCCTGCCGAGGTAAAATCAACCGGTAAAATTACTGTTTCAGCAAAAAAACTGTACGAAATAGTCAAGGAACTTCCAAATCAGCCAATTGTGTTTATGACTAAAGACAATGATTGGGTTGAAATAAAGTGCGGCAAAGTCCAATTTAATATTGTTGGACTTTCACCGGAAGAATTTCCATATTTTCCTGATGTAAAAGAGGAAAATCTATTCGAAATAGAAAGTTCTCTCTTGAGAGGAATGATTGAAAAGACATCATATGCCATTTGTTATGATGAAACAAAATATAATCTTAACGGCATCTTTACAAAGGTAGAAGTGGGGGCTGACGGAAAAAACAGTCTCCGAATGGTTGCTACGGACGGGCATCGATTATCCATCGCTTCAGGGGCGCTTACAGGGATTGCCGGTCCGGAACTGCTGAAAGGGGTAATCCTTCCCAAAAAGGGTGTCAGTGAAATGAAAAAAATAACCGATGAGGACAGCGGGGTTCTTCTCTTCGGTTTTATGGATAACAGTGCTGTAATAAAGCGTGGTGATTCATACATGGTAATGCGTCTGGTGGATGGGGAATTCCCTGATTACAATCGTGTTATTCCGGCAGCCAACAACAGGGTGGTAACCGTAAGAAAAGAAGATTTCACCCACTCTGTCCGCAGAATGGCAATTCTTTCCAGCGAAAAATTCAAAGGCATCATGCTGGAAATTTCTGCGGCTGGTATCAAAATATCATCGAGTAATCCGGAATTGGGTGATGCGATGGAAGAGCTTGATGTAACGTATGCCGGCGAGCCTTTCTCAGTCAGATTTAATGCCCGTTATCTTCTGGATGTACTGGCTGTGGCAGAAACCGACAATGTCGAGATGAAATTCAGGGATGAGTTGTCGCCATCCATTATAGTTCCAGAAAAATCTGACAGTTTCCTGGCCGTTATCATGCCGATGAGGCTTTGATAGCAGAGGGATGCGTCTTCTGAAACTGGCGATTGCCAATTTTCGTAATATCACTGCTCTCAGAATAGAACCTGGTGAAAGGTTCAACCTTTTCTACGGTCTTAACGGGCAGGGCAAAACCAATCTTCTGGAGGCGATTTATCTGCTTGGAAGTCCCCGTTCGTTCAGAACATCCAGATTGCCTGAGTTGATTAAACATGGTGAACGGCTATCTCAGGTTCAGGGAGCGGTCAAGTCGTCTGGAGTAAGTAGCAAAATAAGTATTATGCTCGAAACGGCTGGTCGCCGGGTGGATATTGACGGTAAGGGTATTCATCGGGCTTCTGATCTTCATGGCAGGTTGAACGCAGTAATTTTTTCTCCTGATGACACCGGAATGGTCAGAATGGGCCCGGAAGCCAGGCGCCGTTATTTGGATCGGGCTGTCTATACCGGTGATATCGGCTACTTGCATTGCTGGCATGATTATCAGAGAACACTCAAACAGCGCAACCACCTGCTAAAATGTTCCGACAAGACCGGATTGGACATCTGGACTGAAAAGCTTGCTGTTGCCGGTGGCGAGGTCATTGAGCGCCGACTCAGGTTTGTAGAAGTGCTGGACGGCAAGCAGCGCAGGCACTACGCAACCATTTCTGACAATAGTGAGACCTCCCGGATCAGCTACCAGCCAGATGGAGTGCTGTCATCGGAGCGGGAACAGATACGGGCCGAATTGCTGGAACTGTTCAAACGCCATGAACGTTCTGATGAACGCTACGGAACGACAACCGCGGGCCCGCACCGCGATGATTTGACGTTTACTCTGAATGGCAGGCAACTGAAAGCATTTGGTTCTCAGGGCCAGCAGAAGAGTTTTGTACTCGCTTTAAAGATGGCGGAGATGGAAAACCTGCAGGAAATTTTTGGTGAATCCCCTTTGCTGCTCCTGGATGACATGAGCTCCGAGCTGGATTCGAGGCGTAATCACAACCTGATGGAGTTCCTTACCACGAGGGACATTCAGGTCTTTGTAACAACCACGGAACGTTCTCCAGCGTTGCTGGAGAACGCTTCACACTGCGCCGTCTTTCGAATGGAAGACGGCTATCTGACGTTTGAGGGAAAATAGCGCATGAGTGAACAGGAAAACATGACACATAGCTCCGAAGAGTACGGGGCGGATAATATCAAGGTTCTGGAGGGGTTGTCGGCTGTTCGCAAGAGGCCGGCCATGTACATCGGCTCAACCTCGAGTTCCGGTCTGCACCATCTGGTGTACGAGATTGTCGATAACTCGATTGATGAGGCATTGGCCGGGTATTGTAATGAAGTTACAGTGGCTATTAACGCTGATGGCTCGATAACGGTCGTTGATAACGGTCGGGGTATTCCGACCGATATAATGCCGAACGAGGGCAAATCAGCCGCCGAAGTCGTCCTGACGGTGCTGCATGCCGGCGGGAAATTTGATAACGACTCGTACAAGGTTTCCGGTGGTCTGCATGGTGTCGGTGTTTCGGTTGTCAATGCACTTTCCAAATGGCTGGAACTTGAAATCCGTCGCGATGGGAAAATTTTCCGCCAGTCCTATCGCCGCGGAGACCCTCAGGCGCCTCTTGTGCAAACAGGCGAAACCAGAAAGCGCGGCACCAGAATTACCTTCATGCCGGACGAAGAAATCTTTGAGACGACAGAATACTCATTCGACATACTTTCCCAGCGTCTGCGCGAACTGGCTTTTCTGAACGCCGGCGTGCGGATCAAGATTACCGACGAACGGGTCGAAGGCAAATCACATGAGTTTCATTATGAAGGGGGAATCAACTCCTTTGTTGAGTACCTGAACCGCAACAAGGCCGTTATCAACCCCAGGCCGATGTATTTTAAAGGCGAGAAGGGGGGCGTGGAGATGGAGGTCTCCATGCAGTACAACGACTCCTACGATGAAAAAATCTTCGCCTTTGCCAACAACATCAACACTCACGAGGGCGGGACTCATCTGGCCGGTTTCAAGGCGGCCCTGACCCGTACTATGAATGCCTATGCCGCAGCCAACAACCTGCTGAAAAATGAAAAAGTAACAGTTTCCGGTGACGACCTGCGCGAGGGATTGACCTGTGTTATTTCAGTCAAGATTCCGCAGCCGCAGTTTGAAGGACAGACCAAGACTAAGCTGGGCAATTCTGAAGTCAAAGGGTACGTTGAACAGCTGCTCAACGAGCGCTTGGCGGTTTATCTGGAAGAAAGCCCGAAGATTGCCAAAGATATTTTAAACAAATCAATTGAAGCCGCCCGGGCTCGTGAGGCGGCCCGCAAAGCACGCGACCTGACCCGCCGCAAGGGTGCTCTGGATATGGGCGGACTGCCCGGCAAACTGGCTGACTGCCAGGAAAAGGATCCGGCCCTCTGTGAACTGTATCTGGTCGAAGGTGATTCTGCCGGTGGTTCGGCCAAGCAGGGGCGCGATCGAAAAAATCAGGCGATCCTGCCGCTTAAGGGTAAAATTCTCAACGTCGAGAAGGCCCGTTTTGACAAGATGATATCTTCTCAGGAGATCCGCACCCTGATCACAGCACTTGGCACCGGCATCGGCAAGGATGATTTCAATATCGCCAAGCTGCGTTACCACCGCATCATAGTCATGACTGACGCCGACGTCGACGGCTCACACATCCTGACGCTGCTGCTTACGTTCTTCTACCGCAACATGCGCGAGATGATTGAGCGCGGGCACCTTTATATCGCCCAGCCGCCACTCTACAAAGTCAAGCGCGGCAAGAAGGAGCAGTACCTGCGCAATGAGCACGCCATGCAGAATTTCCTGCTGGAGGAGGGGGCCGAAGATCTGACCCTGCGGCTTGAAAAGGGTGACCGGACCTACAGCGGCAAACAGATTATCCCGGTCATCAAGCAGTTTATCGAAAATCGAGCCATCTTCGACAAGGTTGTCAAAAAAGGCATATCCCCCGAACTTCCTTCAAATGTCATCCGCAGCTATGTTCCGGCCGGGCTGGAGGAACTGTCGCAGCTTGAGCAGTATCTGGAAGGGATGAAAGGGCTGGCGGAAGGTTCCGATTACCAGATCGAAGAAGATCGCGTCACGTTCAGGATCGGCAACATCCGTTCCATCATTGATCAGCAGGTGCTTTCAGTGCTTTCGACGCACGAGTATCTGCTGCTGGTGGAGAATCACCGCCGGGTGGTTGAGACTATGGCTGATGGCCGGGCATTTGTGGAGCAGGAGGGGGGCAAGGTGCTGTTCGAGACAACCAACCACCAGAATCTGCTCAATTTCTTCCTCGAAAATGCCAAGAAAGGCCTGGCCATCCAGCGCTATAAAGGTCTGGGCGAGATGAATCCGGAACAGCTCTGGGAAACAACCATGAATCCGGAAAACCGGGTGCTGCTGCAGGTCAAGATCGAGGATGTCGTTGAGTCGGACGAAATTTTCACAATCCTGATGGGTGATCAGGTTGAACCTCGCCGCGATTTTATCGAGAAAAATGCCCTGAACGTCGTCAACCTG
>CAZUGI010000038.1:0-24291 GCA_964619855.1 uncultured Geobacter sp. | reverse complement strand
GAGAAAAGAATGCCGTTGTTGGCTACGATGCCGACCGGATAGCCCCAGATATGGGCAAATCCGCAGACCAGAGTCGTGCCGTAGAGCTGTTTGAATTCGTCAAACTCGGAACCGTCGACGATTCTGGCAATCACCTCATGTACATCGTAAGGCTTTCTGGTGTCAGTTGTGATTACTCCGTGGATTTCAGACGGATCATAAAGCGGTTCAACAGGCTCTCTGACAGCCAGCGGAAGCTTCTTCTGCCTGTTGAGATTGCCTACAATCCTCCTAGCGATTGCAAGGGCATGGCCGTCATTGGTGGCATAGTGATCGGTAACACCTGAGGTGCGGCAGTGAACTTCGGCCCCGCCAAGGTCCTCGGCGCTGACCACCTCTCCTATGGCCGCCTTGACAAGCGGCGGTCCGGCCAGAAAAATGGTCCCCTGCCTACGGACAATGATGCTCTCGTCCGACATGGCCGGCATGTAGGCTCCACCGGCGGTACAGGATCCCATGACAGCGGCGATCTGTGGAATCCCCTTACCGGACATGTTGGCCTGATTATAGAAGATTCTTCCGAAATGGTCCCGATCCGGGAAAACCTCTTCCTGGCGCGGGAGAAACACACCGCCGGAATCAACCAGATAGACGCAGGGCAGATGACAGGCCTCGGCAATCTCCTGGGCTCGCAGATGTTTTTTAACGGTAAGCGGATAATAGGTGCCGCCCTTGACAGTCGCATCATTGGCAAAAACCATGCATTCCTGCCCCATGATCCGGCCAACACCGGTAATAATCCCGGCTGCGGGGACGTCTTCTCCATATACCTTGTAGGCGGCAAACTGGGACAACTCCAGGAAAGGCGAGCCGACATCCAGAAGCTGCCTGACGCGTTCACGGGGTAGCAGCTTGCCACGTTCCAGGTGTTTGGCCCGCATACGCTCATCTCCGCCCAGGCGGATCTCAGCGGCTTTCTCCCGTAAATCCGCAACAATAGCAGCCATTGACTCCGCGTTCGTCCGGAATTCTTTGGAGTTCACGTTAAGTGCTGTTTTCAAAGTCGGCATAATGTTTGGTGTACTCCTTGGGTTAATAATCGGGTTTATCTACTTGAACAGAGACTCTACAAATGCCACCATACCCTGAAGAGTCTTTTCCTGTGCCTGCAGGTGCGGTGAATGTGCACAATCCGGTATTATCAAAGTTTCCGTTTTTCCGGAAACACCGCTGACAATTGCTTCAACCTGGTCCAGAGTCCCGTATTCGTCGTTTTCCCCCTGAATAACCAGCAGAGGGCAGGTAATGGCAGACAGAAATGACTCCATATTCCAGCCTAGATTTTCCGGGGCCAGCCAGATGTCAGCCCACCCCTTGAACATGGACTCGGTTTGTTCGCCATGATATCTGGCAAGCTTTCCTTTCAGACCACCTGTTTCAAACGCCTGTACCGCCTTGCGAATACTGCTTAATGTAAGTTCTTCACCAAACACATGAGCAGCTTCAACTATCACTGCGAGCGGCCGGCCTGAGAAATGAGCTGCATAGTGCAGCGCAATACTGCCGCCATCGCTATGACCTATCAGTATCGGCCTGTTAACGTTGCAGGCTGTCAGCAACTCCGCAAGAGCAACCTCCGCTTCCCAGCGAAAAGGATTACCCTGTCGCACCTCCTGAAAAGCCTCTGAACCGCCGGAACCATAGCGATCATACATCAATGCCGGGAGTCCCAGGGCTTTTGAAAGCATTTCCGGGAAATCCCGCCAGATTTCGATGCAGCCAAGGCCTTCGTGAAGAAAAACAAGAACCGGTGACGACTCTATGCTTTCCCCGGGCGGAACGATCGTGCGTACCCGCAGTTTATGCCCGGCGACTTGAAGATAAAAGGTGTTGTCTGTGAATGCCATTCCTTATTCAGGCTGTTTCACTAAACAGCTCACGACCGATCAGCATACGTCTGATTTCGCTGGTTCCGGCACCTATCTCGTAAAGCTTTGCATCGCGCAGCAGGCGCCCGGCAGGATACTCATTTATGTAGCCGTTACCGCCCAGAATCTGGATCGCTTCCAGAGCCATCCAGGTGGCCTTCTCTGCCGCATAAAGAATCGCTCCGGCCGCATCCTTGCGAATTGCATTTTTTCCGCTGCAGGCATGAGCCACAGCGTAGACGTAAGCCCGACAGGCATTCATGGTACTGTACATGTCCGCAATCTTGCCCTGCATCAGCTGGAATTCACCTATGGCTCGGCCGAACTGTCTTCGTTCATGAATATAGGGAATCACAACATCAAGGCAGGCTCGCATGATGCCAAGCGGACCGGCGGCGAGCACCGCACGTTCATAGTCCAGACCGCTCATCAGGATTTTCACACCTTCCCCAAGTTTCCCCACCACGTTCTCTTCGGGCACCTCACAATCCTCAAACACCAGTTCACAAGTATCAGAACCGCGCATCCCAAGTTTGTCAAGCTTCTGGGCCGTTGAAAAACCTTTGAAGCCCTTCTCTATCAGAAAAGCAGTAATCCCTTTTGATCCGGCATTGACGTCTGTCTTGGCATAAACCAGCAAAGTACTGGCGTGAGGTCCGTTGGTGATCCACATCTTGGTGCCGTTCAGGATAAACCGGTCGCCTTTTCTGTCGGCTCTCAGACGCATGCTGACAACATCCGAGCCGGCTCCTGCTTCGCTCATGGCCAGTGAACCGACGTGCTCGCCACTGATCAGCTTCGGAAGATAACGGCGCTTCTGATCTTCATTGGCATTGCGGTAAATCTGATTAATGCAGAGGTTTGAATGTGCGCCGTAGGCCAAGGCGACCGAAGCGGAGGCGCGACTGATCTCCTCCATTGCCACCACATGTTCCAGATAAGTCATTCCGGCACCACCGTACTCTTCTGAAACCGTTATGCCGTGCAGACCTAACGCCCCCATTTTGCACCAGAGATCCATTGGGAAATGATCATCGCGGTCTATATCGGCAGCTCGTGGAGCAATTTCAGCCGTAGCGAAATCCTTGACAGTTTCTCGCAGTAAATCGGCAGTATCTCCCAGATCAAAGTTGAGAGTCGGGTATGTCTTCATATTTAGGCCACCTTTCAAAATGCGGTTCTGCGAAGGTGTTTATACCTTACGTAAAGGTAACATAGAGCAGTGCCGAAGACCTGTCAAACATTATTTTGGGAATATCAAAACATTTTTCAGATACCCTGAACATCAGAAGAGAAGCGCTATCACAGGGCACGCCCTGATAACTTTTCCAAATATCGATACCCAATATTTGTGTTAGCGACTAAAGCATTTTCACGTTCAAATACAGGATAAAACTTTAAAGTAAGTTCAGGAGTGCCCAAATTTAGCTCTCGCCTTACGTTCATGTCAAGCGATAATAAAACCATTTTTTAGATTATCAATTATTTGTTTGACGTCGGTCAAAGATGATGATATTTCAGACTTCACATTTTCACAATCCCGTCAATTCTCAGGGCGGCTACAACCGACACTTCCGGCTCTTTATTAACGTCAAGCGCCTGGAATCAGAATATCCTGGCATACTGTTTTGTTTTTTGGGCCGCCATAAGCAAGGAGTTTTATAGATGGTTCAGCTTTCCTGCAGCGATATTCAGCTAAACTTCGGCGGAGTCCGGGCCTTGTCCGGCGTTTCGTTTGAGGTCAATCAGGGCGAAATATTTGCGATCATAGGCCCGAACGGAGCGGGAAAATCTTCTATGCTCAACTGCATCAGCGGCCTCTACCATCCCCAGCAAGGTCGAGTGGTTTTCGAGGGTCAGGACGTAACAGGCCTGCCGCCCTACGAACGGACAAAACTCGGAATGGCCCGCTCCTTCCAGAACATAGCCCTGTTCAAGGGCATGACCGTCATAGACAACCTAATGATCGGCCGCCACCTCCATCAAAGTGCAGGACTGCTGACCGGGGGAGTTTACTACGGGCCGGCCAGGACAGAGGAAATCAAGCATCGGGAATACGTCGAGGAAATAATTGAGTTTCTTGAAATTCAAAGCATTCGTAAGTCGATTGTGGGAACGCTTGCATATGGATTTCAGAAACGGGTAGAACTGGCGCGCGCGCTGGCTCTTGAGCCAAAGCTGCTCCTTCTGGATGAACCGATGGCCGGCATGAACCACGAAGAGACTGAGGACATGGTCCGCTTTATATTGGAAACCAATGAAGCCCGTGGCATCACTATCATCATGATCGAGCACGACATGGGAGTCGTCATGGATATTTCCAACACCGTCTGTGTGCTCGATTTCGGCAAGAAGATCGCCGGTGGTACTCCCGAGGCGGTTCAGCAGGATCCGCACGTCATCAAGGCCTATCTTGGCGAAGAAGATCTGGAGGAGTTTTAGGTGCATATCGATCTTGACAATTCAACATTTCCCAAACTTCTAAAACTGAATGCTGCTAAATACGGCGATAAAAAAGCTGCCTTGAGACAGAAGGGGCTAGGCATCTGGCAGCCTTACAGTTGGAGCCAATACCTGGAAGAAGTGCGAAATCTGGCTCTGGGCCTTACCTCGCTTGGTTTCAGCACAGGCGACAAGCTGGCCATAATTGGCAATAATCGCCCGGAATCTCTGTTCTCGGAAATTGCCGCCCAGGCAATCGGAGGCATCGCCGTTTCGCTCTATCACGATGCCACTCAGCATGAAGTGGCAGATACCATCTTACAATTGAATGCAAGCTTCGTAATTGCTGAAGATCAGGAACAGGTTGACAAGCTCCTCGACCAGAAAGAGCGTTTGCCCGGCCTGCGCCGGATTATCTACATCCAAAAACGCGGCCTGCGAAATTACCGGGACGAACTCCTGATAAGTTTGGCAGATGTTCAGGAAACCGGTAAGGGGCTCCATGAGAAAGATCCTGAACTCTTTGATAAATTTATTGCCGCAGGAAAAGGCAGCGACACCGCCATTATCTGCATGACATCCGGAACAACCGGCGAGCCCAAAGGCGCCATCCTGTCATTTAAAAACCTGATCAGCATGAGCATGGCCTTTAACGAAGCTGACCCCAAAAATGAGAATGACGAATTTGTCTCTCTACTTCCGCTGGCATGGTTTGGAGAGCAGCTGATGTCAGTAGTAGCTCCGCTGGTGGTTGGGTATACCGTCAACTTTCCGGAAAAACCGGAAACAGCCATGGCAGATATGCGAGAAATCGGGCCGCATATTATGCTCTCTCCTCCCAAGGTGTGGGAGTCTATAGCTGCCAACGTCCGGGTAAGAATGATGGATTCCACTCCCTTCAAGAAATTCATGTTCAATTTTTTTATGCCGTTCGGAGAAAAATACGCCGATTGTGTCTTGGCCGGTGCATCTCCCTCACTTTCGCTCAGTATCGGCCGTTTTTTTGCCAATCTGCTTCTGTTTCGGGCTCTGAGAGATCGGCTCGGACTTTCACGGATACGCTCTGCTCTGACCGGTGGCGCTTCACTCGGAAACGACGTCTTTCGATTTTTTCATGCCATCGGTGTCAATCTTAAACAACTCTATGGCCAGACAGAAATTGCCGGCGTAACCTGTATGCACCGCAATGGTGGAGTAAATGGCGCCACCGTCGGTCTTCCTCTACCCGGCACGGAAATAAGAATTGATGAAAACGGTGAAATTCTTTCAAAAAGTTCCGGACTTTTCAGTGGCTACTACGGCGATGACGAAGCGACCGCCCGCATACTTACCAGTGACGGATGGTTGCGCTCCGGCGACACCGGCTATATTGATGAAAATGGACATCTTAACGTAATTGACAGGATCGGAGATGTGCTGACCATGCCTGATGGCTCGCACTTTTCGGCTCAGTTTATTGAGAACCGCCTCCGCTTTTCCCCGTATATTTCGGAGGCACTTGTACATGCCGGTGAATCATCTCGGCTGGTTGCACTGATTGGCATTAACAGTCGCGTGGTAGGCAAGTGGGCCGGAGACAATAAACTGTCCTACATGACCTTTGCCGATTTGACCGCCAAAAACGAGATTATCGATCTGGTTGCAAACGAAGTCGTCAGAGTGAACCAGGCCCTGACAGAGCAGACCCGGATTACCAGATTTGCAATCATTTATAAGGAATTGGATGCCGATGAAGGTGAGCTGACTCGAACCGGTAAGATGAGGCGGGAAACCGTATGCAGCATTTATCGGGAACTTATTGACGCTCTTCATGCCGGACAGGAAAAGGTTGAAATTGACACCAGCATTGTCTTTCCGGACGGCAAAACCGGACATATACAGACGAAAGTTACGCTACGGACAACTTAGTTCCACCGCAACAGACAACAAAAGCTTCTGAAATCGCAGACTAAAATGGTCACAAACAATTTCTAGCCAAAGCGGAGCATAACATATGGATGTGACATTTCTCCTGCAACTCATAATAAACGGTCTCGTGGTCGGTAGCATCTATGCACTTGTTGCGACCGGCTTTGTAATTATCTACAAGGCAACCAGCGCCCTCAACCTGGCTCAGGGCGAGTTCCTGATGGTTGGCGCTTACATCTGCCTGAATCTGCTTTCCAAATACCATATGCCGTTCTGGCAGGCAATTCTAATCACCTTCATCTTCTCGGCTGCTTTGGGCATGCTGATCGAGCGGCTGATACTGAGGCCGTTGATAGGCTCTCATCTGATATCCGTGATTATGGTAACGCTTGGACTTTCAAGCATCCTCAAAGCTCTGATTCAGCTGGCCTACGGCACAGACACGATCCCCTTCCCGGAGGTTTTTCCAAGCGCCCCGGTACAGATCGGCCCGATACCGGTTTCACAAGGCTACCTATACGCCATTGGTTGCGTCACCATCCTGGTGGTTATCCTGACGGCGTTCTTCAAATACTCCAAGACCGGTGTGGCCATGCGGGCCACCGCTTCGAGCCAGCAGGTTGCCCTCTCCATGGGTATCAGCGTCAAGAAGATGTTCGCCATATCATGGGCCATAGCCGCAATAGTCTCTTCAGTTGGTGGCGTCCTGCTCGGCACTATTAGAGGCGGCATTGATATGTCACTCAGCTTTATGGGCCTTAAAGTACTGCCGGTTGTTATCCTGGGGGGACTTGACAGCATCCTGGGAGCCATCATTGGCGGTATTATTATCGGTATTCTTGAAAACCTTTCCGGCGGATTCATTGACCCGCTCGTGGGTGGCGGCGCCAAGGAAGTTGCACCCTATATAGCACTGATTCTGATTCTTATGTTCAAGCCCTATGGACTGTTCGGTAAAAAGAAAATAGAACGGGTTTAATCCTAACCTACCATTTTTTGAGTGAGGTTTTATGCGTTGCGGTGACTTCAAAACAACCTATGCGGCAGACATGACCATCTTTGAATCCGGCACAGCCCGGGTCATGTTGGGTCTTTTTTTCTGCCTGCTTTTTACTCTGCCGTTCTATGTTCCCGGATATCTTCTTGATATAGTCAACCGGATCGGCATAGCAGTAATTGGTGCCATAGGACTTAATATTCTGACCGGCTTTACTGGGCAGATATCTCTCGGCAATGCGGCTTTTATGGCTATCGGCGCCTTTTCCTGCGGCTATCTTGGTACAAAATTCGGACTGCCTTTTTATGTATGCATACCTCTGGCAGGGCTGATCACCGCATTCTTTGGCATGTTTGTCGGTATTCCATCTCTGCGTATCAAAGGACTCTACCTTGCCATGGCCACCTTGGCCGCACACTTCATTGTAGAGTTTCTGGTCGTCAAATGGGAGTCTGTCACTGGAGGAGTCGCCGGCCTGACCATTCCGACTCCTAAAATTGGCAGCTTCGCCTTCGACTCTGATGCCAAGCTGTTCTTCCTGATTTTTATCATAGCCATTAACGCGGTACTTTTCGCCAAAAACCTTTTTCGCACCAAGGTTGGCAAAGCTTTCGTAGCCATTCGAGATCAGGCCATCTCAGCCGAGGTTATGGGTGTCAACATCCTGAAATACAAACTGCTCTCCTTCGGTATCAGCTCTTTTTATGTTGGCGTCGCCGGTGCATTGATCGCGTATCAGGCCAAGATAATCTCCCCCGAGACTTTTCCGGTCACGGTGGCCATCGATTATCTGGGAATGATAATTATCGGAGGCCTTGGCAGTATCCTCGGCTCAATTTACGGGGCGATCTTCATTACATTGCTGCCGGAGTTGCTGAGAATGGGAACATCAGCACTGTCCAGCTCTTTTCCGGATCTGGTAAACAAACTGGCTGCCATGAAAGAATTAGTCTTTGGACTGCTGGTGATCATCTTTCTGATCTTTGAACCATCGGGTATGGCCGCCCGCTGGCACAGCATAAAAAACTACTGGAAACTCTACCCGTTCTCACATTGACATATCAGAAGTTCTGAAAGGGGGGATTTTAACAACGGCAATGCTGTACTTTTATTTTCCACCACCGGGAAGTTAAATTTTATTGGGGCAGTGACAACACAGAAAGGGAGGTCAGTATGAAATTTGGAAGAATTCTGGCAACAGTAGCATCTGTAATCGCACTGGCAACAACGTCATTTGCGGCTGAGACCATCAAAGTCGGCGGTATCTGGGATCTTACCGGAGTAACGGCAGACGTAGGCAAGCCATTCGCTGAAGGCGTTCAGGCAGCCATTGCTTATACAAACGAAAAGGGCGGCATTAACGGCAAGAAGATTGAGCTGCTTAACGTAGACTACGCCTACAAGATTCCCCAAGCAAATGCTGCTTACAAAAAATTTGTTGAGCAGGATAAAGTTGTAATGATCAATGGCTGGGGCACCGGTGATACTGAGGCTTTGAAGGACATCATCTCCAAAGATAAGGTTCCTTATTTCTCTGCATCCTTCTCAGGCCACCTGACCGATCCAAGCAAGACACCCTATAACTTCTTTGTAGGCGCCAGTTATTCGGATCAGATTCGCGGATTCCTGCAATACGTCAAGAAAAACTGGAAAGGTAAAGGGGCCGCTAAAGTTGCCTTCATTTATCCTAATCACGGGTTTGGAAAGGCTCCTATCGAAGCCGGACGGCAATATGCCAAAGAACTGGGCATTGAACTTGTGCATGAGGAAGTTATTCCTGCCAGTTTCCAGGATGTTACCTCAAACCTGCTGAACATGCAGAAAAAAGCTCCTGATTATGCCTATGTCCAGACAACAGTTTCCTGGTGTGCCGTACTGCTCAAAGACGCCAAGAAGCTTGGCATCAAAACCGTATTTTTCCTTGGAAACTACGGCATGACCGAGGCTCTTCCCCTGCTCGCCAAGGAAGCGGCTGAAGGCGTCTACGGCATGGCTACCCACGCTGCATACGGTGAAAACGTAAAAGGGATGAAATTATTGACTGATTGGGACAAGAAACATCCAGCCAAAGAAGGACGTGACACCGTTTATGTTCGCGGCTGGGCATACGGCCTTACATGGGCTGAGGGTCTCAGAATAGCAGACAACAACAAAAAGCTAAATGGTGAGGGAGTTAAACAGGCTCTTGAAACTCTTAAAAACTTTGACACCGGCGGATTGACACCACCGATAACCTTCACATCCACTGATCATCGTCCAACCACAAAAACAACTATCTATGTCATTAAAGGTGGCAAAATGACAAAGGTTGAGGAAGTAGAAACACCCCGCAAAAAAGAGTGGCTGGGCCTGTAAGATTTTGTAAACTAATGGGAGGGGGCTCTCTATGCGCCCCCTCTTCTCTCTAACGAGGCACACTAATCATGCTCACCATCAGCAATGCAGAAGTTATTTACAATCGTGTAATTCTTGTTTTGAAGGGACTGTCACTGCATGTCCCGGAGGGTAAGATAGTTGCTTTGCTGGGTGCCAATGGTGCCGGGAAAAGCACCACTCTCAAGGCAATTTCCGGTCTGCTGAAATCCGAGGAAGGTGAAGTTTCGGCAGGCTCTATTGATTTCATGGGTGAGCGCATCAACAATATGGACCCGGAAGAAATCGTAAGAAAAGGCATCTTTCAGGTTATGGAAGGCCGCAGGGTTTTTGAGGACTTAACCGTAGACGAGAACCTGGTCGTCGGCGGACATACCCGTAAAGACGCAGCCGGATTCAAGCGCGATAAAGATCTGGTGTATGATTATTTCCCCCGTCTTCGTGAACGAAGCAACCAGTTATCCGGTTTCCTGAGCGGAGGCGAGCAGCAGATGCTTGCCATCGGCAGGGCACTTATGGCACGACCCAAGCTGATGCTGCTCGATGAGCCGTCTCTTGGCATTGCCCCACTGCTTGTTCAGGAGATATTCCAGCTGATTAAGAAAATCAACTCCGAGGAAAAAACCACCATTCTGCTGGTCGAACAGAACGCAAATGTTGCTTTCGGCATCTGTGATCACGCCTATATTATGGAGGGTGGACGGGTTGCCATGAGTGGTACCGTTGAGCAGATGAAATCAAATGATGATGTAAAAGAGTTTTATCTCGGAATGGGTGAAGGAAAAGAAAAGAAGAGCTATCGGGAAATAAAAAGTTACAAGCGTCGTAAACGGTGGCTGTGACCATAACGGCTTGACTTATAGGCCATCACACGCACACAAGGAGTTGCTTCATGAGTATCAGAGATATATTGGTACATCTCGACAATCTGGACGCGACCGGGACCCGGCTGGAGCTGGCAATAAACTACGCCCGCAAACATGAGGCCTGCCTCAGAGGGATTTATCTTGCAACCTCATCATACTTTGAGCCCAGAAACAGCTCGGAGCAGTTAAACTATGATCGTGTAGAGTCCATGTTCCATGAGAAGACAAAGGCCGCCGGAATTGAAACTGAATGGATCCGCCCTGGCCGTTCCAGCAGTGGCGTAAATATACTGGACATAATGACGACCCAGTCATACTACACCGACCTGGTGATCGTAGGACAACCAAACTTCAAACCACCCAACATTAGCATATCGCCGGAACTCCCTGAGCGGCTTGTAATGCTATGTGGGCGCCCGGTACTGATTGTTCCGTACACAGGCTTGTTTGAAACAGCTGGGGAACGAATCATGATCGCATGGCGGGCTGGGCGTGAATCGGTTAGAAGTGTAAATGATGCGATGCCGTGTATTGAAAAAGCCCATCACACAAGCATTGTTGAAGTAAGTGCCGAAGCAATACCCTCTGAAAGCAATGACCACATCATACATGTCAGGGATTTTATTGCACGGCACAAGACGAACGCACGCACTGAACAGGTGTATGCCGGAGACTTTACGGTGGGAGATACCATATTAAATCTGGCCTGTGAAAAAACAATCGATCTCCTGGTCATGGGAGCTTATGTCCATACCAGAAGAGGAACTCTGACTCTGAGCCCGATCGCCAGCCACATTCTGAAACATCTAACTGTGCCGGTTATCATGTCTCACTAGACATCATACAACTATACTGACTTTAAAGGTCCTATGAACACCACATCTGATAACGAAGAACTTATTTCCATAGGTGACCTTGCCAAGAGTCTTGGTCTGACCACCAGAACCCTGCGCTATTGGGAAGAATCCGGGATCATTAACGCTGCTCCCCGCTCCGAGGGGAGCAATCGATTCTATTCCAAGGATATTGCCCAGCGCGTTAAATTCATTATCAGGCTTAAGGAGCTGGGGCTTACCATCAAGGAGATGCAGGATCTTTATGCCGCCTACGGAGAGGCTAAACAGACTGAAAAGATGATACCGGCTCTGGTGCAGATTCTGGACAGACATATTAATCTGGTGGATGAGAAGATGGCCAGAATGGCCTCATTGAGGAAAGATATCGTTGAATACAGACAGCGAATGTCTACCAAATTCAACCTGTTTTACAGCTGAATTTTTGAATTTGAATCGTACTAACTTTCTCAATAACCAGAAAAACAAAGAGCGGTAAGGAGAACAACTCCTTACCGCTCTTTAGCTATATCAACCTTTGTCACTATTCAGCTTTGTTTTCTTCGGTTCCTTCAGTTTCGGGAACTACTTCAACCTGATCAACAGCAGCCTCAACTGGAGGTGCCACTGCTGCAGCTACAACAGCAGGGGCAGGCTTCGCCTTAACAGGAACCTGTTTGGCCTTACTGGGCTTCATTTCCTCTTCTACCAACTCTATCAGTGAAAGAGGTGCGGCATCACCCTGACGCGTGCCGAGCTTGACGATACGGGTGTATCCACCAGGGCGGTCCTTATATCTGGGCGCAATTGTAGAGAATAGTTTGGTGACAACAGACTTTTCACGAATAACTGAAGCAGCCAGTCGCATGGCATGCAGATCACCACGCTTGCCTAGTGTAATCATTCTCTCGGCAACAACACGGATCTCTTTAGCCTTTGAATCAGTTGTAGTGATTTTTTCATGGCTGAGAAGTGATGTAACCATATTTCTGAACATCGCTTCGCGATGGCTGGTCTTTCTGCCTAGTCTTCTTCCGGTTTTACCGTGACGCATAAATCAAATCCTTTCTGAAGCCGTTGCTAGTATCCTTTATTCTTCTTCCTTTTGCTCACCGTGCAGACGTCGCAACAGTTCAGGGTCAGGAAACCCGTCAATTTTCATGCCGAACGTGAGTCCCATATCGGTCAGAATATCCTTGATTTCATTCAGTGACTTTCTACCGAAATTCTGGGTCTTGAGCATTTCAGCTTCCGTTTTGGTTACCAACTCACCTATAAGCTTTATGCCAGCATTCTTGAGGCAATTAGCAGAACGTACTGAAAGTTCAAGTTCTTCCACAGTACGATACAGATTCTCATTTATCTTGTCACTGTCTTCCAAAGACTCTTCATCTGCAAGCGGCTCAGCTTCCTCATCAAAGTTAATGAAGATCGTGAGCTGTTCCTTCAAAATTTTTGCGGCGTACGCCACAGCATCTTCAGGTTTGGCGCTTCCATCAGTCCATACTTCCAAGTTAAGCTTATCGTAATCGGTCATCTGACCAACGCGAGCGTTCGTGACAGAAAAATTAACCTTTTTGATTGGGGTGTAAATTGCGTCGATCGGTATTGTACCGACAGGAGCCTTCTCATCTCGGTTGCGGTCGGCCGATACATATCCTTTACCCATCTTAACCGACAGTTCGACTTCAAAATTTGCGTCTTTACCACAGGTGGCAATGTGATGATCTGGGTTCATGATCTCTACATTATGGCCGACCAGAATGCTGCCGGCTGTAACAACTCCGACACCTTTATGCTTGATGTGGATTACAGCCTGATCAGAAGAATGAAGCTTCAGCCTGACACCCTTCAGGTTCAGGATGATATCGGTAACGTCTTCTGTAACGCCCTGAATGGATGAGAACTCGTGTAAAACTCCCTTTATACGCACGGAAGTTATTGCGGCACCCTGAAGCGAGGAGAGAAGTATTCTTCTCAGTGAGTTGCCTAATGTAGTGCCAAATCCGCGTTCAAAAGGCTCGGCAAAAAATTTCCCGTAAGTATCTGAAAGAGAATCCTTTTCAACCTGAAGTTGTTTAGGTTTGATAAGATCCCGCCAGTTTTTATACATTAACTACCTCCTCCGGAGACAAAAAGCCCGGGTGTCGTTCAGATCAAAGAATCAACAGTGTCCAGAAGATTACTTGGAATAAAGTTCTACTATCAGCTGTTCCTGAATCGGAGTGGTTATATCCTCACGTGCAGGAACGCCTTTGAGAATGCCTTTAAAAGCGTCGCGTTCAAGCTCCAGCCACTGTGGAATACCACGACGAACTACCGCCTCCAGAGCATCGTTGACAGAGACAATCTTCCTGCTCTTCTCGCGTAGTTCAATAACATCACCGGCCTTTAACTGGATGGAAGGAATATTGACCTTCCTGCCGTTAATCGTAAAGTGCCCGTGACGAACAAGTTGCCGGGACTCCGTGCGGGAGGTTGCAAAGCCGAGTCGGTAGACAACGTTGTCCAGGCGGCGCTCAAGCAGGGAAAGCAGGTTCTCACCGGTTACACCCTTCATACGGTCGGCCATCTCAAAGTAGCCACGGAACTGCTTCTCAAGGATGCAGTAGATTCTGCGCACTTTCTGTTTTTCACGAAGCTGAACGCCGTAGGCAGAGACCTTAGAGCGCCCCTGACCGTGCTGTCCCGGAGGATAGTTGCGACGTTTGATTGCGCACTTATCGGTGTAGCAACGATCGCCCTTAAGAAATAATTCCATGTTTTCTCTTCTGCACAAACGGCATGAAGGTCCTGTATAACGAGCCAATGAAAACCTCCTTAATAGTGGTAAATCTTAAATCAAACTCTTCTTCTTTTGGGAGGACGGCATCCGTTATGAGGAATTGGTGTAACGTCCTTGATGAAACTTATGCTGAACCCGGCGGCCTGCAGAGCGCGCAATGCTGACTCGCGACCGGAGCCGGGACCCTTGACATAAACCTCCACACTACGCATGCCATGTTCCTGAGCCTTCTTGGCGCAGTCTTCCGCAGCCATCTGAGCGGCAAAAGGAGTGCTCTTGCGAGATCCTTTAAAACCTTTGGCACCGGCAGTTGACCAGGCAAGCACATTGCCGACCGGGTCGGTAATTGTAATGATGGTGTTATTAAAAGTCGCCTGAATATGGGCAACACCATTAGAAATATTCTTGCGCTCTTTTTTCTTGCGGACTACTTTTTTTGCTGGACTTGCCATTCGTATTCTCCAGAACTATTTGATATTATTTCTTCTTACCGGCGACAGTACGGGCAGGACCTTTTCTGGTGCGAGCATTGGTCTTGGTACGCTGACCATTACACGGGAGGCCCTTCCTATGACGGAGACCGCGATAGCAGCCAAGGTCC
This sequence comes from uncultured Geobacter sp., assembly GCA_964619855.1. Taxonomy (GTDB): domain Bacteria; phylum Desulfobacterota; class Desulfuromonadia; order Geobacterales; family Pseudopelobacteraceae; genus JACRCG01. The sequence goes on along the minus strand of CAZUGI010000038.1, from coordinate 9,579 downwards.
ATGAGGCGCTTAATGCTCATGGAGATTTCGCGACGCAGATCACCTTCTACTTTGCAGTTACGGTCTATCTCGTCACGAAGGCGGGCAACTTCGGCCTCAGCCAGCTTATCTGTGCGGGTATTCGGATCAATCTTTGTGACTTTGAGAATATTTTCTGCGACCGAGTTACCAATTCCGTAGATGTAGGTAAGCGCAATTACAATTCGTTTGTTTTTCGGTAGGTCAATGCCTGAAATGCGTGCCAATGGAAATTCCTCCTTTAATTACTTAGCCCTGACGTTGTGAGTGCTTGGGGATATCGCAGATGACTCTGACAACACCCTTCCGTTTAACAATTTTGCACTTGTCACAGATTTTTTTTACTGATGCACGTACTTTCATAAAGCTCCCCTTCACACATCCCGTTAGATGCGCGTCAAAATTTCCGGCCCATTATCAGTTATGGCGACTGTATGCTCAAAATGAGCTGAAAGGCCCCCATCACATGTTACTACTGTCCATTTATCCTCAAGCACTTTTACGTCGTGTGCTTTTTCGTTAATCATCGGCTCTATCGCCAGAACCATGCCGGATCTCAGCTTAACGCCCTTACCGGCGGCCCCATAGTTTGGAACCTGAGGATCTTCGTGCAGGCTCTTGCCAATTCCATGCCCTACAAAATCACGAACAACCGAAAATCCTCTCTCTTCTACATAACTCTGTACGGCATATGAAATATCACCAAGCCTGTTACCTGGTACCGCCATCTCTATGCCTGAATAAAGAGAGCTTTCCGTTGCAAGTATGAGCTTCTCTGCTGCTGCTGATATACTGCCTACCGGCACTGTAACAGCGGCATCGCCGTAAAAATCATCAATCAAAACCCCAAAATCAAGGCTGAGGATGTCACCTGATACCAACGGTGTCCTGGTCGGCAAACCATGAACGACCTGACTGTTCGGAGAGCAGCAGACTGAACTCGGATAGTCATGATAGCCTTTAAACGCGCACTTGGCCCCGTACTTAGCCGCCTCTTCCGCTGCAAGTCGGTCGAGATCAAAAGTTGTTACACCTGGCCGGACGAGATCGCGCAACATACACAGCACTTCGTACGCAATCTTGCAGGCCTTTCTCATCCGGTCAATCTCACGAGGAGATTTAAGGATGATCACCAACACCACCATCTATAAAAGAGCAAATCTGCTGCTGGATATCTTTAATCGCCCCGCTGCCATTAACATGGCGCAACAGGCCTTTGGATTCATAATAAGCTTTTAAGGGCGAAGTCTGCAGATCGTAAACCTCAAGCCTGTTTTTAACTGTCTGCTCACTGTCGTCTTCACGCTGGATCAGTGCGGCCCCGCACACATCACAAACACCTTCAACTTTGGTCGGATCATAAATAATGTGCGATCCTTTTCCGCATGACGAGCAGGTTCTTCTGCCGGACAGACGCCTGACAACCTCTTCATTTTCCAACTCAAGCGAGATCACGTGATCAACTGCCTTACCCATTTTCTCAAGCAGCGTCATAAGCGAATCCGCCTGAGGTATGGTTCGGGGAAAACCATCCAGAATAAAACCGTTTAAACAGTCATCTTCAGAAATACGGTTCTCAACCAGCCCGAGCACAATCTCATCAGAGACAAGACCGCCAGCATCCATAATGGCTTTTGCTGCCAGTCCAAGCGCACTCTTTGCCTTGACCGCCGTGCGCAACATGTCTCCGGTAGAAATCTGCGGAATCCTGTAGCGCTCAACAATAAACTGAGCCTGCGTACCTTTTCCAGCGCCTGGAGGACCAAACAGAATCAGGTTCATGAGCTACTTTCTCCCTTTGATTCTGACACCCTTAAGGAAACCTTCGTAGTTACGGGTTATCAAGTGGGATTCAATCTGAGCGACCGTATCCATGCCGACACCTACAGCAATTAACAGGGCCGTACCACCAAAATAAAAAGGCAGATTGAACTTTCCAATCAAAATTGAAGGTAGCACACAAACAATAGAGATATATATGGCCCCGGCAAAAGTAAGGCGGGTCAGCACACTATCCATAAAGTCCGAAGTTTCTTTACCCGGGCGAATTCCGGGGATATAGCCGCCATGCTTCTTGATATTTTCGGCCACATCAATCGGGTTAAAGGTCACAGCCGTATAGAAATAGCAGAAGAATATTATGAACGCAACAAAAAAGATATTGTAAACCCAGTTACCGGGGGTCAGGCTTTTAGCTGCATTCTGAACCCAGGGAATATCTATGAAGTTGGCAATAGTTGCCGGAAACATAATAATCGAGGAAGCAAATATAGGCGGAATAACTCCTGCCATATTGATCTTTAGGGGGAGATGCGAAGTCTGGGCGTTAAATGTTTTCAGCCCGACCGCCCGCTTGGCATAATGAATAGGCAAACGGCGCTGCCCGCGCTCAACAAACACTATGGCGGCAATAACGGCAAACATAAGTGCCATTACGAAAATAATGACAAACAGTGAAATCTGACCTGCATTCATCAGCTTGATCGTATTTCCAATTGCACCCGGAATTCCGACCACTATGCCGGCAAAAATAATCAGGGAGATCCCGTTACCGATCCCTTTTTCCGACATCTGCTCACCGAGCCACATAACAAATGCGGTGCCGGCGGTTAATGTGATAACCGTCATTATCCGAAAGCCCCAACCAGGACTGGGAACAACCAGTTCACCGGCAGGACCACGCATGCTTTCAAGTCCGACTGCGACACCCATACCCTGAACAACACTCAGCAGTACTGTTCCGTAACGGGTATACTGAATAATTTTTTTGCGTCCCGATTCACCCTCTTTAGAGAGTTTTTCTATCGCAGGAACTACAACGGTAAGCAGCTGAAAAATAATTGATGATGAAATATAGGGCATGATGCCGAGGGCAAAAACTGTCAGCCGCTCCAAAGCACCGCCTGAAAACATATCAAACAGGCCAAGAAGTGTACCTTGGGCCTGTTTGAAAAAATGAGCAAGAGCGATCCTGTCGATACCTGGCGTAGGAATGTGACACCCGACCCGGTAGATCGCAAGCATCCCGAGCGAAAACAGGACACGCTTTTTCAGTTCAGGGATCTTGAAAATATTCTGAAAAGCTTCAAACACTAAACTATTTCCTCAATAGAACCACCGGCTGCAACAATCTTGTCTTTAGCTGTCTGACTGAATTTAGTCGCTGACACCTTGAGGGATTTGGCTATATCGCCGTTACCCAGAACTTTGACTGCGGCGGCGGCAGATTTAATCAGGCCTTTTGAGGCCAGAGCAACGCCATCGACAACAGCACCGGCATCAAAAACATCCAGTTGGCTGAGGTTAACAATTGAATACTCAATCCGGTCAAGCGGAGTGAAGCCGCGCTTCGGCAGACGACGCTGCAATGGCATCTGTCCACCCTCAAAACCGGCCTTGATGCTTCCACCGGAACGCGCCTTCTGCCCCTTGTGACCCTTAGTTGCAGTTTTACCATGGCCGGATCCGGTGCCGCGACCAATGCGTTTTCTATTTTTAGTAGACCCGAGTGCGGGTTTAAGATTATTCAGTTCCATTGGATTCTACCCCTTTATTCTATTCAACAGTAAGCAGATGGCTAACCTTGTTGATCATGCCGCGAATTTCAGGACGATCAGGGCGCTGGACCGTCTGGTTAAGCTTGGATAAACCCAGGCCGGCGACGACATCGCGATGTTTCTTGGGTGCACAAATAGTGCTTTTAGCAAGTGTAATCTTAAGCATGCCGCTCATGGTAATCCCTCACGTAATTGATTATTCAACAATACCGCGACGGGCGGCGATCTCTTCAGGGGTCTTAAGCCGTTTAAGTCCGGCAAAAGCTGCCTTGATAACATTATGCGGGTTATTGGAACCAAGACATTTGGAAAGAATGTTATTGATGCCGGCCGCCTCAAATATTGCGCGGGCAGCGCCACCGGCTATAACACCCGTACCGGCAGATGCAGGCTTCATAAGAAGCTTGCCGGCACCGAACTTTCCTTCGATCTCGAAAGGAATGGTCTGATTCTGATTAACAGGAACCTTGATCAGATTCTTCTTGGCCTGTTCAACGCCTTTCCTGATGGCTTCCGGAACTTCATTAGCCTTGCCAAGCCCATAACCTACATGACCACTCCCGTCCCCTACAACAATAAGGGCGGAAAAGCTGAATCTACGGCCACCTTTTACAACCTTAGCTACTCGGCTGATATGGACGACCCGGTCCGTGAGATTAAGTTCTGCTGGATTGATTCTACTCAAAGAAAACCTCCTCGTACGCTTAAAAGTCCAACCCGGCTTCGCGGGCAGCATCTGCAAGCGCTTTGATTCTACCGTGATAGAGAAAACCGTTGCGGTCAAAAACGACACTCTTGTGGCCCTTGTCAATTGCAAGACGGGCAATTTCCTTGCCTACAGCCGTAGCAGCAACAACATTGCCGGTGTTGGCAAGACCCTTAACCGCTTCCGACAGGGTTGATGCAGCAACTAGGGTAGTACCGTTAGTGTCATCAATAATCTGGGCATAGATATGGCGGGCGCTCTTGAATACATTAAGCCTAGGCCTGACGGTCGTGCCGCGCACTTTCTTCCGAACCCTGACCTGGCGCTTCAGGCGGGTGATTGTCTTAATTGCTGTCTTAGCCACAAAAATCTCCTTATAAAGACTATTTCTTGCCTGTTTTACCGGCTTTTCTTAGTATAGTCTCGTCAGCATACTTGATTCCCTTACCTTTATAAGGCTCAGGGCTACGGAATGATCTTATCTTGGCAGCCGTCTGGCCAACCAGTTCTTTGTCGAATCCTTTAACTGTGAGCTTGGTCATCTTGTCAACTTCTATCGATATCCCCTGAGGTATCAGGAAATTAACCGGATGAGAATAACCGAGGCTCAGCACCAGTTCTGGTCCCTTGACTTCGGCGCGGTAACCAACGCCGTTTATCTCAAGAATAGTCTGAAAGCCCTTGGTAACTCCAACGACCATGTTATTCACCAGAGTTCTGGTTAGGCCATGGGCGGCTCTGGCAGCCGTAGTTTCATCATTTCGGGCAACTTCGATCAAGGAATCACTGATCGACAAAGTCACGATGGGCATAATCTGACGAGTAAGACTGCCATTGGGGCCTTGTACGGAAAGAACAGAATCATTGAAACTGATCTTGACGCCCTTTGGTATTTCTATGGGAAGCTTGCCTATTCTTGACATCTAAATGTACTCCTTGTCGCTGTGTTTACCAGACAGTGCAGATAAGTTCGCCGCCGACACCCGCTTTACGGGCGGCGGTGTCAGTGATTACACCCTTGGACGTAGAGAGAATCGCAATTCCGACACCGCTCTTAACCACCGGGATGTCCTCTGACTTGACATAGACTCTTCCGCCAGGCTTGCTTATACGCTTGATCTCATTGATCACACTGTCTTTTTCATCGATATATTTCAGATAAACCCTCAGTACACCCTGAAGGTTATCGGAAATAACCTTGTAGTTTTTAATAAACCCTTCCTGCTTCAACACATTGGCTAAACTGACCTTCATGTTGGAAGAGGGAATGTCGACTTTCTGGTGCTTTACCATGTTTGCATTTCTGATTCTGGTAAGCATGTCAGCGATCGGATCTGTCATTGACATCGTGCGTTTGCTCCTGTCTCTTTCTCTATATGGGGGTCTTACCGGTTACCAGCTTGACTTAATTACGCCTGGAATCTGTCCCGAGGAGGCGTATTTACGCAGGCAGATCCTACACATCTCAAATTTCCGGTAGAAGGCTTTGGGCCTGCCGCATACCGGGCAACGATTGTGTTGGCGAACCTTGAATTTCGGTTTGCGCTGAGATTTGATGATCATTGAAGTTTTTGCCACAAAATCCTCCAGATTTCTTAGTTCCTGAACGGCATGCCCAGATACTTGAGAAGTGCTTTGCCTTCCTCGTCGGTCTTGGCAGTAGTAACTATCGTAATATTCATACCTTTAATCTTGTCTACCGTATCATAATTGATCTCAGGGAATATGAGCTGCTCCTTGATACCAAGCGTGTAGTTGCCCTTACCGTCAAAAGCCTTGCCGGAGACACCTTTAAAGTCACGTACCCTGGCAAGCGAAACATTCATAAGACGATCAAGAAATTCATACATCCGATCGCGACGAAGAGTGACCATGCAGCCAATCGGCATACCCTCGCGCAGCTTGAAGGTAGCAATTGATTTTTTCGCCTTGGTAATAACCGACTTCTGACCGGTGATCGCATTAAGCTCAGCAGTCGCAGAATCCAGAATTTTTATATTCTGAATAGCTTCTCCCAGACCCATATTGACAACGATCTTCTGAATCTTCGGAATCTCCATGCTACACTTGTAGCCGAAGTCCTTACTCAGCTTCGGTACAATTTCGCTGGTATATATATCTTTTAAACGGGACATTGGTAGTGCTCCTTCAGAGTAGTTCTAAAACGAATTGCCACACTTGACACAAACGCGCTGCTTTTCGCCATTTTCCAGAAACTTTTTGCTGGTTCTAACCGGCTTGGCACATTTGGAGCAGTAAGGCATAACATTGGAGATATGAATTGCAGCCTCTTTCTCCTTTATACCGCCAGCTTCATTGCCCTTAGCCTTAAGATGGCGCTTAACCATATTGAGACCTTCGACAAGAACTCCGTTTTTTTTGGGCAGAAGCTGCATGACCTTGCCGGTCTTGCTCTTTTCCTTGCCGGCAATAACCATCACCGTATCGCCCTTGTTTACGTGGGATTTTATGGCTTGCATCTAAACTCTCCGATATCTTTTATAGTACTTCAGGCGCAAGAGAAATTATCTTCATAAACTTCTTGGCGCGCAACTCCCTGGCAACCGGACCAAAAATACGCGTCCCGACAGGCTCTTTGGCATTATTGATGACCACGCCGGAATTATCATCAAATCTGATATAAGATCCGTCAGGGCGGCCAAGCGCTTTTGCAGTTCTTACCACAACGGCCTTAACCACATCGCCCTTCTTTACCTTAGAGTTCGGCAAAGCTTCGCGCACAGAAGCCACAATTATATCACCGACGCCTGCATACTTTCTCTTGGAGCCACCCAGCACTTTTATACAAAAAAGCTTTTTAGCGCCGGAGTTATCAGCCACATCCAGTATTGTCTGCATTTGAATCATTACACGATACTCCCTATACTAAGAGATACTTTCGATAATCTGCTTAAGACTCCAACGTTTATCCTTGCTGAGCGGCCGGCATTCAATGATCTGAACGCGGTCACCTGTCTTGGAGGAATTGTTCTCGTCGTGGACCTTGTATTTGACGCTACGCTTGATATATTTGTTGTAGACGCTGTGTTTGACTAAACGGTCAACTTTTACAACAACCGTTTTTTCCATCTTGTCGCTAACAACAACACCTACCTGAGTCTTTCTATGCCCGCGTTCACTCATCTTGATGCTCCCTATGCCTTGCTCTCAGTGAGAATGGTATTAATTCTGGCAATATCCTTACGGATATTCTTGAGTTTGGACGTATTCTCCAACCTGCCGGTATGCAGCTGAAATTTCAGGTTAAAAAGTTCCTTGGTGCTGTCGTTCTGCTTCTTGAGCAGCTCTTCCGGCTGAAGTTTTCTGAGATCGTTAGGCTTCATGGAGTTCTCCCCTTGAGATAAACTTGGTTGAGAGGGGCAGCTTGTGGGCAGCCAAACGAAGCGCCTCACGGGCAATCTCTTCAGTGACCCCCTCCATCTCGTACAATACCGTACCGGGCTTAACAACACATACCCATGAATCCGGTGAGCCTTTACCCTTACCCATCCTGGTTTCAGCCGGCTTTGCTGTAAGGGGCTTATCCGGGAAAACACGAATCCAGATTTTACCACCCCTCTTGATGTAACGCGTCATGGCAATACGCGCCGCTTCAATCTGACGAGAATCAAGCCAACCGCATTCCAGCGCCTGCAGTCCAAATTCACCAAATGAAAGCTCAATGCCGCGACATGGCTTACCAGTCATGCGACCCTTCATCTGCTTTCTATGTTTTACCCGTTTCGGCATTAACATTGATACATGCTCCTATAGCTGCAAAAATAAAGGATTACTTACCGGGCAGAATTTCGCCTTTAAAAATCAGAACTTTGATTCCGATGATGCCGTATGTGGTTTTCGCCTCAGCAAAACCATAATCAATATCAGCTCTAAGTGTGTGCAGAGGAACCCGTCCTTCACGATACCATTCGGTGCGGGACATTTCAGCACCACCCAGACGGCCGGAACATGTTATTCTGATTCCCTTGGCACCGAATTTGAGAGTCGAAGTAACGCTCTTCTTCATGGCTCTACGGAAAGCGATACGTCTCTCCAGCTGCAGCGCCACATTTTCTGCTACCAGCTGTGCATCCAGTTCCGGCTTTCTTACTTCGGTAATAGTTATAAAGATTTCTTTGGAAGTGATCTGAGCAAGCTCTTTCTTGATCGTCTCAACTTCAGTACCCTTTTTCCCGATGATCAGACCCGGACGGGCGGTAAAGATATTAATCTTTGTTTTATTGGCTGCGCGTTCAATTTCTATTTTAGATACGCCGGAACTATACAGGCGTTTTTTCAAAAATTTGCGAATAGCCAGGTCTTCATGCAGAAGCTTTGCATAGTCTGCCTCGGCATACCACTTGGAGTCCCACGTTTTCGTGATTCCAAGCCTGAAACCTATCGGATTTATTTTTTGTCCCAAACTACACCTCCAAAGAATAAAACTATTTCGTGTCTGAAAGAGTTACCGCAATGTGACTTGTCGGTTTGCGGATTTTACTGGCCCGGCCCATTGCCCGCGGGACAAAACGTTTCAGTGCAGCACCGCCATCAACATAAATCGTTTTAACAATCAGGCGGTCTACATCAGAGACGCCCTTTTGTTCTGCGTTGGCAACAGCAGACTTGAGCAGCTTGGAAACAAGCTTCGCAGAAGGCTGCGGCATAAAACTTAAGGTATTTAGTGCATCCTGAATTCCTTTGCCGCGGACAAGATCAACGACCAGGCGTGTCTTGCGGGGTGAAAGGCGTATGGATGTCAGTTTAGCGCTGGATTCCATTTCAAGCTCCCTTACTACTTCTTGACTTTGCTCTTTTTATCGGCGGCATGGCCGTGGAAAGTTCTGGTTGGTGCAAATTCGCCCATTTTATGCCCTACCATGTTTTCAGTAACGAAAACCGGAATGAACTTGCGGCCGTTATGAACAGCAAAACTACACCCGATGAAATCAGGGCTGATCGTTGAGCGTCGTGACCAGGTCTTGATAATTTTTTTGGAATTAGGACCTTCAGCCAGTACCTTTTTGACCAGATGATCATCAATAAAAGGACCTTTTTTTATCGAACGTGCCATAGTATATCAGCCTCTCAACGTGTTATTTACTGCGCTTCTTGATAATAAAGCGATCGGTAGACTTATTTGTTCTCGTCTTGTACCCCTTGGTAGGAATGCCCCACGGAGTAACCGGATGACGTCCGCCGGATGTACGACCTTCACCACCACCATGCGGATGGTCAACCGGGTTCATGGCAACACCACGTACTTTAGGGCGACGACCAAGCCAGCGTGAACGACCA
>CAZUGI010000037.1:0-24704 GCA_964619855.1 uncultured Geobacter sp. | reverse complement strand
GCCCGGGTGGTGGAATTGTTGCAAACGAAAGATTCAGGTTCTTGGGTTCGCAAGGGGGTGCTAGTTCGAGTCTAGTCCCGGGAACCATTAGAGGAATAAAGACTTTACGGTTTTTTCCGTAAGGTCTTTTTTCTTGTCTTTTTCTTCCCCGGAAATGGTTTTTGTGTAGTCATTTGCAATTGACTTCAGGCGAATTGTAAGACAAGTGGCATTGGTCTGGATTTTGCTGAATCGGAAAGGTAGGTAATGAGAATGAAAACATACCGTAAGGATTTATGGTTTGAAACCAGAAATCGGCGAGAGTTTCAAAACATCACCCGCACCGTGGAGGAATGCCTTCGAGAAAGTGGCATCAAAGAGGGGCTTTTACTCTGTAATGCCATGCATATCACCGCCAGCGTTTTTATCAATGACGACGAATCCGGGTTGCATCAGGATTTTGAAGTATGGCTGGAACGGCTGGCGCCAGAGAAACCGCACTCTCAGTACAAACACAATGGGTGTGAGGATAATGGCGACGCCCATCTGAAACGGACCATCATGGGTCGAGAGGTAGTGGTCGCAGTAACTGACAGCAAACTTGATCTTGGGCCATGGGAGCAGATCTTCTATGGCGAATTTGACGGGAAACGCAGGAAACGGGTTCTGGTTAAAATCATTGGGGAGTAACACATAAGTCAGGGCACTCAACTAAATACACGGCAAAACATCCGAAACGGCACACAATCAGTGAATTATACGCTTCAAAAAATATTTTAAACAGCCTGTTTTTTTGTTTTTTCGGTGCTATCCTTCAACCATATGTTGGGAAGTAAATCAGCTCAGAAGGAGGCTTTGAGATTATATGACAGAAGATACTCCACCTGAGTGGCGCCGCAGGACATAGGCTTTAAAGTGATCCGGTTGACACTGAACCGGTTGATTCCGAGAATTGGAATCCGATGAAAAACTAACCCCCGCCAGATGATTTGGCGGGGGTTTTCAGTTTGGCAAACAAATCATACCACCCATTTGAAATTCCATTATTCTCCAATTGACTCCGTAAAGACATCGCCTTAGTGGATTGATATGCCCAAAGCCGGCAAAACGTTCGGCCAAATTTTGAATATGGTCAAAGAAAATATACTCACACTTTAACGGGGAGATATGAACGCGCAACTCGATTTTGACCTTTACGCAATAGAAATCCATCGCAGACTTTGCAATCTAACCATTTGATCCCCCCAGCTTTTTATTTTTCATCAGTTAAATAGTGAAAGAAAAATTATTGACAGCCGACTTTCCTTTTTATATACCTACCGATAGGTAAATAAATATCAGGAAACCGGGGCCAATGAATATCAAAACACCTCCATCCCTAAAATCAACGGACGCGCGCGAAAGACTGCTGGCTGCGGCTCTGGACCAGTTTACGCTTCAAGGTTATGCAGCCACATCGGTGCGGGAATTATGCCAGGCCGCAGGGGTCACCAAGCCGGTCCTCTACTATTATTTCCAGAGCAAGGAAGGTTTGTATCTGCAACTGATGGAAGAGTCCTACGCTCAATTTGAAACAATTCTTACCGAGCTTACCAGTTTTTCAGGCAGCTCCAGGGAACGGATCTTCCATTTCTGCTCGGGACTTTTCAACAGCTATATCCTGCAACTGCCGCTTGTCAGGCTGTGCTACTCAATCTATTACGGCACACCGCAGGGGGCTCCGCCTTTCAATCTTGATCAGTATTACAGCCGACTTCTTGATGTTCTGACAGAGCTCGTGAATGACGGCATAGCCACTGGTGAAATACGTCCTGGTATCACTAGTGATATGGCCTGGACAATTATGGCCTGCCTTAACGTTGCCATTGAGGAGCAGCTCTGCCACAAAAATCCACGCATAGACGGTACAAGCATGCTCCGTATGCTTGATCTGGTTTTCAACGGCATCGCAGCAAATAAAAAAACACATCGGCACAAATCGCCTACTAAAATAGGGAGCTTGAAATGAAACGGATATCAGTGATTCTGATTGTCGCAGGACTGCTTTCAGGGATCACCGCCTGCGGGAAGAGTGATGCTAAAAAAGGAGTGGAGCAGGCCACAAAACCGCCGGTAGCGGTGGAGGTGAGTTCGGCTGCAACCTCAGGCATTTCTGACGGCATTGAAGTGACCGGCAGTCTGGAGCCCAAGTTTTCGGTGGATGTAAAGACCCAGATTCCAGGTCTGGTCCGACAGGTGATGGTGTCCGAATGGGTACATGTAAAGAAAGGACAGCCATTGGTCCGCATCGATGTTGCCGAAACCGAGGCTCAGGTCAAACGTGCTGAGGCTGGCATAGCATCAGCCAAAGCGAATCTGGCACAGGTGCAGGTGACGGTTAACCGGGCTGAACGGGAACTGGCCCGCATAATAAAACTTAAAGAATCCGGATTGGCTACTCAGCAGGCTTTAGATGACGCCCGTAGCGAAACCGAGGCAGCCAAGGCCAGGGTCGGAGTGGCGGCAGCTCAGATTCATGTTTCTGAGGAAGAGTTGCGACAAGGGCAGGCCCGCCAGACAAAAGGGGTGGTTGTAGCTCCTATTGACGGAATTATCGCTCTGCGGGATGTCAATGTTGGAGATCTGGCGAGTGATGCTGCGGCAGCCAAGCCGATTTTCAGGATTGTGGACAATCGTCTGCTCAACCTGACCGTGACGGTTTCATCGTCTGATTCCGGTCGGGTAAAGGTTGGTCAGCCGCTGGATTTTACAGTTGATTCTCAGCCCGGGAAAACGTTCAGCGGCAAAGTGATGTATGTTAATCCGGAGCTTTCATCAGCTGATCGTTCGCTGAAAGTCATTGCCGAGGTTCGAAATGTTCCCGAAACCCTTAAGGGGGGGCTGTTTGCAAAAGGGCGTATCGTCACCGGGAATCGCTCAGAGGTGCTGCAGGTGCCGCGCTACGCCATTAACGCCTTTGATGTGCAGGCAAAAAAAGGGAGCCTCTTTGTAACTGAAAACGGAGTCGTCAGAAAGCGGGATATCACCAGTGGCGCGGTAACGGGTGAAATGGTCGAGATTGTTTCAGGCCTCAGAGCGGGTGAGCAGTATGTTATCCGCGGCGGTTTCAACCTGAAAGACGGTGACAAAGTGGCCGTGGCAGGGGCGAAAGCTGAAGCGGGTGGGAAATGAACGAAGCCATGCCTAAATCGCTGGTCTTTGTGTACAATGCCGACAGCGGCCTTTTCAACACCATGAGTGACATAGCCCACAAGACTTTTGCCCCGGAGACCTATTCATGTAACCTCTGTGCAATTACCTACGGAACCTTTGTAATGAGAGCGGAGTGGAAACAGTTTCTGGAGTCTCTGGGGTATGGCATGGAATTTCTATATCGCAATCAACTACAGGAGCACTACAGCATTACTGATGCCGATCTCCCGGCAGTTTTTCTAAAGCTAGGGGGTAATGTGGAGGTTCTGATAACGGCATCCGAGATTAACTCCTGCAAGAGTATCGAAGTGTTGAGGCAGCTCATTTTAGATAAACTGGGCCGTGCCCCAGTTGAGAAGTAGTCAAAGGAAACAAACATGATTCTTTCCAACACCTCCATAAAGCGACCGATCTTTGCAACGGTCATGATATTGGCTCTGGTTGTTCTGGGCATTTTTTCCTACCGCCGCCTTTCGGTTGAGATGTTTCCTAATGTTGAGTTCCCGATTGTTTCGGTCGTTACCACATTTGTCGGCGCTTCTCCTGAAACGGTGGAGCGGGAGGTTTCCAAGCGCATTGAAGAGGCGGTTAACCAGATTGCCGGAGTGAAGCATGTATTCTCAACCTCGCGCGAGGGGGTCTCGACGGTTGTGGTTGAGTTCCGCCTAGAAGAAAAGGTCAACGATGCCGCGCAGGAGGTGCGGGCCAAGATTTCCTCGGTAAGGGGCACGCTGCCTGACTCCATTGATGAACCGATCATTCAGAAGCTGGATTTTAATGCGGCACCGATTGCGGCTCTGGCAGTCGAATCAACGACAATGTCACCCCGTGAACTGACAACGCTGGTCGAGAAAAAAGTGAAAAAACGTTTCGAGAGTGTCGCCGGCGTTGGCAAGGTCGATATGGTCGGTGGTCAAAAACGCGAGGTCACCATTGACCTTGATCCGGTCCGCCTGGATTCGCTCAAACTAGGGGTTAACGATATTGTAGTCGGGATACGCTCCGAGAACACCAACACTCCGTTGGGTCGAATAACCAGGGGAACGGCAGAATATCCGCTCCGGATCGAAGGCAAGCCCGACCGAGCCGACCAGTACCGCCAGATGACCGTGGCCCAGAGAAATGGTCGCCCGATCCGCTTGTCCGAGGTGGCTCAGATCACTGACGGTATTGAGGAAAAGCGCAAACTGGCTCTGGTGAACGGCAAACCGGCCATTGGTCTGGATATATACAAACAGTCGGGCGGTAATCAGGTCGAGCTGGTTGATACAGTCAAGAAAGTCATGTCCAAGCTGGAGAAAGAGCTGCCTCCCGGTGTGACACTGTCGCTCGTTCGTGACGGCTCAATCATGACCCGCGAATCGCTGGCAGACGTCAAGGAAACCCTGATTATCGGCGGCATCCTGACGGTGATGATTGTTTTTTGTTTCATAAACTCCTGGCGCTCAACGGTCATTACCGGTGTGACACTGCCGATTTCTGTCATATCCTCGTTCATCATCATGAATGCGCTCGGCATGACGCTTAACGTCATGACGCTGATGGCACTTTCCCTGGCGATCGGGATGCTGATCGATGATGCCATTGTTGTTCGGGAGAATATTGTCCGTCATCTTGAAATGGGCAAGGATCATATGGAAGCGGCCCGCTTCGGAACCTCGGAGATCGGGTTGGCGGTTTTTGCAACCTCCATGTCGATCATTGCCGTTTTTATTCCGGTGGCATTCATGAAAGGAATTGTCGGGCGTTTTTTCTACCAGTTCGGTATCAGCGTAGCATTTGCCGTGCTGGTTTCTCTCTTTGTATCATTCACTCTGGATCCGATGCTCTCCTCCCGCTGGCATGACCCCTCTATTCACCTGCAGGGGAAACGCAAGGGGATTGCCCGCTACCTGGAAATTTTCAATTCCTGGTTCGATAAAACCGCCGACGGTTACCGCGGCGCCATCGCCTGGGCACTGGATCACCGCAAAAGCGTCATGTCACTGGCTCTTGCCTCCTTCGTAGCCGGGATCATGATCTTTGGCACGCTGGAGTCTTCATTTATGGCTCCACAGGACAAGGGGGAATTCCAGATTTCCTTCAAAACCGCGCCGAACGCTTCGATTGCCGAAACCGAGGATCGTATGAATGCCGTTCTGGCTGCTGTTAAAATTGCCCCGGAGGTCGATCACACGTATGCCACCATTGGCGCTGGAGACAGCGGGACGGTGCGGGACGGCCTGCTGTATGTGAAATTGAAGGAACGCAAGGATCGTAACAAGAACCAGTTCCTGCTGCAGCGGGAAGTGCGCGAGCGTCTGCAGAAGGTGGCCGGCATCAGCTTCTCCATCGAGGAGGTCGGGCAGATTGGCGGGGCGCAGAAACCGCTCAACGTAAACCTGAAGGGTGATGATCTGACAATCCTCAAACAGCTTGGAGCGCGTCTGAAAGAGGAACTCTACAAGGTACCCGGCATAGTTGATCTCTCCATGACGCTCGAGAATGACATTCCGGAATACCGGATGCGGGTAGACCGCGACAAGGCGCTCTCGGCCGGTGTCACCACCAGCGATATCGTCGGAGTGGTCGGCCGGCTGGTGGGGGGCGAGGCGATTTCAACCTTTGAGGATGAGGATGGCGATGCGGTTAACCTGAGGGTACGACTTCCGGCACATCTGCGTCAAAATGCGTCTCAGGTTCTGGACTTGAAAGTGTCCGTGCCGGACGGCAGCGGTGGGATCAAGTTGCTCCCGCTCTCCAGCCTGACCAGCACGCTGGTGGCCGCCTCACCGACGGAAATAAATCGCCGCGATCTGGCCCGTCAGGTAACCGTCAGCGCCAATCTGGACCGATTGCCGGTCGGCACGGCGGCCAAGCATGTTGAGGCGGCCTCCAGGCGGATCAACATGCCGCCCGGCTATTCCGTCAACCTGTCGGGTGAGGCCGAGGATATGGCCGATTCATTCGGCTACATGGGCGAGTCGCTGCTGCTGGCGGTACTGTTTGTGTATCTGATTCTGGCGGCCCAGTTTGAATCGTTCTTCGAACCTCTTGCAATTATGCTTTCACTGCCGCTTTCCATCGTCGGCATGGCCGGCATGCTGAAACTGACCGGCGACACGGTCAATATCATGTCGCTGATCGGTTTGATCATGCTGATGGGATTGGTGACCAAGAATGCCATCCTGCTGGTGGATTATGCCAAAGTGCTGCAGCAGCGCGACGGCATGGTGCGCCGTGAGGCGGTGATTTTGGCCGGTCGTACCCGCCTGCGGCCGATCGTTATGACAACCCTGGCGATGATTTTCGGCATGATGCCGCTTTTTCTGGCTCTGGGTGCCGGGGCTGAAATGCGGGCCCCCATGGCCCGTGCAGTAGTTGGTGGGCTTTTGACATCAACACTCCTTACATTATTGGTCGTGCCGGTTATGTATACTTTGATGGACGATCTGGGAAACTGGCTGAAACGGAGGTGGAGAGGTACACATGCCTGACTTTTCGCCGAAAATCCTGCTGGACTCCTTTGGAGGCTGCGCATTCGGGTCATCCTGGCGTTTTTCAGATTTTCAGGGAATTTTGTCGGCAAGCAGAGCTGATGAGGTAACGGAAGTATTGGCTGCAGTGGAGACAGCGGCTGCATCCGGATTGCACGCCGCCGGTTTTGTCAGCTACGAAGCCGCTTCGGCCCTCAATCCGGATCTGCCGTTTCTCCCGTCAGCGGAGGGGCTTCCGCTGGTCTGGTTTGCCCTGTTCCGGGGGCGCTGTGAAGTTGATTCCGGAGCAGAGCTCCCGGTGCCTGCAACGGATGACGTAGCTCTTGAACCTTTGAAAAGTTGCTCTGAATACGCTGCAGATGTTGGCCGGGTCAAGGAATATATTGCCGCCGGTGACTGTTATCAGGTCAACTACACGTTTCCGTTGAGAGGTGAATTCAACGGTGACCCGCTGGCGCTCTATCATCGAATCGGGCGCAGCCAGCGGGCCCCTTTCTGCTCTTACCTTGATACCGGGCGTTTTGCCATTCTCTCGGCTTCTCCGGAGCTTTTTTTCTCACTGAAGGATGGCGAAATAATCACCCGGCCCATGAAGGGTACCGCCCGCCGCGGACGCTGGGCGACGGAGGACCGGGAGGCGGCTGAACTTCTCCGGACGAGCCACAAGGATCGGGCCGAAAATCTGATGATAGTCGATCTGTTACGCAATGACCTTGGCATGATGGCTGAAACCGGTTCCGTATCGGTAGGTGCCCTGTTTGAAGTGGAAACATATTCTACCGTGCACCAGATGACCTCCACGGTAACCGCCCGCCTCAGACCGGATACCGGTCTGGCTGGTATCTTCCGTGCTCTCTTCCCCTGTGGCTCGGTAACCGGCGCCCCCAAAAGGCGCAGCATGGAGATCATTTCGGAGCTTGAAGGGTTACCGCGCGGCGTATATTGCGGTGCGGTCGGTTACGTAGCTCCCGGGGGAGAGGCGCTCTTTTCAGTTGCGATCCGCACGTTGCTTCTGGATCGGCAGAACGGCGAGATCTCGCTCGGTGTCGGGAGTGGCATCACCTGGGATTCTGAGGCGCAGATGGAGCTGGACGAGTGCCTGGATAAAGGCGCTTTCGTCAACAAAAAGGTTGAAGATTTTTGTCTGCTCGAGTCGTTGCGGCTTGAGGATGGCTCGTTCAGTTTGCTGAACCGTCACCTGGATCGCCTTGAGTCATCTGCCGATTATTTCGGATTTGTTATTGATCTACAAGCTGTCAATCAGGCACTGTCCAGTCATGCCGAAGAGCTTTCGGGAATTCACAAAACCCGGCTTCTTTTGTCGGCAGCTGGTAAAATTGAGATTGCTTCCGAAAAACTCATTCCCGACAGCGATACCGCTTTACGGGTAGCTGTCAGTGACGTTCCGGTTGATTCAAGCGATCCCATGCGTTACCACAAGACAAACCGCCGAGAGTTGCTGGACCTGAGCCGCTCAAGGCGTCCCGATTGTGATGAAGTCCTGTTCCTGAATGAACGCGGTGAACTGACCGAAGGGAGTTATCATACACTGGTGGTTAAACTGGGTGGACGCCTGCTGACGCCACCTCTTGCCTGCGGCCTCCTGCCTGGTGTGCTGCGGGAGGAACTGCTGCTGCGGGAGGAAATTTCTGAACAGGTCCTTTTGCTGGGTGATTTGCAACTGATCGAGGAACTGTGGCTGGTCAACTCGGTCCGAGGCTGGCGCAGAGGAATATTTATTCAAGGAGACGAGTATAAATGAAACTTTGTCTTACTATCATTTTGCTGACACTGCTTTTACCAATAGTATCCGTTGCAGAAACCCGCGTCCTGACACTCGAACAGGCCCTCTCGATTGCCATGGAGAAAAACCGCGATATTGAAAAAGCCCGCGAGTACGCCAAATACGTGCAGGGCAAGTATGTCGAAGAGCGCTCGGCAGCCCTTCCTCAGCTTTCTCTTAACGGATCGGCAGGCATTGCAAAAGATGAAAGCCAGCTGGCGCTGGCAGGCACTTCGCCGCGCCAGTACAGCCGTGTGGTCGATCTGACCGTGTCGCAGCCGCTTTATACCTGGGGCAAGGTCAATGCCGCTATCCGTGCCGCTGAATTGGGACTAAAAACGGCCGATGAGCAGTTGAGGCTGTATCGACAGGCGGCCTACCGGGCTGTTTCGGCGGCCTATTATGACATCCTGCTGGCCAAGGAATTGCACAATCTGGCATTGGAAAATCTGGCTCAAAAGCAGCGCCATCTGGATGAAGCCAAGCGCAAGTTTGATGTTGGGGTTGCGACTGATTATGATGTTCTGGCAGCGGAAGTTGCGACAGACAATGCCCGGCCCGAAGTCATCCGCTCCGAGAACAGTATCCGGATTGTCCGTGAAAGGCTGCGATTTCTGCTGGCATCTGGATTGGATGAGGTGGATGCTTCCGGTCCTTTGGATCGGCCTACGGCCGATCGGCCGATACCTGTTACATACGAGGAGGCGCTGCTCTCCGCCCGCAAACGTCGACCGGAACTGGCAGATCTGCGTCTTAGAATCGGTATCTATAATGAGCTGATAACCATAGCCAATGCTGATGACAAACCGCGTCTGGATCTCAGGGGGGGAGCCGGGTGGCACTGGATGAATCTGGCCGATCCCGGTCCGAAGCGGCAAGCCGATGGTGCCGCCTGGAATGTGGGCGTCTACCTGACGTTTCCGTTTTTCGACGGCCTGAAGAGCAGCGGCCGGGTTGCACAGGCCAGGAGCGATCTGAGGACAAAGCAGATCGAAGAGGCGAAGCTGCTGGATTCAATTACGCTGGAGGTTCGTGAAGCCGGCTATGCCCTCAAGGAGGCTGCCGAAATATATCAGGCGATCTCCGGAACGGTACGACAGGCCGAACGACTTGTACAGATGGCCGAAAAAGGGTATGAGTACGGTGTCAAGATCCGGCTTGAGGTTGATGATGCGCAGTTGAATCTCCTGCAGGCCAGGAGCAGCCTGGCGAAGGCGCAGCGCGACTACCGGGTGGCACGGGTCAATTACGAGTGGGCCTCCGGCGTAGCCGGAGATTAACCTCGTTTCTGCTGCTTATAGGTTATGAAAAGATTACGGTGGTGAGCGTGATTGCATTTGTCGGCGGAAAAATTCTGTACGCCATGCGTATTATCGGTGAAGTGCTGATACTGCTGTGGCGGACCCTGCTCTCCATTCGCGAAGCCCCCCGCAATCTGGCTTCGATCTGCTCCCAGGTTGCCATTATCGGCTACGAAACCCTGCCGATTGCTTCGGTCATGGCTTTTTTCGTCGGTATGGTTCTGGCGCTTCAGACCGGAATAGAGCTGGCAAAGTACGGCACCCAGGAAATTATCGGCAGCATTGTGGGGCTTTCCATGGTGCGGGAACTGGGGCCGGTCATGACCAGCTTTCTGGTGGCGGGCCGGGCCGGTAGCGCCATTGCAGCTGAAATAGGAGTCATGAAAGTCTACGAGGAGATCGATGCCCTGCAGACGCTTGATATCGATCCGGTGCGCTATCTGGCCATGCCGCGTCTGATCGCGGCTCTGGTCTGCGTTCCGCTCCTGACGGTCTACGCCGACTGTGTCGG
Organism: uncultured Geobacter sp.; assembly: GCA_964619855.1. Taxonomy (GTDB): domain Bacteria; phylum Desulfobacterota; class Desulfuromonadia; order Geobacterales; family Pseudopelobacteraceae; genus JACRCG01. Next base: position 14,462 of record CAZUGI010000037.1, on the reverse strand, counting down.
GATTGCCGGAGGCGCCATAATCAGCCATCTCCACCCACGTCTTTTCATATCCTACGGCACTTACATCGATTCGATGCGACAGGCTCTCAAATTCAAGGAAATCGCCGTCGGTCTTACAAAATCCTTTGTATTTGGCGGTATCATTGCGCTGATTTCCTGCTATGTGGGTTTCAAAACTTCGGGAGGTGCGCGCGGCATAGGTATTTCCACCACCCGCTCTGTTGTCCTCTCATTCATGCTGATCCTGATAGCCGATTATTTTCTGACCAGAATCCTGATGTGATCAGCACTACAATCCTTTTGACTCAGGTCCGACAGCATGATAGGTTGCATGCCAATTCAAGGAGGAGAAAAGCTTTATGGGAATAGTTGTTGTCGGCACGGTTGCCTTTGATACGGTAGAGACCCCTTTTGGACGTGGCGAGAATGTACTGGGAGGTTCGGCGACTTATTTTTCCACATCAGCCAGCTTCTTTACGGATGTGTCGCTGGTGGCTGTTGTCGGTGAGGATTTTCCGGAGGAGCATGTCAGCTTTCTCCAGTCCAGGAACATTGATACTACCGGACTTCAGCGTATTCCGGGCAAGACTTTCCATTGGACCGGCCGTTACGGTTTTGACCTGAATGAAGCGCAGACACTTGACACGCAGTTGAATGTGCTGATGGATTTTCAGCCGAACCTGCCTGAATCATACCGAGATGCCGATTATCTCTTTCTGGCCAATATTGATCCAGACCTGCAGATGCAGGTGCTGGAACAGGTAAAAAAACCAAAACTGGTGGCCTGTGACACCATGAATTTCTGGATATCTTCCAAGCCGGAATCACTCAAAAAGGTTCTGCAGAAGGTCGATATCGTAGTGATTAACGAAGGGGAAGCCCGGCAATTTACCGGTGAGGCCAATCTGGTCAGGGCTGCCCGCCAGATCATTTCTCTGGGATGCAGACGACTGGTCGTCAAACGAGGAGAGTATGGTGTACTGATGTTTACCGCAGATTCCGTCTTTGCAGCACCGGCCTATCCTCTGGAAGATGTATTTGATCCGACCGGTGCCGGAGACACCTTTGCCGGCGGCTTCATGGGGTATCTTGCCAACACCGGCGACCTCTCTGAAGAGGGGCTTCGCCAGGCGATTGTTTTCGGCAGCGTGATGGCTTCCTTCAACGTGGAGGATTTCAGCCTCAACCGGATGAAGCGTCTGGAATACCGGGAAATCGAGGCGCGCTACAAGAGTTTCAAATCCCTGACAAATTTCCGAGACATACCATTCTAGTCGCAACCCTCTGATTTATTGACAAATTTGGATTGTTTTGCTAGCTTTCCCGGATTCTATACCGACCAAGACAGGTAGAGTAATGAAAATCCGACTTCACCATATTGCAGTACTACTCCTGCTTCAGATTGCATCCGGCTGCGTATCGAGCGGCAGCCAGCAGTCAACCAAGCCAAATCCGGCTTCCTATCACTATCAGATGGGACTTTCATATCTGGGCGAACGCAACTATACCTCCGCTCTGATTGACCTTACCGAAGCCAATAAGCTGGACCCCGATAATCCTGAAGTCCTGTACCATCTCGGCATGGCTTACATGGGTAAAAAGCGCCCCGATCTTGCTGAAGCCAGACTGCAACGAGCCATTATGCTGAAGCCTAATTATTCAGTGGCCCGCAACGATCTGGGAGTTGCCTACCTTGAACTGAAACGCTGGGATAATGCCATACAGCAGTTCAAGATCGTAAAAGATGACCTGTTTTACGAGAACAGCGACAATGCGACAATAAATCTGGGTCTGGCGTACCTGGGCAAGGGGGATTATCCCAAAGCTCTTGAGGAATTGCGTGCCGTGGGGGCCATGAATCCGCGCAATCCGGTGGTGCGCCTCTCGCTGGGCCGGGTGCTGTTCGCCATGGAAAAGAGCGATCAGGCCATTGTTGAATATAACAAGGCCCTCGAGATTTATCGCGATTACGGAGCTGCCTATTATTACCTCGGCCAGGCGCAGCTGAAACTCAACAATCTGGATGCGGCCCGCGCCGCTTTTAAGGATGCCGTCAGGCTTGTTCCCGATACTGAGCTGGGGCGTGCCGCACTCGGCTATCTGGACCTGATAAAGTAAGCGAGGCCAGCGTGTCCGAGCCAGTGACAACCACCCCCGAAACATCTGGCAATTCGCCGGGAGCAGTTCTCAAGCGCTGCCGTGAATACCATGAAATCTCGCTGGAAGAAGCATCCCAGACTACAAAAATCGGCATTTCCTATCTCAAGGCTCTGGAGGAGGATCGGATCAGCGGCTTTGCCAATCTGACGTATCTGAAAGGTTTTCTCAGGATTTATGCCACCTATCTGGGCTTGAATCCAGATGACATGGCCCGGATGTATGACAAGCTCTACGGCACAAAAGACGAAAAAAACAACCTCGAAAACAGTTCTGAAAAAAGCAGCCGACCGGCTCGCGGCCTGATTTCACTCCGGAAACTGATGGTGCCGGCCATACTGCTGCTATTGATTCTGATTACCGCAGCACTCTTCAAGCGTCAGCCTTCTCCCACCGTCCGCACCTCCCAACCTGTGACGACCACTGCCGCAACTCCGCCTGTTTCAGCTGTACAACCGGTCCGGACATCGGCAAAGATAATCAGACCGGCTCCTTCGGGAACGGAAGAAGCCAGGCCCGAGAGCAAGACGACCGTCCCTGACGGTTCTGACAAGCCAGTGGGACTGAAAAAGCCGGCCGACCCCGGAAGGGGTTTTATCCTCAAAATCAGGGTAACCCAGAACGGTACCCTTACCGCAGCTGTTGACGGTTCGGCCGCCCAGCAATACGAACTGACAGTTGGAGATATCATCGAGTGGAAGGCCGAAAAGAGCGTCGCACTCGATGTAAGCAATGCCGGAGGTGTCGATGTCGAGCTGAACGGCAAGCCTTTCAAGCAACTGGGCCCTTCCGGTAAGCCGGCCTATGTTGTGCTGGATGCCGAAGGAATCAAACCTTGATCATTTACATTTTTATGGCGCACTTCAAAGCATCCAAATTCTCACCGCGGACAAAAATAATTTCATTGACTTGACAGTTGACTGACCCGTGCTACACTTCCTTCGCTGGTGTCTTCCGGGGTTTCCGGGCGTACGATTATTTTTGCGCATGATACACACGGATGTTTTGCAGGGGAGCAGATAGTGGCACAGGCTGTTAAGCGAATACTGATAGTTGATGATGAGGAAAACGCCCGGGTGGCACTTTCCAAAATACTTACCTACGAAGGGTATGATGTTTCGTCGGCCGGGAACGGACTGGAAGCGCTCAATTTTCTAAGAAGCCGGGATGTTGAGCTGATCATCACAGACATAAATATGCCAGAAATGAACGGCTTGACTTTCCTGCGCGAGCTTAACCGCAGCCACCCCCAGAGCAATGTCATCATGATGACCGCCTACGGTGAGGTGGAGTCATATCTTGAAGCCATGAATCTGGGCGCCTTTGAGTATATAAACAAGCCCGTCAAGTACGATGACCTGAAGAAAGTTATCAATAAGATATTCAAAGTGGCGTAATCCAGGCATTTCCAAGTCCGGGAGGGGAAAGTTATGGCGAAATTGTTTGAAAAGATTGTCACCGCGATCGATTTCTCGGAAAATTCCGAGCGTGCTTTTGAGTATGCATTGACTCTGGCATCCACCTTTGATGCCGAGCTTACCATCATGCACGTCATAAATGAGCCAGTTGATCTTCGCGGTTTCTATGTTCCTCACATTTCCTTTGAACAGCTGGAAAGAGAGATTGAAGAGGGCGCCGTGAAGATAATGGAGGATTTCTGCAGGACCAGGCTGGGCTCCTTCTCCAACTACAGAACGGCGATTGTTACCGGGATTCCGTATGACGAGATCACCCGCAAAGCGGATGAGATCGGCGCGTCTTTGATCGTGCTCGGCACTCATGGGCGGACCGGCCTCGATCACCTTATTTTCGGAAGCACCGCCGAACGGGTCGTACGCTCTGCCAACTGCCCGGTGATGACTATCAGACTTCCTGCCGCATAGGAGTAGCGCTGCCCCGGGTTGCACGGAAACGGAAGTTACCTCATGCCGACAGAAATCCAGATAGCAGAGAAAAAAGCCACGATTGTCATCATTGATGATGACCAGAATATTCTTGAATTGACCTCGCTGATTCTCTCCAGGCGGGGTTTTAAGGTATTTACGGCAAAGTGTGCCAGCGCCGGGCTTGATCTTGTTGCCGCTCATGCAGCGGAACTGGTGCTGCTCGATTATATGATGCCTGAGATGGACGGTTTATCTGCCTTGCGGCAGATAAAAGCCAGATTTCCGGATACCTATGTTGTCATGTTTACCGGCAAAGGGAGCGAAGAAGTTGCCGTGGACCTGATGAAAGCGGGTGCCTCCGAGTATATTCTCAAGCCATTCAACAACCGCAATCTTGTCGAGCGCCTTGAAAATGTCCTGAGAATTCGTGAAGTGGAGCTTCACAACAAAGAACTTCAACTGGAGCATGAACGCCTGCTGCAGGAAATTGAAATGTGGAACCGGGATCTTCAGAAAAGGGTGCGTGAAAAATCCGACGCCCTTCAGAAGGCCCAAAACGAGATTGTTCAGTCGGAAAAACTGGCTGCGCTGGGTTATCTCTCGGCCGGCATGGCCCACGAGATTCGCAATCCGCTCAATTCGATCTCGCTGTTCATCCAGCTGATGCGCCAGAACACCAGCGATCCGGAACAACTTGACTATCAGGGCAAAATTTTAAAAGAGGTTGATCGGGTAGATTTGATCATACGCAAGCTCCTGGATGCATCGCGGCGAACCCGCACGATTACATCCGATGTACAGATTAATGAAGTGATAGACAATGCCCTGGAAGTATTTTCTCCCCAGATTGATGACAGGAAGATTCTGGTCGAGCGGCGCTATCATGTGATCCCGTCGCCGATAAAAGCCGATCAGGCCGAACTCGAGCAGATTTTCACCAATCTTTTTCTGAATGCAATGGATGAGATGACACATGGGGGTCGCCTTGAAATAGACATTTCTGAAAGCGAAGGTGCTGTGATTGTAAGGGTTGGTGACAGTGGCGGTGGCATTCCCGCTCATATTCTGGAAAATATATTTGAGCCCTTTTTCAGTACCAAGGCGCGCGGTACCGGAATGGGGCTTCCGGTAGTTCAGCGCATTGCACGTATGTATGAAGGTAGCATTGTGGTTGAAAGCACCTCTCCGCAGGGCACCGTTTTCCGCTTGGAGTTTCCGACCTGCTGATAATTGGCCTTAAAACTGAGCCCCAATCTTCACACTTCCTTTTAGCGGCTCATATAGTGTAGTATTTTCCGGGTACGAATCAATCCAGGGGATTGCAAAAGTCTGCCATGTCCGAATCGCCAAAAAAAATCCTTATAATCGACGATGATCCGTTTTATCTGAAAGTGCTGACTGATAATTTCAGTGAATACGGTTTTACCGTATTTAATGCAAATGACGGCATTGAGGGGGTTAAGTCGTACCTGGAAAATGCTCCGGATGCGGTCATTTCAGACCTGGTCATGCCCCGCATGGGCGGTGTGAGTACCTGTATGGAAATCGGGCGGCTGGCAGGTGATAATCCACCGGTGATAGTACTGTTGACATCAATGTTCCAGGAGTCTCCGCATGAGCACAGTGCCCCGGAAATGGGAGCCAAGGTGCACATACCCAAATCAACCCGTCCTGTTGATATCGTGATCATAGTCGAGCAGCTCCTGGAGCGCAGCAAGTACCAGCAAAGCTGATTTATGCCGTATATCTTCCGTAACCTCACCCTCCCTCCCCACACTAATGAAGAGCTGCTCCCCTCGGCGCTGGCGTCAAAACTGGCGATTCCGGTTAAAGCTCTTGGAAATGTCCGGATAATCCGCAAGGCGATTGATGCCCGTAAGAAAGGGCAAATCAAGGCGGTTTTCACGCTGTCATTCACGCTCGACAAGGCGTTCCACGACAGTCTTGCCGGAAACAACTCTCTGGAGTGGCTAGCGGATGTTGCGCCGGAGGTTTTGGCGCCGGTCAGCTCTCAAAAGAAGATCATTATTGTCGGCAGCGGCCCGGCCGGCCTTTTCTCCGCACTGAGGCTGGCGCAATACGGCCTGACCGCCACGATCATAGAGCGTGGTGAGCCGGTTGAGCAGAGGGCCCTGACGGTTCAGCGCTTCTGGAAAGACGGCATTCTTGATCCAGAGAGCAATGTCCAGTTTGGTGAGGGAGGGGCTGGAACCTTTTCGGATGGCAAGTTGACCTGCCGCTCCAAAGACCATCGCGTGCCATGGGTTCTGCAGCAGCTGGTCACTTTCGGCGCCCAACCGGAAGTCAACTATCTTGCAAAACCGCATATCGGCACAGATAGACTCCGGAATGTTGTCAGTTCAATTCGTCGATACCTGATAGAAAAAGGTTTTAGCATCCGATTCGGCTGCCGTATGTCAGATCTGGTAATTCGTGATGGTAAGCTGGTTTCCCTGCTGGTAAACGACAGTGAGGAAATCTCCTGCGATCATCTTATTCTGGCCAGCGGTCATAGCGCCCGTGACACCTATGAAGTTTTGGAGCGGAGGCAGGTTCCGTTGCAAAGGAAGCCATTTGCCATGGGCTTGAGGGTGGAGCATCCCCAGGAGCTGATTAACCGCATTCAGTACGGTAACACCGGCTGCCAGGGTTTGCCGGCCGCTGAATATGCAGTCACCTGGAACAACAATGCCAGTGGGCGCAGTGCCTACTCCTTCTGTATGTGTCCTGGCGGGGTGGTGGTTGCCGGCGCCTCTGAGGCGGGCGGAGTGGTGACAAACGGGATGAGCGGGCAGCTTCGCAACTCTCCTTTTGCAAACAGCGCTCTGGTGGTAAATGTACGTGAGGATGATTTTGACGGTGCAGGACCTCTGGCCGGGATTCGTTTTCAGCGGCTGTGGGAACGGCAGGCTTTTTCGGCGGGCGGCGGGTGTTATCGCGCGCCGGCTCAGAACCTGCTTGATTTTCTGCGATTGCCCGGCAGAGGCCGGACAATCGCCAGCTACCGGCCCGGCATCAGCGAGGCCGAACTGGATGCGGTTCTGCCTCCATTTATCATCGACACACTTCGAGAAGGGATTATGGATTTTGAGCGACGTTTGCGGGGGTTTGTCACGGCTGAGGCGACCCTGATCGGCATCGAATCGCGGACCTCTGCCCCGGTCCGGATTCTGCGCGATGCCGACAGTGAATCCATCGGGGTAAAGGGGCTTTATCCGGCGGGAGAAGGGGCAGGTTATGCCGGTGGAATCATGAGCTCAGCTATAGACGGTATCAAAACAGCCGATGTCATCGCCGGAAGAGTGACGTCGTCGACCCTCTAGCCCGACTACTTGCCTTCCTGCTCATGGATAAAGCGGCTATAGTCCTGATCGGTTCCTTTGATATGACAGACCAGCCAGTCAACCATGAAATCAAGAACGCTCTTTCCCATTTCATGTCCATCAATAAAACTGACCTGAATCTCCTGCAGCCGCTTCACAAACTGATCGTGTTCCAGGCGGTGTGAAGCCAGCCGGGGGTAATTCCAGGACAGCATCAACCGCTCCTCTTCGCTGAAATGCTCAGTTACATACGAAATCAGCTTCCAGATCACTTCACCGACCGCATCCGCTCCATCTCCCCTCTTTAATGACTCATTAAGCGTTTCCAGCCAGCCGAAGAGGGCCTTGTGCTGAGCATCAATCGTTGGAATCCCGAGCGCAATACTGTCGTCCCACGTAAAGATAGACATACTGTTTCTCCTAGATTTCAGTTTATTCAGATTCCATATCAAAGCTTGATCTGGAATCGCAATTATGTGGCCTTATGTCTGGTTTATTAAGGCTTTGGAATATCAATCGTGAGATCAAGCTCCCGTACGGTTCCCAACTTTGACAGCGGCTGATCGAACCGTGCCGCATCACCGATGACTACAAGCTTGAATGCATCCGGGTGCAGATACTTTCTGGCAACATTGAGTATATCCGTTTTTGTGACTTTGGCAATGTTGTCGCGATAACGCTCAAGATAACCTTCCGGGTAGCCGTAGTATTCAAGCCTGGCCCTCTGGGTGACAATGGATGACGGGCTGTTAAAACCGAACATGAAAGAGTTGATCATATATTCCCGGGCGGAGTTCAGCTCCTGATCACTGACTGGCTCTTTGGTGATGCCGGCGATGATATCCTTCATCAGTCCGATCGCCTTGACGGTTGATTCTGCCTTGGTTTCGGTTTCTGCAATGAAGCTGCCGGTAAAGCGGCGACCGATGTCAAAATGGCTGCTGACACTGTATGCCAGCCCCTGGTTGGTTCGTATTTCCATCGTAAGGCGCGAGGTGAAGCTGCCTCCCAGAATGTAATCCAGAATGCGCACGGCGTAGATATCAGGATTGTCCTTGTTTATGCCGAGGTGCCCCATACGGATGACCGACTGGTTGACATCCTTCCTGCCGTAGATAACATCTCCCTTAAAAACCTGGGAAGGCTGTGGAATATCCGGCAATGCCAAAGGTGCCTGTTTTACACCCGTGAAGGTGGCATTCAGGCTTTTAATAAGAGAATCACGGTTGAAATCTCCCGATACTGCCAGAATCATGGAGTCAGGCCGAAAGAATCTACGGTGAAAGTCCAGCATATCCTGACGTGTGATGCCTTTCAGCGAAGCATACGTAATTTCCTCGCCCAGCGGATGACCGGCATACACGGCTTTTCCGATTTCACGCCCGGCAATTTCCTTTGGATCGTCGTTTTTCCGCCTCAATCCCTCAACGGCCTGTTTGCGGGCAATGTCGATCCGCTTCTCGCTGAAATCAGGGCGCAACAGGACATCACTGAAAATCTTCAGTGTCCGGTCGAAGTTTTTGACCAGCGTCGTCAATGAAACGGTTCCCATGTCGCTTCCGATACCGCTTTCCACAGAGGAGGCCATAAACTCCAGTTCGTCGTCCATCTTCTCCGGGGTCATGCCGCCAGCGCCGCCGCTGCGCATGACGCTGCCGGTTAATCCGGCCAGACCCGATTTTTCGGCCGGAACATAGACCGAACCTGTCCGTACCATGGCGGTCATGTTGATGATGGGCAATTCCGTATCCCTAAGCAGATAGACCGGCATTCCGCAATCCAGAACAATTCTTTCGGCCTTGTGAATCTCGAATTTCAGCTCCGGGAAGGTCATGGTGCGTGGGTTGGCGGCCGACGATGGTGCCATATTGGCGCAGCCGGCTGCAATCGTCAGCAGGCAGAAAAATAAGAGAAGTCTTCTCATGTGCCGGCCCCTCCCTTCTTGGTAATGAAGCCGACGCTGCGGTTTTCACGGGTAAAATACTGACGTGCTACACGCTGAATATCAGCCGGAGTGACCTTCGTTATCTTGCCGCGATATTCGGTCATATAGCGCCAGCTACCGGTCAGTGCTTCGTATTCGGTGAGGTTGCGGGCCAGACCGCCATTGGTTCCCATCCGGCGGGCCTCCTCAAATTCAATTTTGTTCAGAATGCGCTGCAGATCCCGCTCCGCCACCGGCTCGGTTTTCAGCAGGTCCAGTTCGGCCTGTATGGCTGCCTCTACCTCCTGAATCGAATGCGGTGCGCGGGGATTGGCGCTGACGACAAAAAGGTTTGGAAAGCGATTGCCAGGCGCGTCAAAAGCACCAATCTCAGTTGCCAGCTGCTTTTCAATTACCAGCTTTTTGTAAAAGCGCGATGTTCTGCCACTTCCCAGAATCATGGTGATGACATCAAAAACATAGTCGTCAGCCGCCATAATGGCCGGCTTATGAAAGGCCATCATCAAGGTAGGCTCCGCTTCCGCCACCAGTTCGATGCGTCGCTCACCGGTCTGTTTAGGCTCCTCGGCCGTAACAGGCGCAACCGGTTTTCCGGGTGGAATCGCACCAAAGTAGCGCTCAACCAGGGCAATGGTCGCCTTTGTATCGATATCTCCCACGATGGCAACTATGGCATTATTGGGTGCGTAATAACTGCGAAAGAACTGTTCGGCCTTGGTGCGGGTCAGGTTTTCGATATCAGACATCCAGCCGATGGTGGGCTGGCCGTAGGGGTGTGTCAGGAAGCTGGAAGCTACGAATGTTTCCCACAGTTTGTTCTCGGGGTCGGCATCATAAGACCTGCGCCGCTCCTCCATGACAACCGAGCGTTCGGTGTAAAATTCGCGCAGGACGGCATTCTGCAGCCGGTCAGATTCGATGGTTGCCCAGAGCTCCAGCTTGTTTGATGGCAGACTGATCAGGTATGTCGTGCCATCGCGACTGGTAAATGCATTATAGCCGACGCCCCCGTTTTTCGAGTACAGCTCAAAGAATTCATCCTTGATGACGAATTTAGCCGCCTCAGCCTCCAGTGCGGTCAACTGTTTGGAGAGCTCCTCAAGCACTTTTTTGTCGGACTTGTCCCGCTTGGCCTTCTCGGCCATAAGTGCCTGACCGGTCTGCTCGATCCTATCCAGGATCGGTTTCTCTGCGGCATAATCTCTGGTGCCCAGTGTTGTCGTGCCTTTGAAGAGCATATGCTCCAGCAGATGGGCGATACCCCGCTCATCGCTCTTTTCATCGACACTCCCGACCCGGAAACGGATCCAGGCCGAAACGGTAGGAGATGTGTGGCGTTCCACCATCAGGAGTTTCATGCCGTTCTTCAGGGTGTGCTCGACGACCTTTTCCTCCAGGCCGGCAGCATGGAGGCTTGTGGTAATCAGATTCAGCAGAACAATAAATATCAATACTCTTTTCATGTATCTTCCTTTTCCTGCTTACAATCCACCCAAAGCTAAAATGATACGCCACGCCTCGGTCGTAACCGGCTGTATTGACAGTCGGCTGCGCCTGACCAGCGGCATATCAGACAAAAGGGGATTGGACTTTATGCTCTCAAGGGTGACCGCTTTCTTCAATGGCTTCAGATAGCGGACATCAACCATATACCAGATCGGATTCTGAGGCGAGGCTTTGGGGTCAAAATGTTCAGCATTCGGGTCAAGGGCGGTACAGTCGGGATACCCGCTCCGTACGATCTCGGCCAGTCCGACTACAGCCGGCTCAGGGATATTGCTGTGATAGAACAAAATACGGTCTCCGACTTTGATCGTGTCACGCAAAAAATTGCGGGCCTGGAAGTTGCGCACCCCATCCCATGGTTCGGTCATGTTCGGGCGGGCTTTCAGGTCGTCAAAGGAAAAGAAGCCCGGTTCTGTTTTAAAGAGCCAGTAGTTCATGGTAATCCGTACGCTTCAATGTTTTATAATGCTGCCGCCAATGCCTCAGCCGCCTCGCTGACGAAAGTGAACTGCAGCTCGCTGCGGACGTTGTCCGGGATGTCTTCCAGGTCGTCGCGGTTTCTCTCCGGTGCAACGATGGTGTGAACACCGGCGCGATGCGCAGCCAGAACCTTTTCCTTCAGGCCGCCGATTGCCAGTACCCGTCCGGTCAGTGTAATCTCGCCGGTCATGGCTACATTTCGTCGGGCCGGTTTTTCCGTCAACAGTGACACCAGCGCTGTGACCATGGTAATGCCGGCCGATGGGCCGTCTTTGGGGATGGCTCCGGAGGGAACATGAATATGGATGGTCCGGTTTTCGAAGGCTTCCGGTTTTATGCCGAACTCGTCTGAATGGGCTTCAATATAGGAAAGCGCAGCCCGGGCAGATTCTTTCATCACATCACCCAGAGATCCGGTCAGGATCAGCTCTGCCTTACCCGGCATGGAGGTGACTTCAACAAAGAGGATATCACCGCCGGTTTCAGTCCAGGCCATACCGGTCACCACTCCGATCCGGTCGTTCTCGGCCGCGACCTCGTTGTGAAACTTTTTCGGGCCAAGCAGTTCCGCGACGGTCTCCGGGGCTATAAGCGTACGTGGCGTCCTGTTTTGAGTGATCTCTTTGGCGACCTTGCGGCAGATCGAGCCAATTGTGCGTTGCAGGTTACGTACTCCCGCCTCTCTGGTATAGTCGCTGATGACTTTCTTAAGTGCCGCATCGGTGAATGTGAGTTCACGGTCTTTCAGGCCATTTTCCTCGATCTCGCGCCGGATAATGAAGTCCTTGGCAATCTGGAGCTTCTCCTCGCTGCTGTAACCGGCCAGGCGGATAACCTCCATGCGGTCCTTGAGCGGCCCGGGGATCGGATCGAGCTGATTGGCGGTGGTGATAAACATCACCTTTGAAAGATCAAAAGCCACGTCCAGATAGTGATCGTTGAAGGAGAAGTTCTGCTCCGGGTCAAGCACCTCCAGCAGGGCGCTGGCCGGATCCCCGCGGAAATCGTGCCCCAGTTTGTCGATCTCGTCCAGCATGAAAATCGGGTTATTGGCCCCGCAGCGGAAGAGTTCCTTGATAATCCGGCCTGGCAGAGCACCGATGTAGGTGCGGCGGTGACCACGGATCTCTGCCTCATCCCTGACACCCCCCAGCGAGATTCGAACAAACTTGCGTCCCAGGGCGCGGGCTATGGATTTGCCCAGACTGGTCTTGCCGACCCCCGGAGGTCCGACAAAGCAGAGCACCGGACCCTTCATGTTCTCTTTAAGCGAGCGCACCGCCAAAAATTCCAGTATCCGCTCCTTGACCTTTTTCAGATTGTAATGATCCTCATTGAGAATCTCCTCAGCCCTCACAATGTCAAGGCTGTCCGGAGTGCTAGTGTTCCATGGCATACCGGCCAGATAGTCAAGATAGGTTCGTGAAACGTTGTATTCCGGTGAAGCCTGATTTATCCGCTCCAGGCGCTTCAACTCCTTGTCGGCCACTTTCTTCACATCCTCCGGCAGTCCGGCTTCCTCAATCTTCTTGCGCAGTTCGTTGATATCGGCCGTACGCGGGTCTTCATCCCCCAGCTCTTCCTGAATATGCTTCATCTGCTCCCGCAGGATATACTCTTTCTGATTCTTGCCGACCCGCTTGGTTACTTCGCCGGCAACCTCGTTCTTGACCTGCATGCGCTGGACTTCATTAGTCAGATGCACGTAGACTTTTTTCAGGCGTTCCAGAGGGTCGGTAGTCTCCAGCAACTCCTGAAGATCGGCCACCGGAAGGTTCACGTACAGCGCCACCAGATCGGACAATCGTGCCGGGTTATCGATGTAGTCGATCATCTTCATGACATCGTCCGGCAGCGGCTTGCCATGTGAAAGGGCAATCTTCAGCAGGGCGTTCAGGCTTTGTACCAGAGCCTCCGAGACCAGATTTTTCTCAACAAACTCGCGCACTATTTCGCAGTGCGCGAAAGTGACGGATCCGGCCGGTTCAGTATCCAGTATAATTAGACGTGTAACACCCTCAAGAGAGACCTTGTAGCGGCTGTCCCCCATTTTTTTGATCTGGTTGACCTTGCAGAGTGTTCCGATTTTGCTGCTTTCTGCTGCAGCAGTTCTTTCGGCAGTCTCCTGGCGTTCAAAAACAAGTGCAACATAATTTTCATAGTTCTCGGCCTCTCGAAATGTCTTCAACTCCGTCTCGCTGACGTAAAGCGGAAAGAGCATATACGGAAAGGCAACCATTTCTTTCTGGGAATGCAGGGGCAGTTTTTCTGGTATTTCAATGTTATTGTGCGGCATATTATTTTTCCTTCGTTATGTTCTTTAATAGTCCCCGCAGTATCGGTCCGAAGTGTGAATCTTCACACCATGTGATTGTAACACATCTTAAGGCCGGAATCCAGGCATCACACCGGCTGCCCGTTACACTCAGATATATGTACGACCCGGACTGTCACTGAAGAGCCGGACAGCTCTTCATAAAGCATGGTCAGAAAGCGAATGGTTACCAGTCGATGTATGGTCGCCTGAGTCAGGCGGTAGAGCCAGAACCGGATACGTGACGGTGATGAACTGCCGAGAATCAGTGGACAGAATTCACTCAGGCGCAGCGATACGCGCACACCTTCCGACACCGGCTCGAAGCCGAAGCGGAATTCGCCACGGTCACATTGCCGTGGCTGCACCAGTAAACCGCCGCAGATGCGGAGAGTAACAGATTCGCAGTCAGTTTCAGGGGGCAGAAAACTAATCAGGCTCCAGCCGGTGTTGAAAAAACGGAACTCAAGTCCGTTATTGTGCATCAGAGGGCGGATAATTGACAGTGTGCAGCGGCTGATGTAAGCAATATAGCGCTCCAGCAGAATTTGAGGAGAAAAGCCCGCCGTAATGGCTGTCGGGAAAATGCTCCACTGCAGGGAGAAAACCGAGGCGTCGTCAACCAGAACCTGTTGACAGGCTATTTCCTGGTATTTAGGAGCTGTTTGCATGTCGTCTATTCTGCCACCGTAGTCAGATATTGCAATCTAATTCAGTGCCCCCAAATTTTCATGCTTGACAAGTTTCAAAATAGTATTAAGATAAAAATTATCCTGTTAGGTTTTAAATTATCATAACGAAAGGAGACCCTGCCAATGTGGACTGCAAGATTTAAGATTCGTCCGGTTTCC
>CAZUGI010000036.1:0-24807 GCA_964619855.1 uncultured Geobacter sp. | reverse complement strand
CCAGAGAGGACATGGACACTCATGTACTGCGTGGCCTTTCTCCGGGTATGAATGCCGCTATAACCGCTTCACAGTCCCGGCACGGAATGATTACCGCCGTAACCGACCCTGAATCATACACCACCGTCGTAAAGACTCCGGGCGCCCTGGGCGCGATCGGCCTGACCAGTATCATTACAGAAAAACTCCAGCTAAACACGCTGTCTCTCAATGGAGTCAAGCCTGCACCGGAGCACCTGGCCAACGGAACGTACCCGCTCTATAAGGAGATCAGCTTTGTAACTACTCCTAAAACAAAACCGGCGGCCCTCAAATTCGTCAGTTTTGTGTACTCCCCTCAAGGGATCTCCATAGCTAAAAAAATCGGGGTTCTGGTGACTGCCGGAGTGAATGCCGACAAGTGATCAAGGTCGAACAGTCCATAGAGCGCTTTACGCTGAGGGTAGCGCTCGGTATCTCTATACTGATAGCGGTGCTGGCTCCAGCCGGGTATTTTTTGATCTCATATCAGTATCTGCGAGGCGTTCTGGATGTGCAGTCGGAACTGAGTGCGGACGCTGTTTCCACCCTCATCAAGTCAAATCCGGCCTTGTGGCAGTTTGAGGAACTGCGTCTTGCCGAGATACTGGAGCGCTTGACCGGAGACAACATTCCCGAAACCAGACGCGTTCTGGATTTGAATGGTGTGGTCATAGCTAAGAACAGTATCGCCGTATCGCCCCCAAGGCTCACAAGCGTTAACAATATCTACGATGCCGGGACGGCTGTCGCCCGTATCGAGGTTACCCGCTCTCTGGAACAGCTGCTGCAACTGTCCGGATTGGTTGCCCTGTTTTCGGCAGCCATTGCCGCCGGGGTGTTTTTCGTTCTGCGGGCACTCCCGGCCCAGGCCATGAGAAAAGCCTATCTGGCTCTGGGAGAGAGCGAAAAAAAATACCGTTCCCTGTACGAGACCATGAAAGAGGGAATGGCTCTGCATCAGGTTTGTTTTGATGATAACGGAGCCGTCAAGTCCCTTCGCATTATTGATGTCAACCCAGCCTGCGCCGGTATTTTCGGCGGTGATTCCGGCAAAATCATCGGGAGTGACAGTCTGCTGCTGTTTGGTGACACTCTCAGAGAGTATTTCCATGAATTTAAACAGGTTCTTGAAGAAAAAAGCTCGATCACTTTTGAACTGACGCTGCCCGGCATTGAAAAGCTTTTTCTTGTTCAGGCTTTTTCCCCAGATCAAGGCCTGATTGCAACACTTTTCGAGGATATTACCGATCGCAGGCAATCAGAACAGCAGATTCAGAAGATGGCCTATTTTGACCAGCTGACAGGTCTTCCCAATCGCTCACTTTTTCAGGACAGATTAAATCAGGCCATGGCCCGTGCCATCAGGGAGGATGGTTCACTGGCGCTGCTCTTTCTGGATCTAGACCGTTTCAAGAATGTCAACGACACGTTGGGGCATTCGGCCGGCGATCAGCTGCTCAGCGAAGTTTCCCTGCGTCTGAAACGGCACATCCGCAACAGCGATACGCTGGCCAGGCTGGGTGGTGACGAGTTTGTAGTTGTGGCAACGAATCTTGGCAAAGAGCTGAATGCAACGTATGTCGCCCAGAATCTGATCGACGCCATCCAGGCTCCTTTCCGGATCGGCAACGAGAGGCTACATATGACCACAAGTATCGGTATTGCTCTTTTTCCGGACGACGGCAGTGATACGGAGACACTTCTAAAGCATGCCGACCTGGCTATGTATTCAGCCAAAGAGTCCGGCCGCAATGCCTTCTGCTTCTATTCGCCGGAAATGAACCGCAAGGCTCACCAGCGGGTGAATCTTGAATCCGGATTGCGCACCGCCCTGGTTCGGGAGGAGTTCTTCCTCGAGTTCCAGCCGATCATGAGTGCAACAGATTCAAAAATT
Organism: uncultured Geobacter sp.; assembly: GCA_964619855.1. Taxonomy (GTDB): domain Bacteria; phylum Desulfobacterota; class Desulfuromonadia; order Geobacterales; family Pseudopelobacteraceae; genus JACRCG01. The sequence continues at coordinate 22,892 of CAZUGI010000036.1, read as the reverse complement.
GTCGCGGCTGAAGCGCTGGTGCGCTGGAAACATCCCACTCGCGGCAGGATTCCCCCGGACGAGTTCATAACGCTGGCCGAAGAAACCGGCCTGATTCTTCCGCTTGGAGAATGGGTTCTCCGGAAGGCATGTTCCACAATCAAGGCCTGGAGCAGTGCGGGACTCCCGCGGATCAGAATTGCCGTCAACGTGTCCAGCCGCCAGGTTGAACAGCAGAATTTTGCAGAGATTGTCCGTAATGTTCTTCTTGATACAGGAGCCAATGCCGCTCAGCTCGAACTTGAACTCACAGAGAGCTGCCTCGTCAATCACGCCGGCCCCAATATTGCTGAAGTCTTCGGCCTGCGTGAATGGGGGATCTCAATTGCCATTGACGATTTCGGCACCGGTTACTCTTCGCTCGGCTACATCAAGGCCCTGCCGATTGATCACATAAAAATAGACCGGTCATTTGTCAGCGACATCGGCACCAACTTTCAGGACCAGGCCATTGTGGAGGCGATCATTGCCATGTCCCAAAAGCTTGGGATTCAGAATATTGCCGAAGGGGTTGAGAACGTTGAACAGTTGAAGATCCTTCAGGCACAGGGCTGCGATGAGATACAGGGGTATTATTTCCATCGTCCGCTACCGGCGGAGGAGTTTGAAAAACTGCTGAGAGAGCAGATGGCTTCTGCAGAGCTTCAGGTTCAGACTCTGTGATCGGATTCTTTTTTTGATGTATACCTGACAATAGCTGCACATGATGAATATACTGACCAAATGGAGTCCGGAGAACAGCATATACGTATTGCCGATGAAGAGTGGCCTGCCGTTACACTCTGCTCTGAAACAGCGCTTACCAAACGTCAGGCAAGAGTCTGGGCTCTGGTGCTGGACTCCCGTTCGATCCCCTGCTGCATAAAGCCAGATGGGTCCATATGGCAGCTGCGGGTGCCGCCGGAGCATCTGGACAGCGCCCGGAACGAGCTGCAGCTCTATGAAGAAAAAAACAAGTTGTGGCCGCCGCCACTGCCGGCTGCCCGAAAGCTGATCGAAAACACCCTGCCGACCGTCTCGGTCCTGCTCCTTTTGGCAACTTTCCATAACCTGGCGCTGCTGGGCCTCTCCGTGCCGGGGCACGGTCTCGTCGATCTGCATGAAATCGGAACCGCCCACGCTGAAAAAATCCTTGAAGGCCAATGGTGGCGGCTTGTCACCGCTCTCACCCTGCATGCCGATCTCCCGCATCTGCTCAGCAACCTGGCGATTGGCGGGGTGTTTATAATGCTGCTCTGCCGGGAGCTGGGATCAGGGCTGGCCTGGAGTCTGCTGCTTGGCACCGGTATCTTTGGCAATCTCCTGAATGCCCTGCTTCAGTCCTCTTCCCATCGTTCTGTGGGGGCATCCACCGCTGTTTTCGGTGCCGTTGGCCTGATGGCCGCCATAAGTGCGGTCCGCTACCGTCATCATCTGCGAAGGCGCTGGTTCATTCCGGTTGCGTCCGGCCTGGCGCTGCTGGCGATTCTGGGCAGTGAGGGGAAGAACACAGATCTGGGAGCCCACCTGTTCGGTTTTGGATTCGGTATGGTATTCGGCTTTGTTTCGGAGCATCTCAGCGGCAGGTTCGGGCAGCCGGGCCGGCTGTTGAGTGCCCTGCTGGCGTGTGCCGCGGCCGGAGTGGTTCTGTGTGCCTGGTGGACGGCGCTACGCTCCGGACTGTCGTAACGGTGGCATACTGAAGCGGTCATTGACACTGCCGGACAGCAATGTTACAAAGCCAGCCATGCGGTTGTCATTTCGAATAAATATGCTGCCGGGCATGCCCGGCATCGCCCTTCTTGTTTCCTGTCTTCTGGCCGGATGTACCAGCCATGTTCCCCGTGAGAAACTCCCCTTTCCGCTGACCAGCGAAGAGGGTGATTCGGCCAAGGTGGTCACCGTCCCGCTGCCGGTAATCGCTTCCAGTCCCAATGAAGGCATAACGGCAGGTGCCTTGACCGCGTTTCTGATTCACAACAAACGTGACGAAATCAACACCCTGCTGGCTCCCCAGGTCAACCACAACCCCAATTTCGAGGTCACCGCCTCGCTGTATGGCGCCTTTTATCCCACTGCCGACCGGAACGTCGAGCTCAATCTGTCCCAGTCCAGCAAGGTAAATCATGCCTACGAAGTTCGTGTCAGAGACACTTCCCTGCTGGAGAAAAAACTGGAGCTGAACGCCTATGTATTCAAGATAGCCGATGGCTCATCACGCTTTTTCGGTTTTAGCGCAAAAAGCCCCCTCCAGCAGGAAACAAACTATGCCAATGACGAAAGCGGCTACAATATTTCAGCCGGCTATCAGATCGGTCGGCACTTTCAGGTAGCGCTGGGCGACCGCTACCGGGATGTCGGAATTCGGGCCGGGGCGGTTAAAAAGATCCCTTATATCAAGGACAGGTTTTCGTCATCGCAGGTGCCCGGCATCGACGGTTTTACGACGCACGCTCCGCGGATATCGATCTCATACAGTACGCTGGACAACCGTGATACCCCTACCTATGGCGGTTATACACGCTTTACTTTCGAACCGACCATGAAGGTGCTGGGGGGGGCTGGTGATTACCGGCACTACGAGGCCGAGGCCAAGGGCTACATACCCTTTGATAAAGCTCGCTACATAACCGTATTTCGGCTGATGTACAACCAGACCAAGGGGGAGAATGTTCCCTTTCTGGAGCAGAGTATTCTGGGCGGCGAAACGACGCTGCGCGGCTATGGCCGCAATCGTTTCATCGACAACAGTTTTTTCCTCTGCAATCTGGAGGAGAGGGTCCGGCTGTTCCGCTGGGAGATTTTTAACGTGACCGCCGACTGGGAACTGGCGCCGTTCATAGATCTTGGTGCGGTTATGGAATCGCTTGACAAGGCGCACAGCAGGAATTTCGAGTTTAACCCCGGAATAGGCATCCGGGCGGTTGTGCGCCCCAACATAGTCGGCAGAGTGGATATCGGGATAGGGAAAGACGGACCGGCACTGTTCGTCGGACTTGGGTATCCGTTTTAAAAAGAGGGTCAAGGGGCAAGTATCAAGTCAAGGGAGTTTCAAGCTCTTCACGCAGCTGCTGCAGATGGCACATTTCGGCGTACTGTCCACCCAGCGCCATCAATTCGTCCGGCGGTCCAGCTTCAACGATCTCTCCGGCTTTAATAACGATGACACGATCACAATCCCGGAAGGCCGAGACGCGCTGTGACACCAGCAGCACAGTTCTTCCGGAGTAGAAGCGTCCCAGCTCATTCAGAATCTCCTCCTCCCGCCCGGCATCCACGGCTGAGAGCGGATCATCCAGCAGAAGGAGCGGCGGATCGCCGACAAGAGCCCTGGCAATCGCCAGCCTCTGCTTCTGTCCACCAGAAAGCGTCACCCCCTTTTCACCAACCTGCGTCTCGAACTGATCCGGAAACTGCTCCACATCCTCAAGAAATCCGGCCTGGGAAGAAGCCTGTCTGATGCTTTCAGGGCCGGGTTCCTCCTGCACCCCGTAGCTGATATTCTCGTGAATGCTGCGCGAAAACAGAAACGCTTCCTGGGGAACATAGCCGATCAGACGGCGCAGGCTGGAGATGGTAATGGAGTTAATATCACGCCCGTCGATAAACAGCATTCCGTCTGCAAGCCGGAGCAGCCTTGCTATCAGACGCAGCAGGCTGGTCTTGCCGCTGCCCACCTCGCCGGTAATGCCTACTGTTTCTCCTGCCTTTATAAATAGCGAGATCCCGTTCAACACCGGTTTATCTCCGTACCCGAAACAGAGGTTGCGCAGTTCGATACCCTGCTGCAGCCGGTCAAGCGGTGTAGAATCAGGCCTGTCTGCCACGGCAGCTTCAGCACTCAGTACTTCAGACAGGCGCGACATGGACGCAGCGCCTCTTTGAGCCAGAGTCAGAATCCACCCCATGACTGCCGTAGGCCAGACCAGCATAGCCAGATAGCCGCTGAATGCCACGAAATCGCCAAGTGTTATGCTACCGCCGATAACCAGACGTCCACCCATGAAAAGAACTATCAGTGTTCCGGCACCGGTGGTTGCCGCCATAAAAGGTATTATCAGGCCGCGCAGACGGGCCAGGCGCAGGTTGTGCTGCAGGTATCTGTCTCCTGTTTTCTCAAAGGCTCCCTGAAAATACTCCTCACGACAATAGGATTTGATCAGGCGCACCGCCGAAACAGTTTCTTCGGCCTGGCTTGAAAGCCGGGCCAATTCCTGCTGGGCTTCCAGTGATCGCTGAAAAAGCCGATGGCTGACTTTTTTTACCGCCAATACCATCAGCGGAAACGGAAGAATCGCCCAGAAGGTCAGCCAGGGGTGGATTTTCACCATCATTGTTATCGTGGCGGAGTAGATTATGAAGGCATTGATGATGCTCATGGAGCCAAAGCCGGAAAGCATCCGGACGTTGGTCAGGTCATTTGAAAAGCGGGAGATAATGTCACCGCTCCGGCTGCCGGAGTAGTAGCCGAGATCCAGTTTCATCAGACGGCCGAACATGTCATTGCGGATGCGGAATTCAATTATGCGGGCGGCGTTTAGAATCAGGGTCCGCGAAAATATGCGGGTAATGCAGTGCAGAATGGCCAGCAGCGCGATGATAGCGGCGCATTGTGCCGGAGCGAGGCGTGAAGGTGACGGGTGCTGCAGCGCTTCTACCGCCAGCTTCATATACCATGGAATCAGCAGGGCAAAAGCATTCGTACACAGAAGAAATGCCGCTCCGCCGGCATAGCGCCAGCGGAGCGAGATCAGATAGGGAATAAGTCGGGCAAGATCTTTGATAGGTGTATCCTGATTCGCTATCCCGGGCAAACTGGAGAAGGCGTTATCAAAAATATTTCAGAGAAAACAGCAGATACATATTCCCGTCCGGCTAGAACGGAATATCGTCATCCTGGAAAGGGGGCTCTTCATAGCTCCCGGCGCCGGATCTGGATGCTGAGGGTGAATCTCCTCCGCTTCTCTCTCCTTTCGGTGAAAGCATCTGCATCTTCTCGCCGACGATCTCGGTCGTGTAACGCTTAATGCCGTCCTTTTCATATTCCCTGGTCTGCAGCCGACCTTCGATATAGACGGTCTTCCCTTTGGAGAGGTACTCGCCGGCAATTTCGGCCAACCGTGACCAGAGAGTGACGCGGTGCCACTCGGTACGCTCTTCCTGTTCGCCGTTCTTGTTCTTGAACTTCTCGCTGGTTGCCAGGTTGAAGCTGGCAACGGCCTGGCCGGATGCCGTGTAGCGCACCTCGGGATCTTTGCCCAGATTGCCGATCAGCATTACCTTGTTGAGACTGGCCATGATTTGACTCCTTGTCATTGAAATATCAGGTGATTTTATGGACGGCACAAGCCGCTCAAATCTTTATGCTGACGGACAATACCTCAGAAGGTCTGCATTCTCAACTGCAAAAAACAGGATGCTTCAAATTAAGAACCCTGATAGAGTCGGTAGCAGGTTACGATCTCTTGTGCAGGAGTTTTCATGATTCAATCTTACCAGGGATTTGAACAGGGACCGATCCGCCCCCCCAGCGAAGCCTCCAGTCTTTTGCTGCGCGTGACCCGCAACTGCCCTTGGAACCGCTGCACCTTCTGTTCGGTGTACAAGAAACAGAAGTTCTCTCTGCGGCCGGTGGCGGATGTTATCGCGGATATTGACACAGTCCATCGCTTTGTTATGCAACTGCGGGATGGCTGTGATCCCGAAGGTATGACAGCACGGAATCTGGAGCCGCCAGAATGGTCGGCCTACATTGCAGCCAGGAACTGGCAGGCTGAAGGGATGAAATCTATCTTCCTGCAGGATGCCGACTCCCTTGTCATCCGCCCTGAAAATCTCATCTCGATTCTGCGCCATATCAAAATGCGTTTTCCCCAGGTTGAACGGATTACCTCCTATGCCCGATCCGACAGTGTTGCCCGGATAAGCCCGGAAAATCTGACTGAGATCGCCGCGGCCGGGCTGAACCGGATTCATATCGGCATGGAAACCGCCTCTGACGCCATTTTGAAAATGGTCAGCAAGGGGGTCTCTAAGGAAATTCATGTGGAGGCCGGCCTGAAAGCCAAGGCTGCCGGTATAGAGCTGTCGGAATATGTATTGACCGGGATCGGAGGGCGTCAGTTTTCCCGGGAACATGCCATTGAGACGGCAGATGCCCTGAATCAGATCAACCCCGACTTTATCCGTTTCAGGACTCTGCATATCATGGATCACATCAATCTCTTTGCCGGGGGCGGAGATTGCCGCCATCAATGGACCTCCGACCTCATCCAGGCGGAAGAAATCATGTTGCTGCTGGAACGGCTGGAAAATATAACCAGTACGGTCAAAAGCGACCACTCTTACAACCTGCTGCAGGAGATTGATGGAGCGCTGCCGGACGACAAGCAGCGGCTGCTGGGCATTCTGCGCGGTTTTGCCGGGATGCCGGCAGGTGAGCGGGTCCTTTTTCAGGTCGGAAAAAGATCGGGGCATTTTGTGCAGTTGAGTGATATGGAAATTCCCGGGCGCCGGAAGCAGGTCGAAGAAATTTGCCGGCGGTCCGGCATTACGGTCAACAATGTCGATGAACTACTCCACGAAATGATTCAGGAACGAATGAGAAGCGGGATGGCCTACTAGCACAGAACCGATCCAGCTGAAAACGGAAACAGCCGACAGTGAACACATGACGGCTGTTTCCGTTATGGAGCCGGGTGGCGCCCCTGCGGCAGTATCAGGTCAGACCTTCTCTCCGTTGACGGCCGCACGCAGCAGCTGGCTGGGCTTGAAGCTGAGAACCTTACGGGCGGAGATTTCAAGAGCCTCACCGGTCTGCGGGTTTCTGCCCCGCCGGGGCTTCTTCTGTTTGACCTCAAACTTGCCAAACCCGGATATCTTTAAATCCTCGCCGCGCTCAAGGCAGCCCTTGATCAGGGAAAATACGTTCTCCACCAGATCGATAGACTCCTTTTTTGAAAAGCCGCAACGGTCGGAAACAGCCTCTACGACATCTGCCTTAGTCATGTGCCCCTCCATTAAAAATTGAAAAGGAATATACACGATCATTTCCGGTAAAGCAAGGTACTCATCCGGTGTGGTTTCATTTCTTAAACAGGATGTTTGTCGGCCGTCTGTCGATCAATATTTCTGAAGTGATTTGTTGCACAGGAGTGGTTCATAGATGTAGACGTGTCAATAATCCGACACGTTCAATCCTTTGACACACGGGTCGCCTTTCAGTCATCAGCGGCAGTTCGGTCTCCGACTGCAGGCGCTGTGCGCCCCTGACGCCTTCAGCCACAAGCACAGATCCGATGGGCCTTTGCGGCACGAAAAATGCAGATACTAGTTGTTTTTTTGACACTATCTTGAACACTTAAAACCGACAGGCTCTTTATGGCAAGCAGTTCAGTTAATGCAATAGAGTTGCGCGGTGTCCGCAAAAACTCCGATATATACGTCGCCCTGGCTCTGATCGGGGTGCTGTCGTTGATGATTATCCCGCTCCCGGCGTTTATCCTGGATATTTTTCTGGCTGCCAGCATAACCATTGCCTTGTCGATACTGCTGATCTGTCTCTACACGGAGCAGCCACTCGATTTCTCGGTTTTCCCTTCAGTGCTGCTGGTTACAACTCTCTTCCGTCTGGCTCTTAACATCGCCTCCACCCGCCTGATACTGCTGCACGGCAGTGAGGGGGCCGAGTCGGCCGGCGCGGTTATAAAGGCTTTCGGCCAATTTGTTGTCGGCGGAAATTATATTGTCGGCGCAGTTATCTTCCTTATTCTGGTCATCATAAATTTTGTTGTTATTACAAAGGGTGCCGGGCGCGTGGCCGAGGTTGCCGCACGATTCACTCTGGATGCCATGCCGGGTAAGCAGATGGCTATCGACGCCGATCTTTCGGCCGGGATGATCACCGAAAAAGAGGCCAAAGCCAGGCGCCTGAAAATCTCCCGCGAAGCGGATTTCTACGGTTCCATGGACGGCGCCAGCAAATTTGTGCGCGGTGATGCTGTCGCGGGCATCATGATCGTGCTGATCAATATTTTCGGCGGCCTGCTGATCGGTGTCTGGCAGCAGGGCATGCCGCTCATGAACGCCTTGACCAATTATACCCTGCTGACGATCGGTGAGGGGCTGGTGGCGCAGATTCCGGCCCTGATCATCTCCACCGCGGCCGGTATCCTCGTGACCCGCTCGGCTGACGAGAACAGTTTCGGTCAGGAACTGACCGGCCAGTTCATGAATTATCCCAAGGCCTTCTACGTTTCATCGGGCGTCATGTTTTTGTTCGCCCTGATACCGGGGCTGCCTCATTTTGCATTCCTGCTGCTTTCCGGCGTCACCTTCCTGCTGGGTAAGATGGCCCGCGAGAAGGCTGAGATTGTCGAAGATTCAGGGCTGCCGGCCGCTACTGCCGGCGAAGAGTCGATCGATCAGGCTTCAAATATCCGGCCTCTGGATGTGCTGGAGCTTGAAGTCGGGTATGGCCTGGTTCCGATGGTCGATGCCGCCCAGGATGGTGAGCTGCTGGAGCGAATCCGCTCCATTCGTCGTCAGACCGCACAGAAAATGGGGTTTGTCGTACCCCCGATCCATATCCACGATAATCTGCAGCTTAAGCCGTACGAATACAATCTGCTGATCCGGGGCGCACGGGTGGGCGGCAGCGAGTTGACCGGCCAGTATCTGGCGATGGATTCAGGTTCAGTGACCGCCAGCCTGCCCGGAATGCAGACCAAAGAGCCGGTTTTCGGTCTGCCGGCGGTCTGGATACGCGGTGAAGACCGCGATAACGCCCAGATCAACGGTTACACAGTTGTTGACAGCACAACTGTTGTCGCAACTCATATAAGTGAAATCATCAAGCGCTATTCGCATGAACTGGTTGGACGCCAGGAGATGCAGCAGCTGCTTGATAACGTGGCGGTCAGCGCCCCCAAAGTGGTTGATGAACTGATTCCGAATCTGCTGAATCTCGGTACGGTATTGCGGGTTGTAAAAAATCTGCTCAAGGAAGGCGTTTCAATCCGCGACATGCGCTCAATCCTGGAGTGCCTGGCCGATTATGCCTCACTCACGAAGGATCCTGACGTGCTGACCGAGTTTGTCCGCCAGGGGCTCGGAAGATTCATAGTTGACCAGTACAAGCTGGATGATGACACGCTTTTTCTGGTCACGCTGGACCGTGAAGTGGAGGATCAGATAGCGGAGGCGATTCAGCCCTCCGACCAGGGCAGTTACCTGGCAATCGAGCCGTCGACCGCCCAGCATATTATCGGTGTTATCCGCAATATGTCAGAACGGTTCGGTGCGAGCGGTGCCCAGCCGCTGCTGCTGGCGTCCCCCTCAATAAGGCGGCATGTCCGTAAGTTGATAGAGCGCTTTGTTCCTCATATGGCGGTATTGTCACATAATGAAATTCCTCAGAACGTAAAAATCCAGTCACTAGGGGTGGTAAGCTTAAATGCTGGTTAAAACATTCCAGGCTGCAAGTATGGCAGAAGCGCTGCGGATGGTGAAGGCCGAGCTCGGGCCGGATGCCATGATTCTTTCAACCAAAAAAGAGGCTACCGGTGGTTTTCTTGGCTTCTTTAGCAAACAGGTGTACCGGGTTACGGCAGCGGTTGACCCGGTTAGGAAGCCAGCTCCACCGCCGATGCCGGTCGCTCCCCGCGAGCCGGCGCCGCGCGAGCGTACGGCGCGGGAGGAGATGGAGAGCTCCATGCTGGCGCCATTGGCGCGTGAACTGAAAGACCTGCGTGAAAAAGTGGAAGCACTCACCCGCCGGGATGAGGAGCTGAGGGCGCAGGCGAAGCCGGTCGAAGATCCGGAAGTTTCCGAACAGACGGATGTCGGCATCAATCTTAAAAATATTCCCCGCTCCGATCTGGAGGAGATCAAAAAACTGCTCCTGGCAACCCTGGCAAAAAGCCAGGAAGGAATCGCCAAGGATGTGCAGTGGCCGAATGTTTCCGACGCCGGCACTCTGGACGGACAGTCCGGTGAAGAGCTGCTGCCGGAGGATTCTCCGCTTTCAAGAGAACTTGCCCACAGTGGAGTCTCCACCGATCTGATCAGAAAAATCATCGACACCCTCAATACATTGCCGCTTCAGGGTGGAAATCAGACTGTAAAAAGCCGTCTGGGCGAGACTCTCGGCCGATTAATCAAATTTGCCGGCACCCTCAAACTGAAGAAAAACTCCCCCCGTATCATCGCTCTGGTGGGACCGACCGGGGTGGGAAAAACCACGACAACCGCCAAGCTGGCCGCAATGTATGCACTTAATCGCGGCAACAAGGTAGCCCTGATCACAATGGATATTTTCCGCGTCGGGGCGGTGGAACAGCTGAAGACCTATTCCCGTATCATGGGAATTCCCCTTGAGGTCGCTTCAACGCCCAAAGAGCTTGAGAAGGCGGTCGAAAAACATTCCGCCTGCGACCTGATCTTTATTGATACCGCCGGTCGCAGCCACAAGGATAAGGAAAAGCTCGACGAAATGAAGAATTTTCTGGAGCACAAAATTCCGATGGAGGTCTACCTCTGTCTTTCGGCGACCACCAAGGACCGCGAACTGGAAGAAATCCTTAATCGCTTCAAAATCTTTCAGATCAGCAAGGTCGTGTTCACAAAAATCGATGAATGTGAAAGTTTTGGGAATATGGTCAACCTGTTGATGAAAGATAACCTGCAGATCGCATACTTTACAACCGGCCAGCGCGTACCTGAAGATATAGAGATAGCAACTCCGGCCAAACTTGCTGATATGATTTTTCATGAGGGGGCAGAATGAGCAGCGTACCAGGAACCGGCGACCAGGCCGATACCCTTCGACAGATGGCCCGGAATGCAAAGAAGAGTCATCAGGCCGAGTCAGCCCAGACAGTCGGATTAACCGATCAGCAGGGGATCAGAGTCATCTCTGTCACCAGCGGCAAGGGTGGGGTTGGCAAAAGCAATGTAGTTTCCAATCTTGCCATAGCGCTCTCCGCTCAGGGCAAAAAAGTACTTTTGATCGATGCCGACCTTGGTCTCGGGAATCTGGACGTCCTGCTGGGTCTTTCTCCGGCCTACAACCTGAACCATGTTCTGAGTGGCGAAAAAAGCATCATGGATATTCTGATCGACGGACCGGCCGGCATCAAGATAATTCCGGCCGGAACCGGTGCCCAGGAGCTGACCAATCTCGGCCAGCACGAGAAACTGAAACTGCTTGACGAGCTGGACATGCTGGAGGAGCAGTTCGATTTTCTGATCGTCGATACCGAAGCCGGAATTTCTGAAAACGTCACCTATTTCACCGTTGCCGCCCAGGAGATCTTCGTCGTTGTCACGCCCGAGCCGACCTCAATCACGGATGTGTATGCCCTTATCAAGCTCCTGGCCACCCGATATTCCGAGCATCATTTCAAGGTTCTGGTCAACATGGCCAAAGACAGCGAAGACGCTCTGGAGGTTTTCCGTAAGCTGGCCAATGTGGCCGGCCGTTTCCTTGATATATCCCTCGATTATCTGGGGTGTGTTGTTAAAGATGACAAGGTTGTCGAGGCGGTCAAACGACAAAAAGCGGTTATGGAGCTGTTTCCGGACTCGGACGCCGCAAACTGCTTTACCACGCTTGCCCGACGGGTTATTGAAAACAAGCGCCAAAGCCGGATAAAGGGAAATATTCAGTTCTTCTTCAGGCGTATGCTGGATCATCCGGGAGACAATTAAGGCATGGCCACTGACGGTCAGCCTGACTTAAGCTCCAGCCCGGCGGCTGATCGTGAGCAGATGATCCTGGATCATATCCCGCTGGTGAAATATCTGGTCGGGCGAATGACCAGTCATCTGCCGCTGCATATTGATCCGCAGGACCTGATGAGCGCCGCCATGATTGGCCTGATAAATGCAGCAGACCGCTTTGACCCCGGTCGGGGCGTGCTCTTTAAAACCTTTGCTGAACAGCATGTGCGCGGGACTATTCTCGACGAACTTCGTTCCTATGATGTGCTCAGCCGCTCGATGCGCGACAAGTACAAACGGCTGGAACGGGAGCTTCGCATTCTTGAGCACCGTCTGGGGCGCAATCCGACCAGCGAGGAAGTTGCCGCAGCTCTGGAGATAAGTCTGGACGAGTATTTTGAACTGCTGGATGATGTACATGCCTTCACCTTCATCAGTCTGGACGATAGCTGGGAGGATGATGACGGCCATCCGCTCTGTCTGGCGGATGTGCTCTGCGAAAGTGAGGCCAGAAGTCCGCAGCAGCAGGTGATAATGATGCAGCTGGCCGAGGCACTCGGGCAGGCGATTGAAGCTCTGCCGGAGAAAGAGCGGCTGGCCGTTACGCTCTATTACAGTGAGGATTTAAATCTGAAAGAGATCGGTGAAACGTTGGGATTGACCGAGTCACGCATATCACAGCTTATCAGTCAGGCCATGGTGAGGCTGCGCGGGCGCCTCAAGCTGCACAAGAACTAGGAGATTGTATGAACAGTGGAATGTTTGCAGCCCTTTCGGGAAATCTGGCCGCCATGCGACGGCTGGATATAATAAGTAACAACCTTGCCAATGTGAATACCGTTGGTTTTAAAAAGGACAAGATGACCTTTGAAGGGATTCTGTCAAGCAGTACCAATCCTCCGCAAGTGCCTCAGAATACGACTGCCGATCCGATCCTGCAGAAAGAAAACGTGTACGTTGACTACGCCAGCGGGCCTGTTACCCAGAGCGGCAACCCTCTGGACCTGGCAATTGACGGTGACGGTTTCTTTACTGTTTCCACCCCTGAGGGAAAAGCCTACACCCGACAGGGAAACTTTAGGCTGGCTGCCGATGGAACTCTGGTTACCTCGGATGGGCATCCGGTGTTGGGGCAGGAAGGCCCCATTCTTATTCAGGGAAGCCGGGTAGAGATAGAAGCCGGCGGAGAGATCATGGTTGACGGAACAGCGAGCGGTAAAATTTCGCTGGTGGATTTTGCCAAACCCTACAACCTGACCAAGATCGGCAGCGCACTGTTTGTACCGGCCGATCCCCAGTCGGCTCCCCAGGCCGGCACATCCAAGATTCGCCAGGGACACATTGAAGGTTCAAATGTTGAAAGCATTCTGGAAATGGTTCAGATGATCGAAACCAACCGTTATTTTGAAGCCTGCTCCAAGGTCATAAAAGGTTTTGACGATATGACCGCCAAGGCGGCTACAGAACTGGGCAGAGTATAACTTGATCGATAATATTTCAGACGGACTAAAGGAGCATTGACATGATTCGTTCACTCTGGACAGCCGCATCCGGTATGCAGGCACAATCAAAGCAGATTGATGTTGTGGCCAATAATCTGGCCAACGTCAACACCACCGGCTTCAAACGCAGCCGGGCTGATTTTCAGGATCTGATCTACCAGAACCTGAAGACGACCGGCTCACCGGCCACCAACGCCACACAGGTTCCAACCGGAATCCAGATCGGCCTTGGTACTCGCCTGGCGGCCGTTACAAAAATTTTCACGGCTGGCGATTTTACCCAGACCGGTAATGAACTGGACATCGCCATTGAAGGCGACGGTTTTTTTCCGGTCACGCTGCCGGACGGCACGACCGGCTATTCCAGATCCGGCGCTTTCAAGCGCGACAGCACCGGTCAGATCGTAACGCCCGACGGGAACCCGCTTTCCCCATCAATCACGATCCCCAGCACAGCCACCAAAATCAATATCGGCAGTGACGGCACCGTTTCGGTGCAGCAGGCTGGACAGAGCGCCACCACGACTATAGGAAACATTCAGTTGGCAACCTTTTCAAATCCGTCCGGTCTCTCCAGTCAAGGGAAAAATATCTATATGCCGACAGATGCTTCCGGAACCGCCACCACAGGGACTCCCGGTCAGAACGGCATCGGCACGATTGCCCAGGGCCTTCTGGAGATGAGCAACGTCAACGTGGCTGAGGAGATGGTCAACATGATCGTGGGGCAGCGCGCCTACGAGATAAACTCCAAGGCGATTACGGCTTCGGATGAGATGCTGTCGACGGCCAACAACCTGAAACGCTAGAACCGGACCTGACTGTTCATGAAATTCTTAGTGCTTCGTATTTTTACACTGTTCATGGCACTGGCGATTGTGAGTCCAGTGTGTCTGTTTGCTGCGGCTGACCGTGAGCAGGAGGTCCGTCAGGCGGTCACGGCCTTTGTTGCCAGCCGTACTGCCGACATGGGCTGGGATGTACGTATACGCCGGATCACAATCTCGGACGCCCTGAAACTCCCCGAAGGAGTTATTGACTATGAAATCATAGCACCGCAGCAATGGGAAGGATGGGGAAATGTCAACGTGGCTGTTCTGGCACGTCAGAAGGATAGAGTGCTGCGAAATTTTCCGGTCAGGATTGATGTGGAGGCATTGGCAGATACGGTTGTGACACTCCGCCAGATAGAAAACGGAGCCAGCATATCTCCCTCTGATCTGGTTCTGCAGCGGCGCGAGATTACACAGAATTCCAGTCGGGCCGCCCGGAAGATCGAGGATATCGCCGGGAAAAAGGCACGCTCAACGATCAAGGCTAATCAGGCGATCCGGGCGGACCAGGTTGAGAAGGTGCCGCTGGTAAAGTCCGGCCAGCTGGTGACCATCATCGCCGAGAATGATGTGCTGAAGATATCTGTGGCCGGGAAAGCCCGCAGTTCCGGAGCTGAAGGTGACATTGTCATGGTGCAGAATCAGAATTCCCTGAAAGAAATGCCTGCCAGAGTCATCAGTTCCACGGTAGTTCAGATTGCATTTTAGAAACAGTCTGGCTGAGGTACGATACATGAAATACGTTTTAGTGATATTGCTGGCATTTTTACTGACCGGGTGCGCTGTAGAGAAGACTACCGTTAAAACTCCCAGTATTGATGCCCAGCAGATCAAGCCGGCTGCAGATTATTCGAGCGGCTCCATCTGGCAGGCATCTTCCAATGGGGTAACGGATGACTTCAAGGCCCGCCGGCGCGGCGATATCATAACCATCGTCATTACCGAAACCTCCAGCGCCTCCAAGGCGGCCAAGACAGACACAAAGAGGAGCTCTGCCATCAATGCCGGCATACCGAATTTCATGGGACTTGAAACTGCCGGCATGTTTACGAAGAACCTGGGAGATCTGAGCAAGCTGATCAATGCCAATGTCGACTCAACCTATGGCGGATCCGGCTCGACATCAAGGCAGGAAAATCTGAATGCCACCATAACCGCCCGGGTTGTCGATGTTCTCCCCAACGGCAATCTACAGATAGAAGGCCGCCGCAATATCAAGGTTAATGAGGAAGATCAGGAAATAATACTGGAAGGCACTGTGCGGCCGCGTGATATCGCCCAGAATAACACCGTAAACTCAATCTATGTAGCTGATGCAAAAATCAGCTACTCCGGGCGTGGCATCATATCCGATCGTCAGAGTCCGGGCTGGCTGATGAACATAATCGACAAGATATGGCCGTTTTAAAGGATGAAGGATGAAGCTATTTAAGATTATCATACTCTGCTCTGCAATCATGCTTGTTGCGTCGGGCGCTCAGGCGGTTCGCATCAAGGACATAGCCTCGTTCGAAGGGATACGGGATAACCAGCTGATGGGCTACGGACTGGTAGTAGGGCTTAACGGGACCGGTGACAGCGATCAGACCAGGATCCAGACCCAGTCGGTTGTCAATATGCTTGAGCGGATGGGCATCAGCACTACCATCAATGATATCAAGGTCAAGAACGTTGCGGCTGTCATGGTAACTGCCACGCTTCCGCCGTTTTCTAAACAGGGCAACCGCCTGGATGTCCTGGTATCGTCATTGGGGGATGCCAAGAGCATTGCCGGCGGCACACTTATCATGGCCCCTTTAAAGGGCGCCGATAACCAGGTGTATGCTGTGGCGCAGGGCTCTGTTCTGACCAATTCGTTTGCTTTCGGGGGGCAGGGGGCAAGCGCCCAGAAAAACCACCCGACCGCCGGACGGGTGCCTAACGGTGCCCTGGTAGAGCGGGAACTGCCCAATACCCTGACAGGCAAGTCAGTGCTGCGCCTGAATCTGAACGTATCGGACTTTACAACCGCATCCCGCATTGCGGCGGCGGTAAATGACAAATTCAAGGCAGCAGTCGCGATCAGCAGTGATCCCGGCTCGGTCACACTGACGATACCGGAGGCCTACTCTAACCGTGCCGTTGAGTTTGTGGCAGCCCTTGAGACGCTTGATGTCAGGCCGGATGTGCAGGCCAAGGTGGTGCTTAATGAGCGCACCGGTACGATTGTTATGGGTGAAAGCGTTCGTATTTCCACCGTAGCAGTCACTCACGGAAGTCTTTCGCTGGTCATCAAGGAGACACCCCAGGTTTCTCAACCGGCACCGCTCAGTAAAACAGGCGAGACCAAGGTGGTGCCGCGTACCGATCTGAAGGTTGAAGAAGAGAATCGCCGACTAATGGTGATGCAGGAAGGCGTCAGCATCGGTGATGTTGTACGGGCGCTCAACCTTTTGGGGGTCACCCCGCGTGATCTGATCAGTATACTGCAGGCGGTCAAGGCAGCCGGCGCACTGCAGGCTGATCTCTCTATCATTTAAAGCTCAACTACGGAGCAGATGAGGACGATAAGAGCGGTATGGATATAAAAAATGCGACAATGATTCTCGATGCTACCGACAACGCCGCCTCCAAGGCCCGCCAGCTGCAGCGCCGGATTGATGAAGGCGCCGGACTGACCGAAAAACAGCGCCTGCAGGCCAAAAAGGTGTCTCAGGATTTTGAGGCTCTTATAGTCGGTATGATGATGAAGTCCATGCGTGAAACGGTTGGGAAGGACAAGCTGACCGGCGGTGGGCATGGCGAGGAAATTTACCGCTCCATGCTTGATCAGGAATACGCAGCCGTTTCAGTAAAGCGAGGCGGCGGATTGGGTCTGGCGAAAATAATTGAAAGAGACATCATCAGGCAGGAGAGCAGAAGGATTGTCAAGCCAGCCATAGTTGACGTTAAAGAGTAGTATATTAAAGATCGGATTATGGATTATGAGCACGTTATCACATGCACTTGATACACATCTGGGACTGCTTCGGGAGCTTCACGCCCTGCTGAAGAGGGAGACCGGGGAGATGTCCGAGGTGCACCTGGATGCCATGGCTGAGATCAACGCCCGCAAGGACGAGCTTGCGGAACGTATCCAGATACACGCCGGCACTCTCCGTGTGGCAATTGGTGAAGCGGCGGCTCAAGAAGGACTTGCTCCAAAAGCGACTTTGGGAGAGCTGGCAATCAGGTTTAAGCAGAAGGGTGACACCGGTGTTGCAAGGCTTCATGCCGAATTGAATACCGCTGCTGCAGAGGTCAAGGAACTGCTGAATCTAAACCGTGAGATCGCGGAGCGGTTTTCGGCGTCGGTAGGAAATTCACTCGATTTTTTGACACGCATTATCAATCAGACCAGCACCTATGGTGCCTCCGGGGGCTATCAGCAGAGACCGGCCGGCGCCGTTCTGGTAAACAGGGAGGCATGATATGGGTCTGAGCGCAGCCATGGAGATCGGCAAGAACGGTCTCAGCATATACCGGGTTGCATCCGAGGTTACCAGCGAGAACATCGCCAACGTCAACACCCCCGGCTATTCCCGTCAGCGGGTCATGCTTGAAACGGCGCCGCCGACCACAGCTAATGGATTTCCTTTGGGCACTGGAGTCAGAATCGCCACAGTTGAACGTTTTTATGACGGGCTTTTACAGCAGCAGCTGGTAGGTGCCCAGACAACCCTGGGATACGATACGGCAAAATCAAATGTGCTTCAGCAGATAGAACCGGCCTTCAACGAGGTTTCCAACGACGGCATCGGAACGGCAATTTCAAAGTTTTTCGGGGCCTGGCAGGATTTGACGATCAATCCGACCGGTACAGCCGAGCGTCAGTCTGTTCTCACCAACGCACAGATTCTGTCTGACAATTTTCATACTGTCAGTAAGACACTCAGTGACACAATATCCATGCAGAATGATTCACTGGTGCCGATAATTGACAGCATCAATGTGACACTCAGGGATATTGCCCAGCTGAACGGCCAGATCAAGGCCACTGAAATGGTCTCTGGCAATGCCAATGAAACCAGAGACCGCCGGGATCAGCTTTTACGGGACCTATCAACGCAAATTGGCGTGACTTTCACCGAAAACAGCGATGGAACAACTGATATCAGGTTTGCCGACGGCGGGGCCGCTCTGGTGACCGGAACATCGGCGGCGGCCTTCTCACTTGATAAAACCAATCCTGGCAGCTTCGTGGTGCGGCTGACACCGGTTGAAGGCTCTCTCACCACGGTAGCCCCGACTACCGGACAGCTGGGAGCAATACTGGCTCTTAGAGATACGATAATTCCAGGGTATCAGGCTCAGGTGGATGCGCTGGCAACAACCATTACAAGCCGGGTAAATGCAATTCATACGGCCGGATTTGACTTGAACGGCAATGCCGGCCTGAATCTTTTTGATTCAACAGCCACCGGCGCAGCCACATTCGGCCTGAATCCGCTGATTTTCAATACCACTCAGATAGCGGCCTCTTCCACCCCTCTGATTGCAGGAGACAACGGCAATGCTATATTGATGACCAGCCTGCAGAGTCAGAAGCTGATGTCCGCCAATACAATTACTTTTAACGGTTATCTGGACGTTCTGGTGAGCAGGATCGGTCTGGATGTTGCTTCAAGCAAAACAACCGTCTCCCAGGATGAAGCTTTCAGTAAGCAGCTTAATTCATTACGTGAATCCAACTCCGGAGTGTCCCTGGATGAAGAGCTGACCAATCTGGTCAAATACCAGCGCTCCTATCAGGCTTCGGCCAAACTGATTACTACGGCGACCGAGATGATGGATATTGTCATGGGGATCATACGTTAGGAGATTAATATGCGTGTAACCGCAAATATGTCGGCTGATAATTCTATTTACAACCTTCAACAGGGTCGTAAGCGGATCGATAAGTTACAGGAAACCATCACATCCGGCCAGAACATCAACACTCCCAGTGATAACTCCATCTCCAGCCGCCTGCTGCTCGACATCGGTGACAAGATCAAGGTCATTGACCAGTACAGCGCCAACATCAACAAGGCGCAGTCCTGGATGAAGTTCAACGATACAGCTCTTACAAGCATGAACGACATCATTCTGTCGGCCAGAAAACTGATCAGCACCATCAATGCCGGCACGGCTCTTCCCAGTGACAGGCAGGGTGTCCATGACCAGCTGCTTGATCTGAAGAAGGCGGTCGTTGATATGGCCAACACCCAGTACGGCGATCAGTATATTTTCGGCGGCACCAACAATACGGTTCCGCCCTTCAAACTTAAATCCGGGGATTTGCTGGCCGGTTCACCGACGGTCTCCAACATTGATGTAACCAATTTATCGGTTGGCATGCAGATGTACGGAACCGGCATCCCGGTCGGCACCACGATTGCTGCAGTCACGGCCGGACCACCCGCGTCCGTGACGCTCAGCCAGAACGCCACCGCCACAGCGGTCGCCTCATCAATCAATGTATATGCCGGGAATGGCATCGAGCGCCAGATTGAGATTGCAGCGGGCACAACCCAGACTATCAGTGTATCCGGCGACCGCCTCCTGCAGGGAGGTGGTTCCAACCCGAATTACGGGGCAATAGATATTCTGCAGACTTTCGACGACCTCATGACAGCAGTGGGTGACGCAACCACTCCAAGCACTCCGGCGGCAATAACACCAGCCACCAAAAAACTTGACGATGCGAGCCGGCAGTTGTTCAGCGCTATCAACATGAACCTGTCGCGCATGACAAGAGTCGACAGCATGGCCAAACTGCAGGAGAATAACAAAAACACTCTCACGGATATTATCGGCAAAATACAGAATCCGGACATGGTTAAGCTGGGTGTCCAGCTCAATACCGAGCAGAATGCCTTTGAAGCGTCACTTTCGACAACTGCCAAACTGGTGCAGCTGTCGATACTGGACTTCATGTAGCTGAAATTTAACACAGCTTTTGCCAAATGCGTTGACCTTCATCCGCCAGGGCCGTATAAATGGCTCATGCGGCTTTCATCCGTCACATCCCATTCAAAATCCCGCAAGCCGGTCTCAATCCGCCGCAACGTACTTCGCCTCTCATTGCCGGTGCTGCTCTCTTCACTGTTCCAGCGACTGGTCGGGATCATCGATATATTTCTGACCGGCGGCCTGGGGGCTGCCGCCATAGCCGCAACCGGCCTTGGACAGCTGCTGATGTTCACTACCATGACGGTATTCTGGGGGCTTTCAACCGGGGTTACGGTGGTGATCGCCCATCTGTGGGGCGCCGGCCAGCGTGAAGATGCCGGTCGGGCGGCGTTTGTCTCATGCCTGGCCTGTCTGGCCATGACAGCCGTCTGTTCGCTGGCCGGTTCGACCTGGGGTGGGGATATTGCCCGGTTAATGGGAGCCGCTCCCGATGTGCAGGCTTTGGCAGCCGAATACATACGGCTGGTGTTTGTCTGGATGATCTGGACTACCGGCCTGAATGTTCTCTCGGCTGTCATGCACGGCCGTGGAGATACCCGCACCCCGATGGAAGCAATTATCCTGGTCAACATTCTGCACATTCTGCTGGCCTGGCCCCTGATCTACGGAAAATTCGGCCTGCCGGTTCTGGGGGTTAAAGGGGCTGCCATAGCCATCAATACATCTGAGTGTATCGGTTTCACGTATCTGCTGATCCAGGCCCTGCGCAAGAAGCATATCGTCTTTGGTCGACCCGACTTCACCATCTT
The DNA here is from genome assembly GCA_964619855.1 of uncultured Geobacter sp. Classification (GTDB taxonomy): domain Bacteria; phylum Desulfobacterota; class Desulfuromonadia; order Geobacterales; family Pseudopelobacteraceae; genus JACRCG01. The sequence goes on along the minus strand of CAZUGI010000036.1, from coordinate 2,096 downwards.
CAGCCGGGTCTGGAGAGTGGGGTGGCCGACTGCTCTGGAGCGGATTGCCCAGCAGAGCGGCCAATTGTTCTATTCCAGTTTCATCATCGCCTACGGAACAAGCGCCTACGCCGCTCACCAGATCGGACTTTCAATTGAGTCGCTCTCCTTTATGCCGGGAGCCGGTATGGGGATTGCGGCCGCTACACTGATGGGACAGGCTCTGGGGGCCGGCAAGATCCGGCGCGCGCGTATCAGCCACAACGAGGCTTTGCGGCTGGCGACCGGCATAATGACCGTCATGGCGCTGCTCTTCTTTTTTGCCCCCGGCTTCCTGATCGGGCTTTTCAGTCATGATCCCGACGTTATTGAAAAGGGGAGCGTATTCCTGAAACTGGTGGCATTTGCGCAGCTGCCGTTGGCCATATCGTTCGTGTATGCCGGCAGCCTGCGCGGCACCGGAGACACTTTCTACGTATTCATAGTAACGCTGGTTGCCATGTGGGGGATCAGGGTGGCACTGGCCTGGGCGGCCAGCAGTTGGCTGCACCTGTCACTGTATGCGGTCTGGGGGGTCTTTCTGATCGACTGGTATTTCCGCGGGGTGGCCTTTGCCTGGAGGTATCAGCGGAGGGATCTGCACGGTGTGGTGGTGTAGGATCAGGCGCGCTCCAGGCCGGCAAAGCGTAGCATCAGCTTCTTGGGGCCGACTGAATTGAACCATACGATTACCTTCTGCCCTTCGCCACTCCCCTCCTTCTTGCGGATGGTCCCGACTCCGAACCTGGCATGACGCACTTTCATGCCGATGTAAACGCCGTCATTATCATCGTCCGGTTCCGGGATGGTTTCGATGTCATCAATGGCAGAGGTGACGGCGGAGAGATTGTGGGAAGGCAGGGTCAAGGGTCCAGGGTCAAGGGTCAAGTTAGAAACATGATTCATAAAACCTTGACCCTGGACCCTGGACCCTGGTTCCGCGCCCCATGACCCTTGACCCGGATTTGATGATCCTTGACCCTGATCAATCAATTCCCCCGGAATATCCTTCAGAAATCTCGACGGCGGGTTGCACTGTTCCTGACCGAACAGGTATCTGCGACGGGCGTTCAGCAGGTATAATCTTTCACGGGCGCGGGTCATGCCGACATAGCAGAGCCGGCGTTCTTCCTCCATCCCGTCCAAATCATCCAGCGAACGGACATGCGGGAAGAGCCGTTCCTCCATGCCGACCATGAATACCGCCCGGAACTCCAGTCCCTTGGCGGCGTGCAGGGTCATCAGTGTAACGGATGGCTGGCCGGCCTCACCCCGTTCCAGGTCGGACACCAGCGAAACCTGCTCCAGAAACTCTGACAGCCCGGACTCGGGGTTCTTCTCGCTGAACTCCTCAATGGCCGCCAGCAACTGCTCCAGATTCTCGAGCCGTTCGGCGTCATCTTCATCACGGCTGCTTTTCAGGCGATCCAGATAACCGCTCTCCTGCATCACGGAACGGGCCAGATCAACCAGCCTGCAGTCGGCCGCCATTTCCCGGAAACGGTCCAGCATTCCGGTGAAAGCCGCAACCTTGCCGCGTGCAGCTGCTGCCAGCAGTCCGTCCCGCGCAGCGTCCTGCATAGCGTCAAAAAAACTCTCCCCCTGCCGGGCAGCCTGCGTTGAAATCTTGTCCACCGTCGTGCCGCCGATGCCGCGGGCCGGAACGTTAATGATCCGCTTCAGCGATACTTCGTCGGCCGGGTTGTCCAGCACCCGCAGATAAGCCAGGATATCCTTGACCTCCATACGGGCATAGAACCTGACGCCGCCGACGATGTGGTAGGGGAGCGCTTCGCCCACCAGCGCCTCTTCGATTAACCGGGATTGGGCATTGGTACGGTAGAAAACCGCCATCTCCTCCAGCGGAACGCCGCTGCTGCGCAGTCGTCCGATCTCGCGGGTGACAACTCTTGCCTCCTCCCGGTCGGATTCGACCCGTTCGTAGGTGATCGGCTCACCTTTCGGGTTTTCGGTCCAGAGCGTTTTACCCTTGCGGCCGAAGTTCTGTTTGACGACTTCAGCGGCCGCCGCCAGGATGGTGGCGGTAGAGCGATAATTCTGCTCCAGCCGTATTATTT
>CAZUGI010000035.1:0-25050 GCA_964619855.1 uncultured Geobacter sp. | reverse complement strand
CCAGCGCCAGGCTACAACTGACCTGGCGCTGGCTTTTGCCAAGAAGATCGGCAAAACCACTATTACCTGTAAGGATACCCCCGGTTTTGTAGTTAACCGCCTGTTCGTGCCTTATATCCTAGATGCCGTCCGTCTGCTGGAAGAAGGAGTTGCTTCGGCCGAGGATATCGACACTGCCATGAAACTTGGTTGCGGCATGCCGATGGGGCCGCTTGAATTCCAGGATTTCGCGGGAGCCGATATCGGGTACCATGTCGGAAATATTTTCTACGAGTACATGAAAGAGCCACGCTTTGCCCCCCCGGGGCTGCTCCGACAGATGATCAAGGCCGGTTATCTGGGCCGCAAGACCGGCAAGGGCTTTTACGATTATTCAGATAAATAGGTGAATTTATGTCGAACTGGCACGACACTTACAAATCCCGAATAACGACAGCGGATGAAGCCGTTAAGGCGGTCAAATCCGGAAACAGGATGTTTCTGACCGGCAATGCCTCGGTGCCCCTGCAACTGCTGGCAGCCTTGGTGAAACGCGCACCAGAGCTGCAAAACGTTGAGATTTGCCACCCGCTGGCAATCTGTCCGTCGGACTATGTTTCCCCCGAAATGGGGGGGCATCTGCGCATCAATTCGATGTTTATCAGCGCCAACGTTCGCAAGGCGGTCAATGAAGGGCGAGCTGATTTTACGCCGGTAATGCTGTCCGAGTTCCCGCTGCTGTTTAAAAACGGCCATCTGCCGCTTGATGTGGCCTTCATACATGTTTCACCGCCTGACCAGCACGGATTCTGCTCGATGGGTGCTGAGTCCGGCCTGACCATCTCTGCCGCAGAAGTTGCTAAGATTGTCGTCGCCCAGGTAAACGAGCAGATGCCTCGCACCCTGGGTGATACGCTGATGCATGTTGATCATATGCACCATATTGTTCCGATAAATTGCCCGCTGACAGAAATGGCTATGGGAGATGACGCCGATCAGGATGTCGTTGAGAGGATTGCTGCCCATATCGCCGGACTGATTACGGACGGTGCTACAATGCAGCTTGGAATCGGAGCTATTCCCAATGCGGTGCTCAAGTATCTGCTGGGCAAGAAGGATCTGGGTATTCATTCTGAACTTATTTCAGACGGAGTAATTGATCTGGTTGAGGCTGGTGTATTAACCAATGCCCGTAAAAGTATTCATCAGGGAAAGATAATCGCCGGATTTCTGCTTGGCACCAAGCGCCTGTATGACTGGGTTGACAACAATCCTTTAGTTGAGCTTCACCGCACCGAATATGTCAATGATCCGTTTGTGGTGGCTCAGAACGACCGCATGGTGGCGATAAACTCGGCTCTGGAGATTGATCTGACGGGGCAGGTATGCGCTGACAGTATCGGCCCGAAAATGTATTCGGCTGTCGGAGGGCAGCTGGACTTTATTTACGGCGCCTCCCGCTCCAAAGGCGGTGTGCCGATCATTGCCATGCCCAGCACGTCGGAGTTGCGCGATGGCACAGTAATCAGTAAAATTGTCCCGATGCTGAAGCAGGGCGCCGGTGTTGTAACCAGCCGCAATCATGTTCGCTTTGTGGTTACCGAGTTTGGCGTTGCCGAACTGTACGGCAAGACAGTCCGGCAGCGCACGCAGGCGCTCATAAGCATAGCTGATCCCCGCTTCCGGGAAGAGATTACGAAAAAAGCAAGGGAACTGAATTATCTATAGCTAAAATGGGGGTGTGACCATGATCTGGAACAAGGTTGAAACATGCAGCCGCAGCGAAATGCAGAGCATTCAGCTTGGCAGGCTTCAGAAAACAGTCAGCTATGTATATGAAAAAAACCCGGTCTATAAAAAAAGACTTGATGACTTAAAGGTAAAGCCTTCCGATATCAAGTCACTGGATGATATCAAGCGGTTGCCATTCACTGTTAAGGACGATCTCCGGGACAATTATCCTTTCAATCTTTTTACCGCTTCCCAGGAGGATGTTGTTGAATATCACGCGACCTCCGGAACTACCGGAAAGCCGATTGTTGTCGGTTACACCAGAAACGACATTGAAACCTGGTCCGAGGTAATGGCAAGGGCTTTGACAGGCTCCGGTATCGGCAAGAATGACGTGCTGCAGAACATATACGGCTACGGACTTTTTACCGGCGGTCTGGGAGCACACTACGGCGGGATCCGGATCGGAGCATCGGTTATTCCGATTTCCGGCGGCAATACCCAGAAACAGATCATGTTGATGCAGGATTTCGGAACCACCGCCCTGACGGTTACCCCCTCATTTCTCATGCATGTCCATGAAGTGGGCGCGGAAATGGGGATCGATTTCAAGAAGCTCAAGCTGCGCACCGCAGTTTTGGGTGCCGAGTTCTGGACCGAGTCGATGCGCGAAAAGATTCAGGAAGGATTCGGGCTGAAGGCCTGCGATATTTATGGTCTGTCCGAGATCATCGGTCCGGGTGTCGCATGCGAATGCCACGAAGCCCGAAATGGCCTGCATATCAATGAAGATTACTTCTATCCGGAAATTATCGATTCTGCCACTGGTGAGGTGCTTCCTCTGGGCGAAGAGGGCGAGCTGGTCTTCACCAACATTGCCAATGAGGGTCAGCCACTGCTGCGCTATCGCACCAGAGACATAACCAGGCTAAATCCTGAACCATGCATCTGCGGCCGCACTCTGGTCCGGATGCACAAACTGACCGGACGGACCGATGATTTGCTGATCATTCGAGGGGTCAACTTCTTCCCATCCCAGATAGAATCAATAATACTGAAGCGCCAGGGAGTTTCTCCGCATTATCTGGTAGTGGTCGATCGTCAGGGGACTCTGGATGAAGTTGAAATCAGGATCGAAGTTACAGATGATTTCATGGCCAAGGCTGCTGCCGACGTTCTTAAAGGAAGTGAACACGACATCGTCAGTGATGTGATGGCAGCCAGGGAAAAAACCCAGAATCTGGTTCGTGACATCAAGGATATAATAGGTATTTCTGTCAAAGTCACGCTGGTTCCGCCAGGCACCATTCCGCGCAGCGAAGGCAAAGCCAAGCGAATCATCGACAAAAGGCCGAAATAACAGGAAGTGAATTAAGCGATTAAACCTGAGAGTGTCTCAGTGTTGAGAAGAGTTTTCGGGTTAAATGTAACGAGAAAGGATATTAATAAATGAAGAAAATCATTTCCGGTAACGAGGCGATCGCCTTGAGCTTTGGTGATTCGGGCGGTGTGTTTGCCTCCGGTTACCCAGGAACTCCAAGCACCGAGACTCTGGAGGAGGTAGCCTGATTGGGTGAGGTTTACTGCGAGTGGGCCCCGAATGAGAAGGTTGCACTGGAGTCAGCCATCGGCGCATCTATAGCCGGGGGCAGGGCTCTGGCCACCATGAAGCACGTGGGTGTCAATGTTGCCGCCGATGCTCTGCTGACCCTTAACCATACCGGAGTGAATGCCGGCCTGATCCTGATGGTTGCGGATGATCCCGGTATGCACTCATCGCAGAACGAGCAGGACAGCCGCAATTATGCCAAATTTGCCAAAGTCCCGATGCTTGACCCCTCAAACTCGCAGGAATCCTATGACTACGTCCGGGATGGCTTTGAGATTTCAGAGCAGTTTGACACACCGGTGATGCTGCGCACCACTACCCGCATCTCACACGCCAAAGGGGTGGTCGAACAGAAGGAAAAGATAGCGCCGAAGATCGGTCCGTGGGTCAAGGATGTGCCGAAATACGTCATGCTTCCCAATTATGGTAAAATCAAGCATGTCGAAATCGAGGCCAGACTTCTCAAGTTGCAGGAGTTTGCTGAAACATCACCCCTGAACCGGATCGAAATGGGTGACAAATCTCTCGGCATCATAACTTCCGGCGTTGCATATCAGCATGTCAAGGAAGCCTATCCGAATGCATCAATACTCAAGCTGGGGCTGGCTCATCCATTGCCGGAGAAGAAGATCCGCGAGTTCGCCGGACAGGTCGGTAAGTTGATGATAGTAGAGGAACTGGATGCCATCTATGAAGAGCAGATCCGTGCCATGGGGATCCGGGTTGATATCGGCAAAGATAAAATCCCGCTTTGCGGTGAAGTCAATGCCAGCATCATCAGGGCTGCTGTCGGAGATGCTCCGATTGAGAGCACAGCACCTGTCACGGCTCTTCCTCAGCGTCCCCCGATCTTCTGTCCAGGCTGTGCCCACCGCGGACTTTTTTCAATTCTGAGCAAGCTCAAAGTATTCGTGTCTGGTGACATCGGCTGCTATACTCTGGGCGCCCTCCCGCCGATGAGCGCCATGCATTCGACTATCTGCATGGGAGCAAGTATCAGCGCTGCACATGGAATGGCCAAGGTTAACGAAGTAGCCGGCAGAACAGAAAAGCCCGTGGCAGTTATCGGTGATTCGACCTTTTTCCATTCCGGTATTACCGGTCTTCTGAGCATGGCATACAACAAGGGCAATGCCCTGGTCATCATCATGGATAACCGCACAACCGGCATGACCGGTGGTCAGGAAAATCCCGGCTCCGGACTTGATCTTCAGGGACATACAGCCCAACAGGTTGATATTGTCGCGTTGGTGAAGGTGCTCGGTATCGAAAATGTAGCTGAACTGGACGCCTACAATCTGGCAGATGCCGAAGCCGCTATCAAGAAGGGCCTTGAAACGCCGGGTCCTTACGTGCTGGTTGACAAAAACCCCTGCATTCTCCGTTATCGGATTAAGCAGCCGGTCATCACGGTAGATCCTGAAAAATGCACCGGCTGTCGTGCCTGCCTGAAGGCCGCCTGTGTGGCGCTTGGATTGGGAGCTGCTGTTGCCGGCCAAAAATCGAAGGTCCAGGTCGACCACAACGTCTGCAATGGTTGCGGAGTATGCGTGCAGTTATGTAAATTTGATGCTATGTCCGTAGTAAATGGGGGTAGATAATGGAAATATTCAATATTGTAATTGCCGGTGTTGGTGGACAGGGGGTGTTGCTGGCTTCCAAGGTTCTGGCCGAAAGCGCGCTTGCCAGCGGAATGGATGTCAAGCAGAATGAGGTTCACGGCATGGCACAGAGGGGGGGGAGCGTCATTTCCTTCGTTCGTATCGGACAAGAGGTGTTCTCGCCGGTTGTCATTCCGGGTACGGCCGATATTCTGATCTCCTTTGAGCCGCTTGAAGCCCTCAGATACGTTCATTACCTTAAACCGGGAGGTATGCTGGTCTACAACAAGGTTACGATCAACCCCAGCACTGTTGCCTCCGGTCTGGCCACCTATCCGGCCGATGTCGAGGAGCAGATTGCTAAAGCCTGTCCGGATGCACACGGCATAGATGCGCTCTCCATCGCCAGAAAGGCCGGAAATGCCAAAGCCGTCAATATGGTCATGGTGGGTGCCGTAATGAAGAAGCTGCCGATCAACGCCGAGGTTGTTGAGGGGGTTGTAAAGACGGTCTCGAAAGACAAGGGAGCCGACGTCAATCTAAGGGCTCTTAACGGCGGGGCGGAGGCCTGAGTTTTCTGCGGGTTTCCGCGCAGCGTGGGAGTAGTTACGATGCCGCCTTTTTGAGCGGCATCGGCTTTTATGATAATCATACTCTCCGGACTCTGCTGTTTTAGCTCCGTTCGAACAAAATAAAAACCTGGCAAAGGTACATGAATATGAAAATTTGCATCTACGGTGCCGGCGCAGTCGGCGGATTTATCGGTGCAAAGCTTGCGCATGCAGGATGCCAAGTGAACGCAGTGGCGCGTGGAGCCACCCTGAAGGCGTTGCGCGAACAGGGTCTTCGCATGCTGAGCGAGGGCAACTCTTTTACTGAAAAGATCAGGGCCACGGATGACCCTGTGGAATTGGGCGTGCAGGATCTGGTAATCGTGGCGGTAAAAGCGACCGCTCTTGGAACCATTGCCGGTAATATCGCACCGCTGATCGGTCCGGAGACGATGGTGTTGACCGCCATGAACGGAGTCAGCTGGTGGTTCTTCGATGGTTTTGGCGGCCAATATGCCGGAACAAAGCTGGCCTCGGTCGATCCGGACGGTTTGATTGCCGCAGCGATTCCGATCCGAAATGTAGTAGGCTGTGTGGTGCACGGCAGTTTCTCGCTGAATGAACCCGGATTCGTGCGCCACGGTTTCGGTAAACGCCTGATCATCGGGGAGCCGGACGGCACTGTTTCTGAGCGCGTGGAAAGGCTGGCGCAACTGCTTGGTAAAGCGGGGCTGGATATTGAAATATCCCGTTGCATCCAGCTGGATATCTGGTTCAAACTGTGGGGCAATATGACTATGAACCCGGTTTCCGCAATTACGGGTGCTACCTGTGATCAGATGCTTGACGATCCTTTAGTGTATCGCTTTTGTCTGGATATCATGGCGGAAGCGGCAAGGATCGGCGCGAAAATCGGCTGCCCGATTTCCCAGAGCGGGGAGGAAAGGACTGCGCTGACACGTCAGTTGGGTGCCTTTAAGACCTCAATGCTTCAAGACGTCGAAGCGGGCAGAGCTGTGGAGCTTGACGCTCTGGTCAGCGTTGTGCGCGAGATTGGCCTGATGACAGGTGAATCGATACCGAATATTGATGCACTGCTTGGTCTGGCCCGCTTGAATGCCCGGGTGAAAGGGCTATACCCGTGGTAGGCTTTCCCTGATTTCTCAGGTTTTTTTCTAGGTTTTAAATTTGGATATTGTGATAGCTGTTTTCACAGATAATTTTGTAACTATGGAGGTTCCTATGAAACTGAAACAGCTGTCCATTTTTCTTGAAAATGCACCGGGACGCCTCTGTGAGGTAACGCAGGCACTCGGAGATGCCGGCATCAACCTGAGGGCGCACTGTATCTCCGACACTTCTCACGATTTCGGAGTGCTGCGTATTCTTGTTTCGGATCTGTCCAAAGCCCGCGGTGTCATCATGGACAAGTTTTTCCCGGCCCGGGTGGACGATGTCATTGCCGCCGAGATAGAAGATACACCGGGCAGTCTGTCACGAATTCTCAGATTGTTTCTGGGGACAAAAGTGAATGTCGAATACATGTATGCGGTGGCAGGAGCAACGCAGGGGAGGGCGGTGATGGTCTTCCGCTTCAATGACAATGATCTTGCGATTGAAATCATGCAAAAAAACGGGGTACGACTTCTGGATGCCGCCGCCTTTGGAATTCTGGAAACTCAGCCTTAGAAAGGGCCTTCAATGAAGAGTAAAGGCGTATACAAGCCAAGTAAATTTGCTGTCATCGGGGCCGGCCCGGTAGGGACGATCGTTGCTGCGTTCCTTGCCAAAGGGGGCTATGACGTTACACTTTGTGATGTTGTCACATCTTTGCTTGAACCGGCTAAAAATCCCGGCATTACAGTGGAGGGAAGCGATAACTTTCAGGCCAGGGTTTCCAGCATAACAACCAGGGTGGACGATCTTGTCAAGGATCCTCCGGATGTAATTATTGTGACGGTCAAGGCGACCGCACTGCCGCTGATCGCTTCCGCGCTGGACGGTTTTGCCGGCGAAGGTCGCTATGTTGTCAGCTGGCAGAATGGAATAGATACCGAACGAGTGCTGTCAACATCACTGGGCGCCAGAGCAGTCATGCGGGCGGTCGTCAACTATGGCTGCACACTGCTGGGTCCGGGGCACGTTCATATGGCATTTCATCAACGCCCGCACTACCTTCAGGAGCTTCATTCTGACTCCAGAGAGGCCGCCGTTGAAATCTGCAAAGTGCTGACGGAGTGTGGGCTCGACACGCATCATACCGATCAGATCCGGAACATGGTCTGGAGCAAGGCTGTCAACAACTCCAGCATGAATCCGATCTGTGCCGTAACCGGCAAGACCATGTTCGATGTTATTAACGATCCGATTCTTTTTAACCTGGTTGATTCGCTACTTAAAGAGGGGGTTGCCGTGGCCCGTGCCAACGAATTCATCCTGGGCCCCGACTTCTATCCGGACACCATCAGCTACATCCGCAATGCCGGCCATCATAAACCGTCCATGCTGCAGGACATCGAAGCGGGGCGGCGCACTGAAATAGATTTCATCAACGGCAAGATCATCGAGTACGGAGTCCGGGCCGGAATGGCGACACCATTTAACACCACATTACGCAGTCTCGTTAAGGCGCTGGAAACGTAACTGTCTTTGTCACAAGGGAGCCCAAAATGAAACTCAAACAGTTATCAGTTTTTCTTGAAAACTCTCCCGGTCGTTTGTATGAGGCCACCAACGCCCTTGGCGCCGCTGGCATAAACCTTCGATCGCTCTCAATCTGCGACACTCTGGAATTCGGTGTGCTTCGTATTCTGGTTTCGGACGTAGCGCTAGCCAGACGGGTCATCATGGAGAAGCAGCTTCCGGCCCGCGTGGACGATGTAATTGCGGTCGAGATTGACGATGTTCCCGGCAGTCTGGCCAGGTTGCTGTACCTTTTCAAGGAATCCCAGGTAAACATCGAGTACATGTACGCTCTGGCAGGAACCGGCGGTTCGTCCGACAAGGCGGTTATGGTGTTCCGCTTCAGTGACAATGACCGAGCCATTGAAATATTGTTAGCCAACAAAATAAAGCTGCTGGATGCCAAGGATTTCGGGATCGTTGATAACGTCAGATAGATCGCTCGAATGATGTAATGAAGGAGTCTGCGATGAAGGAAGAAAGCAGCTACAGGCCGAAAAAATTTGCAGTGATCGGGGCCGGTCCGGTAGGAGGCATCGTCGCCGCATTTCTTTCAAAGGGTGGCTACGATGTGACTCTCTGTGATGTCATCCCCGCGCTAATTGAGCCGGCCCTTGATCCGGGAATAATTATCGAGGGTACTGACACTCTTCAGGCCAGGGTTGCCAGAGTAACAACCCATGTTGACGAACTGCTGGCTGATCCGCCCGATGTGATAATCCTTACGGTAAAAGCGACCGCGTTGCCGCTGATCGCCTCAACGCTGGAAAGTTTTGCGGCTGAGGGACGTTATGTAATCAGCTGGCAGAACGGCATCGATACCGAACTGGTTCTGGCGCAGCATCTGGGAAATAAAGCTGTCATGCGTGCAGTTGTCAATTTCGGCTGCGTTCCGCTCGGTCCGGGACACTTCCGGATCGCATTTCATCACCGCCCTCACTATCTTCAGGAACTTGATCCGCAATCGAGAGACGCCGCCATCGGCATCTGTAACGTGTTGACCGAATGCGGGCTGGATACCAAGCACACCGACCAGATCACCAATATGGTCTGGCGCAAGACCCTCATGAATGCCAGTATGAATCCGCTCTGTGCCGTCACCGGACGAACGATGGTCGAGCTGATACTGGATCCGATTCTTTTCAATCTGGTTGATGCCCTCATCAAGGAAGGGGTGGCGGTGGCCCGGGCCAATGAAGTTGCGCTTGGATACGATTTTTACCCGTACTGCATAAATTATATCAAGGGCGCCGGCAATCACAAACCGTCCATGCTGCAGGATATCGAGGCCGGTCGCCGGACCGAAATTGATTACATAAACGGCAAAGTTGTTGAATACGGGCAGCAGGCCGGCATACCCACCCCCTATAACAGTATGATCCGGGGCCTTGTCAAGGCCCTGGAACCCAGATAGAATTTACAATCTGCTCACCGACACTCCGCAGCGCCATTTTCAAGCGAGGTTTTAGTATGCCAGGATTCGCCCGCTCTTATAAGATAAGATTCGAAGATTGCGATTCTGCCGGCATAGTGTTTTATCCCAACTATTTCCTGATGCTGAACCGCCTGATCGAAGATTGGTTTGCCGATGCTCTGGGCGTCCCATGGGGTGTCATGCATCATCAGCGCAAGTTGGGTGTACCGACGGTCAGCTTGCAGGTTGCGTTCAAAAAAGCCAGTCGGATTGATGATGTTCTGGAATGGTCTCTGGAAGTGCGCAAGCTGGGCGGCAGGTTCATTACGCTGGGGGTCAGCGCTGCCTGTAACGGCGAGGTGCGCATCGAAATTGAAACGGTTCTGGTGTCGGTAAATCTGGTCGATGATGGTGTCTCCTCCCGCGAGATCCCGGCCGATATAAGAGCCGGCATGGAAACCTGGCTGGCCGTGCCGAATGCGGCTTGAGTGAGCCGCCTGAAGGAATAAAGCGTATGGAATCCCATTCGAACGAGAAAATAAAAGATATAGCCCAGATTGACCGCCTGCAGTTTGAGGCTCTGCTTTCAGATCTGTCGGCTGCTTTCATAAATGTGCATGTCAGCGAGGTGGATGGCAAGATCGTGCAGGGGCTGCAGAGAATAGTCGATTTTTTGGGATTTGACCGCAGTACGGTGTGGAAAGTCAGCCCTGAAGGGAAGATGCTTTGTACCCATTCATTTGCCAGGCCCGGCATCAAGCCCCCTCCAGATGTTATTTCAAATATGGTCCCGGTGTGGGAGTCGATGGTGCACCATGGCGAGATATTCGAAATTTCAGACGTTGATGAACTGCCCGAGAGCCAGTGGCGAGAAAAAGAGTACTGCAAGGTACAGGGGGGCATCAAGTCGATCATGTTTCTTCCCGCCAGCGTCAGCGGGAGCGTTGTCGGTTTCATTACGTTCGTATCCTATAGCGCCAAGCGGGCCTGGCCCGAGGAGCTGATCAACCGTTTGCGGCTGCTGTGGGATGTCTTTACCAATGCACTGGAGCGCAAGCGGGCCGACCAGAAAATCCAGAAGGCTCTCGAGGAGATTGAGATACTGAAGGATCGTCTGGAGGCGGAGAATCTGTATCTGCGCGACCAGATCGATATAGAGTACAAGCATGACGAGATCATAGGAAGATGTGATGTCATACAAAGGGTGCTCTTGAGGGTGGAGCAGGTGGCGGCCACTGATTCTACCGTACTGATTCTTGGAGAAACCGGAACCGGCAAGGAGTTGATTGCCAGAGCTATTCACAACTCCGGTTCGCGCCGGAACCGTGCCATGATCAAGGTTAACTGCGCCGCCCTGCCGTCTTCGTTGATCGAGGCCGAGCTGTTCGGGCATGAGAAGGGGGCCTATACCGGAGCCGTCAACAGGCAGATCGGCCGGTTTGAGGCAGCTGACGGCTCGACAATCTTTCTGGATGAAATCGGTGACCTGCCTTTGGAGCTTCAGGCCAAGTTGCTGCGGGTTATTCAGGAGGGGCAGTTTGAGCGACTCGGCAATCCGCATCCGGTTGACGTGGATGTCCGTGTGATAGCGGCCACCAACAGAAATCTTGCTCTGGCAGTCAAGGAAGGCAGGTTCAGGGAGGATCTTTATTACCGCCTGAATGTATTTCCGATATCAGTACCCCCTTTGCGCGAGCGCCGCGAAGATATTCCGCTTCTTGTCTGGGCCATGGTCGAGGAATTCAGCAGGAATTTCGACAAGAAGATCGAAAGGATTCCTAGAAAAAGCATGGAAGCCATGGAGCTCTACCACTGGCCCGGTAATATCCGAGAGTTGCGCAACGTTGTTGAAAGGGCCATGATTCTGAGTAACGGCCCCAGTCTGGTTGTTGACGTGCCTGATATATCTGCCGCAGTTTCCGCTCCGTCACTCTCAATGGCTGAGGTGGAGCGCCGTCATATTATCTCGGTGCTGGATCGTACCCGCTGGCGTGTGCGCGGTAAAAACGGCGCTGCAGAAATTCTCGGACTCAAACCGACAACGCTGGACTCAAGGATGAAAAAACTCTGCATCAAGCGCATTGATGCAGCATCCGAAATATAGTAGTAACTCCGAAATATAGTACTTTTCCTTGTCTGCGCCACTCCGCCTGCCATTCTCTTTAACACTCCTGTTTTTACAGCCAGTTAGCCCGATATCAATCAAACACGAATGCGAGCATCATCTTGATTGGCTACTAAATATCGTAGTTGGCGGGATTTCATAGAAAAATAAAAAAGATGTTTTGCAAAATATATGTAATGATAACAACATATAATCAGTTATAATAGCTTAGTTAATTTGGTGGCATGCTGTGTGCAAAACAATATACCATAATAATTCTGTAAATTTGGTAATCAGGCTTGGCTGTATTGCTATCTGATCGATTATAATAATATTTTATAAAGTATACCAATCAAAAAAGGTTTGATAGAAGCAATATCCGGGGGCGGAACAATGAAAGATAATCTGGCACGGGGCGGTGATTTTCTGCTGACCGAAGCTTCAGGAAAAGGCGCTTTTTCTCCGGAAGATTTTTCTGGTGAGCAGCGTCAGTTCGCCGAGACAACTGAAGAGTTTATCAGAAAGGAAGTGCTGCCTGATATTGACAGGATGGAGCAGCAGGATTTCGATCTGGTACTTTCAAAGTTGCGTCGCTGCGCTGATCTGGGTCTTTTTTTAGTTGATGTCCCCGAACAGTACGGTGGCATGGAGCTTGACAAGGTTACCAGCATGCTGCTGGCGGAAAAGATCGCACCATCCGGCTCGTTTTCAATTACATACGGCGGCCAGACAGGCATAGGTCTGCTTCCGCTCGTCTATTACGGCAACGATAATCAAAAGAGCCGCTATCTTGAAAAACTGACCTCAGGTGAATGGGTAGGAGCGTATGCGCTGACAGAGCCGAACAGCGGCAGCGATGCCCTCAGTGTGCGGACATCAGCCACCTTGACGGAAGACGGCAGGCATTATGAGTTGAATGGGGTCAAGCAGTTCATAACTAATGCCGGATTCGCAGACCTTTTTACGATCTTTGCCAAAATTGACGGCCAGCACTTTTCGGCTTTTCTGGTGGAAAGAGCCTCTGCCGGATTCTCGGTAGGTGAAGAAGAAAAGAAGATGGGCTTGAAGGGGTCGTCAACCGCCCAGCTTTTTCTGGATCACGTCAAGGTGCCGGTCGAAAATCTGCTCGGCGAATCTGGCAAAGGGCACAAAATTGCGTTTAATATTTTAAATATCGGACGCCTGAAAGTCGCTGCCACGGCCGGCGGTATGGCCAAAGGAGCTTTTGCGGAGGCTGCCGGCTATGTCACGGAACGAAAACAGTTTGGCCGGACAATCGGAGACTTTGGCGCCATTAAGGAGAAACTGGCCGACATGACGGCTGCCATCTTTGCCTCGGATTCGGTCGTCTACCGCGTGGCCGGTATGCTGGATGCTCGGATAGCCACTCTAAAAAAGGGCGGGGCTGATTATTATGAGCACTATCAGAAATCAATTGAGGAACACGCAATCGAATGCTCGATAGCAAAAGTCTTTTGTACCGATATGCTTGCCGGAGCAGTCGACGAGGTCGTGCAGATTCATGGCGGGTATGGCTATGTCTGCGAATACGCCGCCGAACGCTATTATCGTGACGAGAGAATCCAGAGAATCTTCGAAGGAACCAATGAGATCAACAGATTGCTTATTCCCTCGCTTTTGTTACGCAGATCTGAAAGTGGCACTATCAACCTCAGGGCGGCAATCGAAACGGCGAAAACCGCCATTAAATATGGAGACGTGACCAACAGCTGCGGCGGATTGTTCAATCTGGAATTCAGGCTGCTGGCCAATTTGAAGAACCTGCTTCTTGTTCTGCTGGAATCTGCCGATCAGGCCAAAGACACGCAGGAAATCATGCTGGCGGTTGCTGACATGATGATCAGCATCTTTGTGCTGGAAAGCGTGATTATAAGGGTCAGCAAAGTCATTGCCGCAGCCAGCGAAAGCAGGAAAAAACTTCTTGGTGCGGTACTTAAAGTCGTAGCGTTCGAACAGGCGGGGCAGTATTACCTGGCAGCCGGTCGTTGTGCCGCCTACCTGCTGAAGGGTGAATCAGTTATTGAACATCATATGCTTGCTGCCAGATTGACCGCCTATCCGGTTGAAGGTCTGCTTGAGGCAAAGCAGCAACTGGCAGATGCAGCAAAGGATTCGGGAAAGTTCTTTTTATAAGAATTAAAACTGGAGGAAAAGGCCAATGCAACAAGCCGACTTTGCACCAATTAATTTCGCACCGGCGTTAGTAAACCTGGAAGAGATCCCCGGAGGGGGATTTATTCTAAGGTCGCCTATGCCGCTTGAACCTTACGAAGAAAGTCTTGGAGTGCTGCTGCGCCGCTGGGCCGGAAAGTCCCCCGACAGAGCTTTCTTGGGAGAGCGAGACTCTTCGGGGCAGTGGAGTGTGGTGACGTACCGGGAGGCATCCCGAAGGGCGAATTCAATTGCCCAGGCATTGATAGACAGAAAACTCAGTCAGGAACGTCCGGTCATGATCCTCTCCGGCAATTCGGTAAGCCACGCCCTGCTTATGTTGGGGTGTTTCATTGCGGGTGTTCCGGTGGTTCCGGTTTCTGTGGCCTACTCGCTGCTGAGTGATGATTTCCGTAAACTGAAGGCAATCTATTCCAGCGTGAAGCCGGCAGTTGTCTACGCTGAAAACGCTGTGATGTTTTCCCGTGCGTTGCATGCGCTGGATCTTTCAGGTGTCGAGGTGGTTTTCGGCGATGGGCAGGTCGATGGCATTGCTGCAATCCCGTTCAAGAGTCTGACAGCCACTCCGGCCACCAGGGAGGTTGACGAGGCCTTTACATCTGTAAATTCCGGGACCATTGCCAAGCTGCTGTTTTCATCCGGATCAACCGGCGAACCGAAAGGGATACTGAATACACACGGTATGCTCTGCGCAAACCAGCAGATGTTGGCGCAGTTATGGCCGTTTACAAAAGAGACTCCTCCGGTACTGGTTGACTGGCTCCCCTGGAATCATACTTTTGGCGGCAATCATAATTTTCATCTGGTGCTTAAAAGCGGCGGCACCCTGTATATTGATGAGGGCAAGCCTGTTCCCGGGATGGTGCTTAAAACAGTTGCCAATCTGGCGGAAATTTCTCCCACAATTTACTTCAATGTTCCGTCCGGTTTTGCAATGCTGTTGCCTTATCTTGAGCGTGACGAGGCGCTGCGGAACAGCTTTTTCAAAGACCTGCAGCTGATCTTTTATGCCGGTGCTGCTCTGCCGCAGGACCTGTGGCAGAGGTTGGAGGCGGTGGCGGTCCTTGCAACCGGACGTAAGGTTCCCATGACTTCCTCCTGGGGTTCAACCGAGACCTCCCCTCTGGCAACATCAGCGCATTTCCCTATTGACAGGGCCGGGGTTATCGGTCTTCCATGTCCGGGAGTGGCAATAAAAATGGTTCCCAACGGCGAGAAATTCGAGCTGCGCGTCAAGGGGCCGAATGTGACGCCAGGCTATCTGAACAGCCCGGATCTGACACGCGAAGCCTTTGATGAGGATGGATTCTACAAAATCGGTGATGCCGGAATGCTCGCCGATCCTTCCGACCCAAGCAAGGGAATTACCTTTGCAGGACGGATTGCGGAGGATTATAAGCTTACAACCGGAACCTGGGTACACGTTGGCAAGACCAGGCTCGAAGTATTGACCTCTGCGGCTCCTCTGTTGCAGGATGCACTTGTAACAGGGCACGACCGGGATTACGTCGGGATCCTTGCCTGGCCGAATATTCAGGGTTGCCGGGATATTTGCGGCGATACTGAAGGGGCGTTGTCGGCTGAAGAACTCGTAAAGCGAGAGGAAGTCGTTGAACATATACGAGTGGCCATGTCAAAATACAACGGAACACATATGGGGTCTGCAACCCGGATCAAACGGATTATGCTGATGACCACCCCCCCATCGATTGATGCAAATGAAATTACTGACAAGGGCTACATCAACCAGAGGGCGGCTCTGGAGCGGCGGAGTCAGCTTGTGGAACAGCTCTATGTGGCTGAGCCGTGCCCGGATGTCATCATAGTTTCTTAACAAAAAGGAAAGGTAGCCATGGATTTTCCGACAGTCCTGATTCTCGCTCAGGACGCTTTTACCAACAGCGCGGTTTACGCCCTTCTATCACTGGCACTGATACTGGTATTCGGGGTTACCCGGGTAGTTTTCATTCCGCAGGGAGAGTTTGTATCCTACGGTGCTCTGACGCTTGCCAGTCTGCAGCTTGGAAACATACCGGGCACGGTCTGGCTGCTGCTGATTCTGGCCGGGCTTGCGGCAACCATGGAAACGGTCAGGCTGCTGATATCCAGGTCGTTCCAGAAGCTTCCCAAGGCTCTGCTGGGCATACTCGGGCCTCCGCTTGCCATTGCCGTCCTGGTCAAAATATGTGCCCCCATGCAGCTCCAGCTTGGCTGGCAGGTGCTGCTGACGATGCTGATCGTTATGCCGATGGGGCCGCTGGTCTACCGTGTTGCATTCAGGCCGCTGGCTGATGCAACCCCCCTCGTACTGCTTATTGCTGCTGTGGCTGTCCATTTTGTTCTGGTGGGTTTGGGGCTTCTGTTCTTTGGTGCAGAAGGGGTACGGACGCCTCCTTTTTCAGATGCCCAGTTAACCTTCGCCAATCTGAATGTTTCCGGGCAGAGTCTCTGGGTGTATGCAACCAGCCTCACATTTATCGGACTTCTGGCCTGGTTCTTCAACAGGACACTTTATGGAAAAGCCTTGCGGGCAGTCGCATTCAACAGAAACGGAGCGCGTCTGGTCGGTATCAGTCCGCAGCTGGCGGGTACTATTTCTTTTGCGCTGGCTTCTGCCATCGGTTGCCTTTCCGGCGTCATGATCGGGCCGATCACGACGATTTACTATGATTCCGGTTTTTTGATCGGCCTCAAGGGCTTCGTAGGAGCTATTGTAGGCGGGCTGGCCAGTTATCCTCTGGCGGCAGCAGGGGCCCTGATGGTTGGTTTTTCAGAGTCGTTTTCATCATTCTGGATGAGCGGCTATAAGGATGTCGTGGTATTTACGATGATCATCCCGGTCCTGCTCTGGCGGTCACTTTCAACTGTCCACTACGAGGAGGAAGAATGAGTCTCTTAACTTTTTGCAGGAGGCTCAAATGATCCGCAGGATTGGTCTTATTCTGTTCCTCCTTGTTTTGCTGTGCGTTCCTCTGCTGCCGTCGTTTTATCTTACAATGGGCAGTTACATCGGTCTTTACAGCATTGTTGCAATCGGTCTAGTCCTGTTGACCGGAGTGACAGGCCTTACATCATTTGGTCAGGCGGCCTTTATGGGGCTGGGGGCCTACTCTTCGGCGGTGCTTACCTCGCAGCTGGCCTGGTCTCCCTGGCTGACCCTTTTTGCTGCATTGCTGCTAACGATTGTAATCGCCTTCGTTCTCGGAGCGATCACGCTCCGGATGGGCGGCCACTACCTACCGCTGGCAACCATCGCCTGGGGTATCAGCCTTTATTTCATGTTCGGCACCGTTCCGCTCCTGGGCGGTTCGACCGGCATATCCGATCTTCCGGCACTGAACCTGCTCGGCTTGGAGCTTCGCGACGAACGGCTCTTCTACTACCTCATCTGGGGTGTCTGCCTAGCTGCACTCTGGATTTCAACAAACCTGCTTGATTCCCGTGAAGGGCGTGCCATCCGCGCACTCAAGGGGGGGGTGACGATGGTTGAGGCCTTCGGGGCCAGTGGTTTGCGACTGAAAAACATAGTGTTCATTTATTCAGCCGTCCTGTCGTGTCTGGCAGGTTGGCTCTACGCCCATATGCAGCGTTTTGTAAATCCTTCTCCCTTCGGCCTCAACCAGGGCATAGAGTTTCTGTTCATGATCATAATCGGAGGCCCTTTCAGTTTCTGGGGCGCCATAACCGGCGCTACGGTAATAACGCTCCTTAAAACGGTACTGCAGGGAATCCTGCCGAAATTTATCGGACAGGCAGGGAATTTCGAGATTATTGTCTTTGGAATAATCATCGTCGTTGTCCTGCAGTGGATGCGGGGCGGGATCTGGACCCTGGTGGAGATGCTGTTGCCGCCGAAAGAGAACAAACCGGTCAATGACACTTCCGATCTTGCAGTGCGTATCCAGCCTTCCAAAGGCACCCCGCTGCTTAAGGTCAATGACATGATCAAAGCCTATGGCGGTCTGGTGGCGGTCAAGAACATGAGTTTCGAAGTTGCATCCGGCGAAATAGTCGGTTTGATCGGTCCAAACGGCGCAGGCAAATCGACCATGTTCAACCTGATCAGCGGTGAAATACCGCGTACGGCCGGAAGCGTTCACTTTGAATCGCACACAATCAGCGGACTGCACCCTTCGCAGATTGCAAAACTCGGCCTGAGTCGGACTTTTCAACATGTACGGCTGATCTCTGGAATGACGACTCTTGAAAACGTCATGATCGGCGCTTATCTGCGTACGCATGACGGAATATTCTCTGCCGGTCTCAAGTTGAACCGGGCGACCGATGAGCGGGTCCGGGCTGAAGCGGCCAAACAGCTCCGCCGGGTCGGGCTTGAAGAGTACATGTTCGTGCCTGCCGGCAGCCTGTCTCTGGGAAAACAGCGCATCGTTGAAATAGCCAGGGCACTCTGTGCCGATCCGATGCTGCTGCTGCTGGACGAGCCTGCCGCCGGTCTCAGATATCTCGAGAAAAAGGAACTGGCCCATCTGTTGTCTGAACTGCGAAGTGCCGGCTTGAGCGTCCTGATTGTTGAACACGACATGGAGTTTTTAATGAATCTGGTTGACCGGATCGTGGTGATGGAATTTGGCGAGAAGCTGGCCGAAGGGCTGCCGCACGAAATCAGATCGAACCCGGCAGTCCTCGAAGCGTATCTGGGGGGTGTGTGATGTCTGAACGGCTTCTCACAGTGCGTGATCTGCATGTCAGTTACGGCAAGGTTGAAGCTCTATTCGGCGCCTCGCTGAATGTCGATCGGGGGACGATAGTCAGCGTAATAGGTCCCAACGGCGCCGGAAAATCAACACTCCTCAATGCTCTCATGGGTGTACTCCCTTCACGGGGCTCTGTCGATTTCTGCGGCAGGGATATGAGCGAAGTCAGCATTGAAAGCCGGGTTGCCCAGGGTCTTTGTCTGGTGCCGGAAACACGGGAGCTTTTTGCGCAGATGTCGGTGGAAGACAACCTTGTTCTGGGGGCATTTACAAGGTACAGGCGTGGCGATAAGGGCATCAAAGCAACGCTCGGTTCGGTTTTCAAACTCTTTCCACGATTGGAACAGCGTCGAAGCCAGTTTGCCGGCAGCCTTTCGGGTGGTGAGAGGCAGATGCTGGCCCTGGGACGGGCCCTCATGAGCCAGCCGACACTTCTGATGCTGGATGAGCCGAGTCTTGGACTGGCACCTTTGATTGTCAAAGAGATTTTGCATACTATCAGCGATCTGCGTTCTACGGGCGTCAGTATTCTGCTGATTGAGCAGAATGCCAAGGCAGCCCTGCAAATTTCCGACTATGGATATGTGCTGGAAAACGGCGAGATAGCTCTGGAGGGCCCGAGCGCTGATCTTGCCAATAACCCGCAGGTTATTGAGAGTTATCTCGGGATGGGAGGAAGTGGAGAGAGTCGTGATGCAGATTGAGACTGAGGTAACTGACAAAACGGTGAGCTCATGGCAGCCACCCCAAAAAACAAGGAGGTATGAGATGAAACAGTTTGTGGCAGGTATCAGTATGTTAGCAGTTATGGCCGCAGGAACGGCCGCCATGGCAGATATCACGATCGGCGTGAACCTGTCCTCGACGGGACCGGCGGCCTCTCTCGGCATGGCAGAGAAGAATGCCATTGCAATCGGACCCACCACTATTGCCGGCCAGAAAGTCAATTATGTCATCTATGATGATGCCACTGACACCACCACTGCTGTGCAGAACGTAAAGCGTCTGGTCTCCGAAGCGAAAGTCGATGTTATTGTCGGCCCCACCACGTCGCCTACCTCCAAGGCTGTCATTGATACCGTTGCTGAATCAAAAACACCCATGATACAGCTTTCCCCCGGTGTTCCTATTTCCTACGATGATCCCAAGAGGAGATGGATTTTCAACGCACCCCCCTCCGATGATGTGTATGCAGCCGCCATGATCAAGCATATGGTCAAAAAGGGTGTCAAAACCGTATCCGTTATTGCAGTTGATGATGCATATGGTGAGAACTGTACAAACGCGTACAAAAAACTTATAGAAGGCAAGGGGATTAAAACCCTGACGATTGAGAAGTACAAGCGCGCCGACACCAGCGCCACGGCCCAGGTGCTGAAGGCTATGCAGGGCAATCCGGATGCGGTCTACATTGCATCGTCGGGTACGCCTGGCGCGCTGCCGCATGTTGAGCTGATCAACCGTGGTTACAAGGGCAAGATCTATCAGTCAGGCGGCTCTGCCAATGCAGAGTTTCTCCGGGTAGGCGGAAAGGCTCTGGAAGGTTCCTTCATGCTTGCTTCTCCGGTGCTTGCTGCAGAACAGTTTCCGGACAGCTATCCCGGCAAGAAGGAAGCAATGGAATTCGTAAAGGCGTACGAAGCCAAATACGGCTCCCGCAACTTTTTTGCCTCCCTATCCTGGAATGCTCTGAAGATAATCGAGGCTGCCGTACCAAAGGCGCTCAAAGTCGCCAAGCCTGGTACCGAGCAGTTCCGGGCCGCTCTTCGTGACGCAATTGAAGCTTCCAAAGGCTTGAGAAACGCCGGAGCGGTTGTCACCATGTCCAAAGCCGACCATAACGGGATTAACCATCTCGGCATGTGCCTGCTGAGGGTCGAAAACGGTAAATGGAAGCTGGAAGATCACGCTGATTTCTAGTTTGATAATCACTTTGTAGAATCAGCTGCGTTAGGCTTTGTTGTATTCTGAACAGCCGACCTGAGAGATTGGCCTCTTTGGTCGGCTGTGCGGTATCATACTCCAAACGATGCATGAACGGAATGAGACATGAGTGACCAAGAAATCAAAAAAATACGTACCACGAGCTGGTCGGCCGGTCCTGGCTGCCATGGTGGCTGCGGAATTATTGCCCACATCAAGGACAATAAGCTGTTAAAGGTCGAAGGAGACCCCGAACACCCCTGGAGCCAGGGCCGTCTCTGTTCTCGGGCTCTGGCCATGACCCAGTACGTTGATCATCCCGACCGCCTCACGCGCCCGATGAAACGCGTGGGAGAGCGCGGCGAAGGGAAATGGGAGGCAATTTCCTGGGAAGAGGCGTACGACACCATTGAGGCGCGCATGAAGAAAAACCGAGATGAGTTTGGTGCCGAGAGCGCGGTCTTTGCCATGGGGACCGGCCGCGACATCGGTGCCTGGATTTCCGTCCTAGCCTATGCCTACGGCAGCCCGAATGTAACCTTTGCTCTGAGCGGCAATGCCTGCTATGCCACCCGTATCTCGGCCACCAAGATGATGCAGGGTGACTACTGCGTTTTTGATGCCGGCCAGTGGTTTCCCGACCGCTACGAAAATCCGGAATTCAAGGTGCCCGAGGTTATCGTCATCTGGGGCTACAATATCCCGGCCTCCTGCCCGGACAACCTGTTCGGGCACTGGATCATCGACCTGATGAAGCGCGGCACAAAGATCATAACCATCGATCCGCGCCTGTCCTGGTTTGCATCCCGTTCCGAAAAATGGCTGCAGATCAGGCCCGGTTCAGACGCGGCGCTGGCGATGGGTTTTTTGAACGTGATTGTAAACGAGAACCTGTATGACCGGGATTTTGTGGAAAAGTGGACTAACGCCCATCACCTGATCCGCACTGATACTTCCAAGCTTTTGCGGGGAAGCGAACTGTCTGAAGCTGCTGCACACGAAGATTTCGTTGTATGGGACGATCAGAGTAGCAGCGCGGTGGTGTGGGATACAAAAGCGCAAGAGTATCGTCCGGCCTTGAGCTGTATCCACCCTCTTCTTGAAGGCGAGCGTGAAGTAAGTCTTGCTGATGGTTCAGTGGTGCGATGTGAGACAGCCTGGACAGCCTTTCGCCGTGAGATAGACAAATATCCGCTTGAACTTGTGAGCAGAATCACGATGGTGCCGGAGAAGGATATTGCATCTGCAGCCCGTTTGTACGCCAAGGCCAAGCCAGCTGCGATCCAGTGGGGTGTACCGATCGACATGACGCCCAATATGACTCCCACGGCCATGGCCATCAGCGATCTCTGGTGCATTACCGGCAATCTGGATATACCGGGCGGCAACGTGATCGCCCGCTTTGCGTTCAATGCCATAGCCTATGCGCTGCCCGGCACCAAGAGCGTTTTTGCCCCTTCGCTGGAGCAGGAAGCCAAGCGAATCGCTACGGACCGCTACCCGATGTTTAAAAAACTCAGTCTGCGGAGCCAGACCGACGTTACCTTTGAGCAGATGTTCACCGGTAAGCCCTATCCGATCAAGACGCTCTGGATGGCGGCCTCCAACCTGATCGGCGGTCTCGGTATGGATCCGCATCGCTGGAAGGATGCCATCAAGAGCCTCGACTTTGTAGTGGCGGTCGATCTCTTCCACACACCCAGCACCCAGCTTGCCGACATAGTGCTACCGGCGGTCAGTTTTCTGGAGAAGGACAGCGTCCGTTCCTGGTGGGTGCCGCTGCAGTCCATCAATAAAGCCATGACGGTCGGAGAATGTCGTTCGGATGCCGAGATCGCAGTTGATCTCGGAAAGCGTTTCGATTCGCAGTTCAAGTGGCAGACAACTAACGAGCTGTTTGACGATATCCTGAAACCTGCCGGTATGACCTTTGCCGAGCTGCAGGAAAAGGGATGGGCCTATCCGCCGCCTGGTCATTCGACCACGCCCTACCGGCGTCATGAGAAAGGTCTACTCAGGCCGGACGGCAAGCCCGGATTCTGGACGCCGACCGGCAAAGTGGAAATCTATTCCACCATGCGTGAAGAGTGGGGCCTGGAAGCGATGCCGCTGCACGAAGAACCGCCGTTCACGCCGGTCAGTCAGCCGGAGCGCTTCAGGGAGTATCCGCTGATTCTTTCGACCGGGCGTCGTTCACCGGTACTGTATCACACCGAGCATCGCAACATACCCTGGCTGCGTGCTCTGGATCCGGATCCGATCGTAGAGATCCATCCTGATACCGCTCTGTCACTCGGTATCGGCAGCGGTGAGTGGGTCTGGGTGGAAAACTGGTTCGGCAAGTGCCAGCTGAAAGCCAAGGTAACGCTGGAAGTGCCGCGCTGGATGGTGATGGCTGCCCATGGCTGGTGGTTCCCGGACAAGGACGGGGCTGAACCGTCATTGCATGGAGCCTTCAAATCCAACATTAATCAGCTCATTCCGATGGGGTATCAGGGCAAGGACGGGCAGGGCGCTCCGATCAAGCACGGTTTGTGTAAAGTCTACAAAGCAACACCGGCGGAGGTGCAGCATGTCTGATAAAAAAAGAAACGGCCTGTTGATCGATTACGAATACTGCACCGGCTGCCAGGCGTGTGTTGTGGCATGCGCCCAGGAGTACAAGTGGCCTGCCGGCATGGGGGGCATGCGGGTGATCGAAGTGATCCAGAAGCTGCCGAACGACAAAGCCTATCTGAATTTCATCCCGTTTCCGACCGAGTCCTGTATCCTTTGCGCCGGACGGGTCCGCAAGGGTGAGAGGCCAAGCTGTGTGCAGCATTGCATGGCCGCAGTCATACAGTACGGGCCGGTGGAAGAGTTGGCAAAGGAGATGGAGAAAAAGCCCCGGATGGTGCTTTGGACACCGAAATGAGGGGATGGAGCTTTTTGTGTTACTAGCTGAACAGGAATTGAAAAAAATACTGCAGAAAATACTGCAGCAGGCCGGCAGCGATGATTATGAAGCGGCTCTGGTTGCCGAACATCTGGTTCGGGCAAACATGGCCGGTCATGACAGCCATGGCGCCATCATGCTGCCGACCTATCTAAGAAACATCCGTCAAGGGTTACTGATCCCCAACACACCTGGCAGCCTGATTAAAGATGATGGCGCTATCATGATTTTTGATGGTTGCCGAGGGTATGGTCAGCGGGTCGCTTTTGAGGCGATGAACGCCGCCATCAGCCGCTGCCATGAAACCGGTCTGGTTGTTATGGCGCTCCGTAATGCACATCATATCGGCAGAGTTGGCTCCTATGGAGAGCAGAGCATTGCTGCCGGTATGACTTCACTTCATTTTGTAAATGTTGTCGACCATCAGCCGCTGGTCGCCCCTTTCGGCGGTCGGGATGCTCGTTATTCAACCAATCCGATCTGCTTTGCGATGCCTGCTACAGGCAAAAATCCGGCTGTTCTGCTTGATATGGCGACCAGCAGGGTTGCCCGTGGAAAGGCGCTGGTTGCTATGAACAGCGGGGAAAAAATGGCAGAGGGTTTGCTGCTTGACTCAACCGGAGAACCAACCACCGATCCTGCCGTGATGTTCAAGGAACCGGGCGGCGCTCTGCTCCCTTTTGGAGAGCACAAGGGTTACGGCCTGGCCTTTTTTTGCGAACTTCTGGCCGGGGTGCTGACCGGAGGTGGCACCATTCAGCCTGAAAACCCTCGTCTGGGAGGTATAGTGAACAACATGTTCACATTTGTGATTGATCCGGAACGACTGGTTGAACAGAGCTGGATGCACTCTGAAATTGACGCTGTCATTCGTTATGTAAAGGATTCACCCGCTGCTGTTGCCGGTCAGCCGGTAATGGTGGCCGGTGAGCCGGAACGCAAAAAATCTGCCGAGCGCTCTGCGGCAGGTATTCCAATTGATGAAGTAACCTGGCAGGAGATTGTCATGGCAGCCAAAGATCTTGGGGTTTCAGACTCGAGCATTCCTGGACTGTGAGGCCTTGAATTTTGCCGGACATCAATACGTTTGAAAATATTTTCTGTTACATTCGACCAGCTGTTGACAATGGGTTAATCTGAGGCATCATTCTGACAGGCATGTATTCAGTCAGTTTTTGTTTATCGAGGAACTTTCGATGCTCTTATCAGTAAAAAGCGGAACACTGCTATCATTCATTCTTATTGTTTTACTGCAGTCATTTATGTTCCGTATACCCGCCCTGGCAGCCGAAACGATCAGAGTCGGCGGGACCGGCACCGCTCTCGGATCTATGAGGCTGCTTGGAGATGAGTTTGAAAAAAACAATCCCGGCATCAAAGTTCAGCTGGTTCCTGACCTGGGGGGTGCCGGCGGGGTTCTGGCTCTACTGCAGGGTACGCTTGACATAGCGGTCAGCGGCAGTGCTCTGAATCGTGACGTGAAAATAAGCGGGATAACGGCAATTGAATATGCAAGGACCCCGTTCGTGTTTGTGATCAACAAAAAATCTGTGAAGAGTGGAGTTACAATCCAGGAACTTGAAAAAATATATCTCGGCAAAATCCAGAACTGG
>CAZUGI010000034.1:0-25107 GCA_964619855.1 uncultured Geobacter sp. | reverse complement strand
GGTCCTTGTCGCCGGTCACTACCACCACCGTGCCACCCTGCTCAGAAAAGCGTCCGGCCAGCGCGCCGATAATGTCATCAGCCTCATATCCCTGCAGTTCCAGTGACGGTATGTTAAATGCTCTCACAACCTCCCGGATCGGTTCCATCTGTACCCGAAGATCATCCGGCATGGCGGCCCGGTTGGCCTTGTATTCCGGATACAATTCAGTGCGGAATGTGGTTCTCCCAGCATCGAAGACCACGGCCATATGTTGCGGATTATAATCTTTCAGAAGTTTGAGCAGCATCTGGATGAAGCCATAGATGGCATTTGTGGGAAACCCGTTGGGTGATGACAGGTGGCGGATGGCAAAATAAGCCCGATAGATGTAGGAAGAGCCATCTACAAGATAAAGGGTAGGGTGTTCACTCATGGCATATGATCTCCGGCTGTTTCCTGGCGTGTGAACAAAACAAAAGCCATTGCAGGCCGTTTGCTGGACTCACGCATAGCAAACTGCATGCCCTCATACTGCCATCCCCTTGCGGTCCACTCGTTAAGCGTCGACTCGACCGATTCCTCGGAAACTGAACTCAGTTCGATAACTTTGTATATCAGCATGGTTGCAACCTCGGATGAAATGCGTTCATATTAGGCAACATATTGAATTCCTTCAAGAACAAATAAAAAAGGCGACCCGCAAGCCGCCTTTGTAGGTACCGCTATGGATACAAATTACTTCTGAAAACCGAGCTTGGTTGAAATCTCTTCGCCAGCCTTTAACACCAGCGGGATAAGTTCATTGTTAATCCGCTCATCCGGGAAGCGCATCGAAGGCCCGGAGATACTTACAGCCCCGATAATGCGACGAGTATAGTCGCGGATGGGGGCACTAACGCATTTTACACCTATATCAAGCTCTTCATTGTCAATTGCGTAGCCATTTTCCGAAATCAACTTAAGTTGTTTCTTGAGGACTTCGCGATCGGTAATGGTATTGGGTGTATAGCGCTTGAGCTCTTTGCTGGGCAGGAAGTTGTCAAGCTCCTCATCGCTCATATGGGCGATCTGAATCTTTCCGGCAGCCGTGCAGTAGGCCGGGAGACGCGAACCAACACGTGGAACAACCCTGACGGTCATGTCAGTTTCCACGGCATCCAGATAGATTATGTTACAGTCTTTGAGTATTGCTACATACGTTGTTTCGTTGCATTCACCAACTAGAGCCTCAAGCACAGGTTTTGACTGCCTGAGCAGCCCCATCTGCTTGATGAAGGTCTGTCCCAGTTCGAGCGTTTTGAGTCCGAGGCGGTAGTTTTCAGTCACCTTGTTCTGCTCAATATATCCGCGAGATTCAAGAGTGGCCAATAGCCTGAAGACGTTGTTTTTGTGAAGTTTCAGCCGCTTGCTGAGTTCGGTTACTCCCAGTTCATCAACTTCACCGTGAAATTGCTCCAGAAGGTCCAGTGCATGCGAAACTGCCTGGATGAGATATTCCGACTTTTCTTTTTTAGCCATGGTGTCGTGTCCTGTGGTATGTTTTTTTATAAAAAATTAAACGCAACGTACCAAAATTCCGGTATTAATTAAAAAGTAGGTGGAAATTCTGACAATTCATCACATTGTGTAACAATCCTAGAATATTGTTTTATAATTGTCAAGCGTGAAAATTTGAATTATATTTCGACACGGCGTTGTTTTTATTTCAAGCTAAAGTAAATTGGACCTGAAAACGGAATATGGGGTAGTCATGCTTAATCTGCGCAGAAAAATTCTGGTTGCAATAGACGGTTCTCCTCAGTCAGACAAGGCTGCAGAAGAGGCGGTGCGTATTGCGGTGAGCAACCAGAGCCAGTTTAAAAGCAAGGTGTATGCCTTGTTGGTATTGCCGAATGCGCCCACATCAACCTACACCGATTTTGTGCCTTCCGCCCCGATGACAGAAACTGAAAAATGGGACGATTTGAGAAAGCGCATATTTTATGTGGTCGAGAAATGTGCCACTGAAAATGATATCCCGCTGGAGATGATTGTTGAGTATGGCGATCCGGCGGAGAAAATGATCGGTTTAGCCAAGCGCGAAGAGATTGATGTAATCGTCATCGGCAGTTCCGGTAAGGGTTTTATTCAACGTAAGATAAAGGGGAGTGTTTCCCACACGGTAGCCAGCAGCGCCCCCTGTTCCGTCTATATAGTCAGAGGTTGAAGGATGAAAGGTTGAACTGATGCTTTCTGTTGTTATTCTGAGAATCCTGTTCGCCGTAATTTTTCTGGTAATTCCTTTTTCGGCCTCGGCTGTTGAGTCCTTCAAAGTTCCTATCCTTCTGTATCATCGCTTCGGGCCGACAGTTGCTGATGGCATGACTATTACAACGCCGGTTTTCGAATCCCATATGAAGTATCTGAAGGACAATGGATACAAGGTTATTCCGCTTCGGCAACTGATAGACCACTATCGCGGCAAGGCCCCAGCGCCCGGACCGAAGTCGGTCGTTATCGTTGAGGATGATGCCCACAAATCGGTTTACAGTGACATGTTGCCGATTATCCGCAAATACGGCTATCCTGTGACAGTCTTTACCTATCCTTCTGCAATATCCAACGCCAAATACGCAATGACCTGGGACCAGCTGCGCGAGCTCAAAAAGACCGGTTTGTTTGACTTCCAGTCGCATACCTACTGGCATCCAAATTTCAAGAAAGAGCGTAAAAAGCTAAGTCCACAGGCACTCGAAACTCTGGTAATGACACAATTGCGGAAATCCAAGGCCAGATTGGAAACAGAACTCGGTGCGAAGGTTGACATGCTGGCCTGGCCGTTCGGTATTTATGATGACTATCTGATTTCAAAAGCCTCTGAAGCTGGCTATGTAGCGACATTTACGATAGAGCGCCGGCATGCTTCGGCAACCGATCAGGTCATGAAGCTTCCACGGTACCTGCTGGTCAATGCTGATAGCGGGAAAGCATTTATACAGCTGCTGGAAGGTAACGCAGTCAAACGGAACGTAGCCTATTAAGTATTGATGTCAGAAGACCCTTCCAAGAAGCACGCCTGCCCTGACTGCAGTTTCTGTCAGTGGTGCTCTGATGAGCGTTGTCGCCTGTGTCTGCAGCGAAAAAGCTGCTCTCGACGCAGACTTTCAATCAGGGAGCAGATTGCTCTGTACGATGCCCTGAATCCCCCCGACTCCGGCATACCAAAGCAATGAATATAGACAGTTACGGCTGTCTGGATATTGTTTTGACCTTACCGGTTTTTGAGAAATAGCGTTATATTTTCGGATGTTATAATATTTCTCTTGGAATAATTTACCAAATTGTGGTAGGAATTGATAATATTAAAAAAAACAGGAGGTTGCAGGTGAAAAAAACAGCATTAGTTCTTCTCGTTATTGCCGCTCTCGCCATTGCCGGGTGCAAAGACAAGCCAAAAACCGAGGCCCCAGCCGCTGCTCCGCAGCAGAGCCAGATGCCTGCCGGTCATCCCGGTTCCGCACCAGGAGGCGCCCCGGGTGGTGCTGCCCCGGGTGGTGATCCGCATGCTGGTATGAAGGCCCAGGAAATTCCTGCCGGTGCCGGCAAGAAGGCCACAGTTACACAGACCATGAATGCCGGTGGTTACACCTATGTAGAAGCTGCTGACGACAAGGGCGTCAAAGTCTGGCTGGCATTGCCTGAAATCAAGGTTGCCAAGGGAGACAAGATCGAGTACCCAGAGACCCCGCCTCTGGCAAACTTCCAGAGCAAAACCCTTAACAAAACTTTTGAAAAGATTTCCTTCATTCCTGGTATCAGGATTGTGAAATAATCTCTTTCGGGATGTTTTTTGACGGGGTCATGCAAGTGGCCCCGTTTTTTTTGTCTTTCGCGCTGTTTTTGATGGTCCATGCAATGGAACCAGCTCCAGTACTCTGCCGTAACACTCGCCCGCTTTTGATGTCATTCCCGTTTCGGAATACAGCTCTCCCAAAAGAAACCATCCCCAGGGATTATCAGGCTGCCTTTCGATTATTTCTTTGAATTCGATCTCAGCTTTGTCGTAATCTCCAATTTCTCGATACAATTCTCCGGCCAGAACGTTGGTGGTGTAACAGAAGCCAAGAAGTTTCTTCTGTCTGCGGAAGCGAAAAAAATCGGTAGTCCTGTTCTCCGAAAGTTCGGTGAGTAGGCGCCCGGCAGCTGATTCATTTTTGCGTGAAACGTACAGCGCATCTTTTCTGGTACCGGCAAAGATGCTTTTAGCGGCATTTCCTGAAGCTACGGCATCCACAAACAGCTGCGTACCAGGATAATAGGCCAGTGGCGAAACGTATCCGTCGTCAGGGCGGATGCGCCGAATCAGATCAATAGTCTGGTTCAAGTCGTCATCATTTTCGTCCGGAATGTCGCTGATCAGGTAGATTGAAAGATTGATCCCGATATTCCTGATATTTGCGCAGGCCCGCTCGATCTGGTCGGGGAGGATGCTCTTGCCCAGGAAGTTCAGCAGGCGCGCTGAGCCCGATTCAACCCCCAGCTGAATACATTCACAGCCGGCCTGTTTCATCATGATCACCATTTCCTGATCGATTACGTTCACCCGGGACTGACAGTTCCAGAGGATATGTGCCTTGCGTTCAATGAGGGTCGAACAGAATTCCAGCGTTCTCATGCGGTCAGCTGTAAAGGTGTCATCACGGATCGAAAAGTAGATTGTACCGAAGCGTTCCCGTATATACATGATTTCATCAACAATTGCCCCGGCGGATCTAAAGCGGGTCTTTCTGCCCCAGAAAGCGGGAGAGCTGCAAAAATGACAGGCCGAGGGGCATCCGCGGGCTGTAACTATGAATTCAGATTGGAGCTCAATGTCCACGCCGATGGAATGTTCCAGATAGCGTGCCGGCATGGGGAGTTGATCCAGATTTTCCAGTAGTTTCCGCCGTGGATTTGCAATAACTTTCCCATTCTCGCGGAATACAATCCCGTCAATGTCCTGCCAGATGCTTTGTTGAGCAACCCGTCCGGCCAGTTCCAGCAGAGTCAGTTCAGCTTCTCCCAGGACGATGCAGTCAAGTGGAGAATCTTCTGCCAGTAACTCTTCATAACAGAAAGTAGCGTGTCCACCACCCATGATAATAGTGCTGGAAGGAAAAAGGCGCCGGCAGATGGATGCCAATTCAAGCGATGAGTGGCGATTGTGCGTCCATTGAGAGATGCCGACCATATCCGGCTTTATTTCCGATAATTTTCGTTCGATTTTTGACGCTGTCCATCCTGAAAAATTTATCAGGATGGAATCATGGCCTGCTTCCCGCAGGCAGGCGTGCAGGTAGCACAAGCCGGTAGGCACCAGGCTGATATAAGGGTCTCTGCGGTTGGATATTCCCGATAAATAGGTGAGGATAATCTTCATGGCAAAAAAAATCCGGGTCAGGTGACCCGGATGTGAGAGCGTGAATCAGATAACATCAGATTACTTGTTAAGACTCAGTGACAGTCCGAGTGTATCATTAGTCAACACATCACTGTCATTTTCCTCTTCAGCGCCAAGGAGCAATTCGTCGAAGTTAATCGACTCCGGAGTCAGATTTGTAATGCGCCGTGCCCCCAGATAGCGAGCCAGATAGTAAGGGGTATCCATTGAGGAAATTACAACACCACGATGCTCCCGTGATGATGAAGCGTGAATCATCTTGCGGTTCCCGAGGTAAATCCCGACGTGCGAGGGGAAGCGGGCATACGTCTGGAAGAAGACCAGGTCACCTTTGCGCAGATCGCCGCGTGCGACTTCATTTCCGACATAGAACTGCTCTCGGGCCGTGCGCGGCAGACTGATCTTCTGATCGCGGAAAACCTGCTGAGTAAAGCTTGAGCAGTCAAGGGCATTACGACTGCTGCCGCCAAAACGGTAGCGGGCGCCAAGAAAACTGTAGGCCGACTTTTTCAGATTGTTAATCGCCTGACTGGCTTGAAGACTTTTGGCAAGATCAACCGGTCGGTCGGAATCAATATCGGTAAGTTCTGCCAGGGTGTCATTCAGTTCCTGCTCATTCAGCAGGTCCTTGTTTACGAGCTGCAACCTGCTGGAACTGGCCACGCGTGTAGTCGGCTCGGTTGATGAGGCTGGATCCAGCAGCGCCAGAACCTGCCCCGGCTTAACCCTGCTGCTCTTCAGGCCATTCAGCTTTTTGAGCTCCGCAATCTTTATGCCGGTTTTCTTTGCAATTTTCTGAAGTGTGTCGCCTTTTACAGCCGTATATGACTGCTGCTTAACAACATTGGCCGATTTCTTAAGCTTAGCATCGGCATGGGATGGAATTATAAGGCGTGAACCCTTTTCAACATGCGTGCTGGTAAGGTTGTTTACGCTTTTCAGTTCATCGACCGACACATGATACTTGCGGGCGATAGAGTGCAGAGATTCGCTTTTACGCACGACGTGGGATTTGGATGCAAGTACCAGCTGCGGTAACGCAAGGAGTATGAGGCATATCGCAAAAGCGATACGTATATGTGTCATGTTCCCCCCATGTTGTTCTAGGATAGGGCGTGGATTTTGATCTTTATATAACAGCCACTTCCAAAAGTCAACCCCGATTGTTAAACAGGGTAGCACCGGAATTATACTGATCGTTTGATTTCAGCTGGTTAGCGCCGTTTGCCGGGGGGCTTAAGCTTTATAGCCACAGGCAGATCCCTGAGTAATGACACCTGATTTTGAGGCGGCCGGAGATTCTTCTGATACTCTCTTCCGGCTGACATTTGTGCCGCATCTATAATGTCGGTCATGACACTGTCTATCTGAGATACCTGGCTGGCCGGTCCCTCGATTTCCACCGTGGCAGGTTCGCTGACAATCCGCCAGGTTGTCAGGCCGGAAGGAACCGAGCCCTGCAAAGAAATTTTCACCGGTACATTTTTTCGAATTTTACGTTCCGCAGAAATTCTGATCGAAGAAGGAGAAACGGTTGTGATAGTAATTCCGGAAGGCAATTTGAAATCAGAATTGCGAACTCTGATAGTCGTCTGACCTTCCTTTACTTCGGAGGCATCGATCTCCGCATTCAGGTCCAGTTTGGACGGCGTCGGTGTCAGGCTTGAAAGCGACTTGATCTGGACATTTACCTCTTCCGGAGAGGTGCGAAGCAGTATCAGTCCTTCCGGGATTCCATGCAGCCTGACCGGTGCGGTGACGGTGGTTATTTGCCCCTGTCGTGTAGTTATAAGAGCCCAGAATATGCACACACCAAGAAGCAGAGCAGCTTTAGGAAGCATATTTGAGAAGAGCCCCTGCTTCACGGCGGCACTGTTTGGCTCCTCACCGGTTACCAGAAGCTCTTCCAATGCCGCTATCAGTTCAGCCGGTGATGTCAAAACCCTTATCTCTCCCGAATGGATCAGCGAAATCTCACCGCGCTCTTCGGAGACGACTACGGTCACTGCATCGCTTCGTTCAGATAAGCCCAGTGCTGCACGGTGACGGGTACCGAAATGCCGGGGAGCATCAGGACTGACTGAAAGCGGAAGATGGCAGGACGCCAGAGCAATCCTGCCGTCTCTTATCAGGGCGGCCCCATCATGGAACGGAGCTCCGTTGTAAAATATGGATTCAAGCATCTGAGGAGAAATTTCACTGTCAAGCCGTACGCCGTTCGACATCAGGTCGTCAAGTGAT
The DNA here is from genome assembly GCA_964619855.1 of uncultured Geobacter sp. GTDB lineage: Bacteria > Desulfobacterota > Desulfuromonadia > Geobacterales > Pseudopelobacteraceae > JACRCG01. Next base: position 17,465 of record CAZUGI010000034.1, on the reverse strand, counting down.
TCGTTGCGCTGAAATACCACCAGTGCCCCGACGCGTTGTGCCGCCATCCCGAAAAGTGTTTCAGAAATATCCTGAAACTGGCTGTGTTGTGTATCCAGGCGATTATCAATAAAATGCCGCAGGCGGCTGAAACGGTACAGAGCCTGTCGGATTTCAGACTGAAAAACAACGATAATCAGAATTATAAGTACAGTGCCCAGTTCCTGAAGAACCCAGCTGGTCATGTACAAGCCGAGAAAACGAGTGGCAAAATATATTAGAGTTACAACGCCAAGCCCAAGCAGTACCTGAAAGGCACGGGTCCTGCGAAACCAGTTATAAAGCTGGTAAAGCAGAAAGGTCATTATCAGGATATCTGCGATATCCTGTATGCGGATGACTGGCATCATGAATTCAATATTCCTGAGGGCGGTTTGATTTTTCTGGTTTAAGCTAAAAAAAATGTGCTAAAAGAAGCGGCTGTTTTTATAGCACTTACATCCATAAAAAGGTAGCTAAACAATGTTCAGGCTTTCAGATAAAGGTGAGAAAATCCAGCAGATGTTCGGGGCCATTGCACCGCGCTATGACTTCCTGAACAGGCTGTTGAGCTTCGGCATAGACCGCCGCTGGCGCAAGAAAGCCGTGCGGCTTTTGAAGTACCGTGAGGGATCACGCATCCTGGATGTGGCAACCGGCACCGGTGATGTTGCCCTGGAAATTGCCGGCAGTACGCCGAAGTCGGTCAGGGTTACCGGTGCGGATTTCTGCAGGGAGATGGTGGAGCTGGGCGAAGCAAAGGTTGCGGCATCACCGTATGCGGGAAGAATTGACCTGAAAGTCGCCCCTTGTGAGGATCTCCCCTTTCCGGACAATACTTTTGATTCAATCACCATTGCCTTCGGAATCAGGAACGTAGTTGACAGGAAGCTGGGTCTGGCAGAGATGTGGCGGGTACTTTGTCCGGGTGGCAGAATGATTATTCTGGAGTTTTCAACTCCCCGTTCGCTGATATTCAGGCAGATTTACTATTTTTATTTCCGGCGGCTGCTTCCGGTCGTGGGCGGCCTTTTCTCTCGCTACAACGCCTACAAATATCTGCCGGATTCAGTACTGGAGTTTCCTTCGCACGAGGATTTCTCCCGCATGATCTCGGAGGCCGGTTTCAGGAACATTCATATCAAGGAACTTACCTTCGGGATTGCAACGATTTACATCGGAGAGAAAGAGTAGCCTCTGCTATGCCTTGAACTTGTTTTCAGACCCTGTCATTAATCGCCGGATATTCTCGTGATGTCTGATTATTACGATCAATGCAATAACAGAGGTTACAAGGAGCAAAATTCTGCTTCCGCCCAGCAGGGCAACCGCAATCGGCATGGTCGCTGCTGCACAGATTGAGCCGAGCGAAACGTAGCGCCAGATAAACATACATACCGCAAATATTCCCACAGCAGCAGCGAGAGCCAGCGGCGCAAGCGCCAGAAACACCCCCAGCGCTGTAGCAACGCCTTTGCCCCCCTTTAATTTCAGAAATACCGAAAATACATGGCCACAGAAAGCGGCCAATCCGACCCAGACGGCATACTCCGCAGGAACCATGCTGTTGTATTTGACCACCAAGACCGGAATCATCCCCTTACAACAATCTCCGATCAGTGTAACTATACCTACCTTCCGCCCTACGGTCCGATAGAGGTTTGTGGCCCCGATGTTGCCACTGCCTTCAGTGCGGACGTCTATACCGTAGAGTTTACCCAGAATAAGGCCGGTCGGAATCGATCCTATCAGGTAGGCGGTAGTTACAAGCGCTCCAAGCAAAATGGCTTCATGTCCACTCACAAGTTATAACCCCGCAATGATTTTCCATCCCCCCGGCTCTTTCTTCAGCTTGAGGTGTTCAGTGCCGTCTAGTGTAATCTCTTTCCCCCGTACCACTGCTCTCATTCGGTATGTGCCGTCAGCTTCGGCACTTTTCCAGCGTATCGTGATGGTTTTTTCATCCGGTTGGTAGGACAGGCTTTCGAAGGCGTTGAAATTTCCGCTAACGCGATCTTTCAAGCCGGAGATATCAGTGCCCTTATGATTGTAATCTTTTGAAATAACGGAAAAGTACAATGTGGTATCGCGGGTATTAAGCGCCTTGGAGCGAATTTCAAGAACATCTGTCACGGCCTGACGGTCGCTCTCGGATGGGCTGCATCCGCCGGCAATCAGGCCTGCCGACAGAAGTATGCAGATCATCAGTCGCCACACGAATGCTAAAAGAACGAGTCCATAGCCTTGTTGGCATCAGAGATGAACGGGCTGGTCGGAAATTCCCGCGATAGGCGGCCAAAAAATTCACGCCCTTTTGATTTGTCTCCATTTTCCAGGTAAGATCTTCCCAGATAATAAAGAACCTCATCTCGACGGGCCTGCTCCGGGAAAGTTCTCAAAGCCTCGGAGAAACGGGCTATGGCAGCTTTATAAGCATCCGATTTCAGATAAAAGCGCCCTACATATATTTCGTACTGCAGCTGTTTGTCAAGGCAGTCACGGATCTTTTCCTGGACTTCGGTAAGCTGCTCTCCGGCAGGATAAAGCTTCAGATAGGATTCGAAAACAGTCAGTGAATTTTTTACCGGGGTCTGATCGGTATCGATACGATTTATCTGGTTGTAGTTGCTCATCCCCTGACGATACAGCGCAAAGCCGGCCTGCGGATGACTGGGATGCAGTTTCCGGAAATCCTCGTAAGCGGCCGCGGATTCTATGTAGTCCTTGTTCAGGAAGTAGGCGTCGGCAATGCCGAGTTCAGCACGGGTTGTCAGCTCCGGAGACTGATAACTCTCCTTGACCTTCTTCCACTGTGCAATGGCGTCTTCATAATTACCGTTCTGATAGAACTGCTCCCCTTCTTTGAAGAGCACGTCGGTCGGTTTGTTAACCTGCGGGGTGGAGCAGCCCTGGAGCAGGGCCGCTGTCATGATACATAATGTGAGAAATTTTGCGGCAGTATTCATATATTCCCTCAATCGTTATTTATATTTTCCGAATCTAAACTATTCCTGTGCCGCCGGCATCAGCCAGCAATCGGCCGATGATGTCGTGATTGAGCCAGACCACCGCTGCCGGCGGCTGCCAGGAAGCATGCAGCATCAACCTGCCGGTGGAAAGAAATACAATCCGGGACAGTTCGGCGCAGACCAGCTGTTTCTGGTCAGTGTGCATGCCCATCAATTCTGCCGAACTGGCCAGCATCAACTCTGCCTGTTCACGGGTGTTGTGCTGCGGCCAGGTATCAAAATCAACGATCTCCTCCAGAATGGGTGATGACAGGTAGCTGTCGGCCCGCTCCAACAGATGCGACACCGTCTCGCCCTCTTTCAGCATGGCCTGACAGCGCTGCTCAACCTGTGCGGCAATATCTTTCCCGGCTTCACGGGCAATGGCGGTCAGAAGCGGATAGAGCGAAATCTCAACACCTAGAAAAAGAGCGCTTGAATTAGTCTGGATTTCTGGACAGTTAAAGACAGTGGCTGCGATTCCCATGGCTGATGCCTCTTCGGCAATCTTTTCCAGGCGCATCTTGGCTATGCCCTGCACATAAGGGGTGTAGGACTGCCAGCGATATTTGCCACTTACCAGCACTCCGGTGCCGTGATAGCCATAGGCCGAATAACAGACTCTGGAACCGGATGCTGCGGCCCGCTCACGGAGCCCAGCTGTTTCCTCGATTAGATAGCGGAAGGTGTCGGCCGTAACTTCATTGAAACTGGTGTTGCACAGACGGCCAAGGCCACTTTCCCAGAATGTTTCAGATGGGAGAAACTTGTCACCGGTACCTTTGAAAACACGATTCAGAAGTGGCATGAAAACACGGGCCCGCGGTATGCCGCCTGCCATGGAATGTGACAGCAGAATGTTGGAACCGGTCGGAATACGGGTTTCAAGCTCCTTTGCCAGAAGCGCGAGTGCTGCCCTGAAACGGGCCGTACCTGCGGCACAGGCCTTTTCGATAAATCCTTCATCAAGATTGATCGTATCCAGATCATCCGGACGGGCTTTTTTGAGCTGCTCGGCAACCGAAGGCTGGCCATCAACTGCTTCCATATCAAAACCGGCCTCAAGTGGGATGTTAATAATCGTGCCCCCCAGAAGCGCTTCGGCCTCGGCCAGCTCTTCTGTGGTTAATGGACGAAGTGTGCCATCGCTGTCACGCCGCCCGACGGTGGTGCCGATAATGGTCATGCCAAGTCGTTTGGCCTCTTCAATCAGGCCGTTGGCATAGCCACGGCCAAAAAGTTCACCCACCAGCACCAGCACATCGCCGGCCTTATACCCTGCCGCCTTTGGAAGCTGCAGCATCGGTCTGTATTCAGTCATTGAAACCTCCTGCATTTATAAACAGAGTTACCTATTTAGCACGAACCGCCCCGTTATGTGAACAGAAAAAGCTGCCGTGACAACACCGGCTTTCCATGCTATTCTGCCTCCAAAAATTGCGCCGGAGTCTCTTTAGTGGATAATGACTTAATTCTTTTGGGCCACGGCAGTGGCGGCAGGCTTTCCCACCAGCTTCTGGATGAACTGATACTCCCGATTGTCAGCGGAACGGCACCCTCCGGGCAGAATGACGCTGCTCTCCTTGATGCGGTTAAGGGGCGACTGGCCTACACCACAGATTCTTTTGTTGTTGATCCGATTTTTTTTCCGGGCGGCACTATCGGCAGCCTAGCCGTGCATGGCACTGTCAACGATCTGGCTATGATGGGGGCCAGGCCGCTCTGGCTTAGTGTGGGCCTGATAATCGAGGAGGGTTTCAGTAAGAACGATCTGAAGATAATTTTGGCGGATATGCGGGTGGCGGCCGATACGGCCGGAGTAAAAATAGTCACCGGCGACACCAAGGTTGTGCCGCGCGGCAAGGCCGACAAAATATTCATATCCACTTCCGGCATTGGAGTCATAGAGCATGATCTCCAGATTCATGGAGCCAATGCGAAACCGGGGGATGCCGTCATTATCAGCGGAACGATCGGAGACCACGGAATCGCCGTCATGGCCGGCCGTGAAGGTCTGGAAGTCGGAACAGAAATAGCCAGTGATTCAAGTGCGTTGAATGGATTGGTGGAGCAGATAATAGCTGCTTGCGGCCCTTCCGTACATGTTCTGCGTGACCCGACCAGAGGCGGGGTTGCCACAACCATAAAGGAAATCGCCATGCAGTCTGGGGTGTCTATCACCCTGAGAGAGGATGCGCTGCCGGTAAAAGCGGCGGTTCGCGGTGTCTGTTCCATCCTGGGACTTGATCCGTTGTTTGTGGCAAATGAAGGCAAGCTGCTGGCATTTGTGGCTGCCGATGCCGCTGATGCTGTCTTGGCGGTTATCAGAAATCACCCGCTCGGTGAGAATGCGGCCATAATCGGAAACGTTGAGGCCGCTCCGGCAGGGCGGGTAAGAATGGAGACCAGCATTGGCGGTATTCGATCGGTCGAGATGCTCGCCGGAGAACAACTGCCCAGGATTTGCTGATATGGCAAAGGAAAAAACTCCGATAACAGCTGCTGTTCGTCAGTTGCGGGCTGAGAAGCTTGAGTTTACCGATCACCTCTACGCGTACGAAGAAAAAGGGGGAACCTCGGTCTCTGCCCGCGAGTTGGGAGTGGATGAACACGCCGTCATAAAGACCCTGGTGATGGAAGACGATGCCAAGCAGCCGCTGATCGTGCTTATGCATGGTGATCGGCACGTGTCTACCAAAGAGCTGGCACGCATCATGAGCGTCAAGCAGGTTTCGCCCTGTTCGCCGGACAATGCCAGCAAACATACCGGCTATCTGGTGGGAGGTACCTCTCCCTTTGGCACGCGCCGTCCAATGGCGGTCTACATGGAAGAAAGTATCACCGGCCTTGAATACATCTACATCAATGGCGGCAAGCGCGGTTATCTGGTTGGCATGAAACCGTCGGAGCTGATCAGGGTGCTGAAGCCGGTTATGGTAAAGGTAGGCATATTGTAGGAGGATAATCAGATGATTCGTAAAGCACAGATGGGTGATGTAAAAGATATTCAGAAACTATTGACCAACTTCGCCAGTCGGGGGGATATGCTCTCCCGTTCGTTGTCCGAGTTATATGAATCGTTGCGCGATTTCTATGTTGTTGTCGAAGAAGAGAAGCTGCTTGGTACCGCAGCGCTGCATATTGTCTGGGATGATCTGGCGGAGGTCCGCTCGGTGGCTGTTTCTGAGGATGCCGGCCGCAAGGGAATCGGCAGCCAGCTGGTGCAGGCCTGCATAGCCGAGGCGCGTGAGCTGGGATTGAAGCGAATTTTCTGCCTTACCTACAAGCCTGATTTCTTTGGTAAATTCGGATTTAGGCTAGTGGATAAATCAGAACTGCCGCACAAGGTCTGGGGTGATTGCATCAAATGCGTCAAGTTCCCGGATTGTGATGAGAATGCGATGATTATGGATTTATAGCTGTCCGCTAGCTTTCGCTTCAATCGCATCACAAAGCTTTTTGACCGTTTCCGTCTGATCATATCCGGCATATTTTTTGGAAAGCCTTCCGGCGTTATCCCGGTAAGAAGAGTCTTTCAGCATTCGTTGTAGGGCAGATTCGAATTTAGTTGTGGCCTCATCATGTTTGATCCCTTTTCCGATTCCCAGCCGTTCATAATTGTAAACCGTCATTAACTGCTCAGCCACCTGTGGCACCAGCAGCATTGGCACTCCTGCCAGCAGACAGGCCGAGGCCAGTCCGTGTCCTCCGTGGGTAATGGCGATATTTGCCTCCGGCAGTAGGTTGGCCAGTCGCACAGGTGTGGTGCTGATCTTCAAGGAAGGCAATGAGAAGGCGGAGCGAAAGTCGTCCCCGATTCCGGGCAGGGCGGCGATAACACTGCAGTCGCAGGATTTAAGGGCATGAAGGATGAGCGGCAGCCCTTCAAACGGTCTGAGGTAAACAAAGATACGCGGGCCATTGTTCTCAGGCCATTCAATATCGTCACCCTCGTCTAGATTGAAGATGGGGCCTACGTAATTACCGTTCCGGCGACCGGTATAATGGTCCAGTTCCGGGTGAGTCTGCAGGAAGTCACAGTCAGCTTTGAATACACTCTGGAGTGAAGTGAATACGCTAGCCCCTCGTTCATCACAGACCCGATTGATATTCTCCAGAACACTTTGTTCTCGAACCAGTAAATCTTCTTGAGCGACATTCAGCCAGGGTCGGAAACAGGGGTAGGGGGACTCATCAGGCGGGCAGCCGAAGCCGCAATCTATCCGCACGGCAGGTACGCCATTTAGAAGTGCTGCAAGCAGTGATGAAGGAGCGAACTGAGCTACAATAACATCCGGAATAAACTCCTGAAAAATGGCGGACCAGCCTTTCATAAGACTTGACAGCTGTTCGTGGTTGCCGAACCCGTTGGCAGCAAGGATGTCAGCATAGTTCAGCAATTCGCGAGATGCGAATTCATTATGGAGGCAGAATGGTGCCTGAACAGACTTAAATCCCTCTTTTTGCGCTACGCTGCCGAAGCGGTCCAGTTCCCTGAAAGCAAACAGTATCTGGTGGCCACGTTGCCTTAGCAGTTTGGCCAGAGGGAGATGGCGCCCCAGATGTCCAAGGTTGCTACCCAACTCCCATGTGAAGAGAATATTGCTCATGGGACTTTTTCTGCCGGCGGCTGGATGAGTTCCTTCGATTCTCCAGTACAATGTATTATTCCGATTGGCCGGTAAGGGATATGCGGCTCATGATAACGTCCGGTAGTCGGGTTGAATACCGGTGTTGCCAGATGACAGAGCCAGTTGCACAGGGCAGGCAGCGGTTGGACCGGCAGGCTCTCAGTCCATACGGCATGATTAAGCGCCGTCTGGTCATTGATTGCTTTGCCGTCTGAAGATTTAATTCCAATCTCAAACCAGCGCTCCCAGGCGGCCCAGTGTGGTGCATCACCTCTTAAGGCAAATACTCCAGCATTAAGATACCGTTCCGACAGCACCTTCTGGGCCGCTTCGTTTCCAAAGTACGAATTCAAACCCTCGAATCTCCAGGACCACGTTCCTTGAGTCTGTGAGTAAGATCGGTCAGTCTCCGGCACGGCGGCAAGAGCACCTTGCTGTGCTCCTTCAAGATACCAGTCGATGGCAAAACCGCCCTGCACCCACGCGTCAGAATCAATCCAAAGATAAATGTCATAACCTGGAAAATAGCGGGGTAGAAAAGGTCGGGCCGTCAGAGCCCTCAGGTGGGGTTTTGACCGGGTCAATTCTGTATCTACAGGCAGATCCCATTCTGGAACAACAATCTTTGTGCCGTACTCGGCAATAACGGAGCGACTCTCCTGTCCAAGTCCCAGATCCAGACAGGCAAAATCTGCGATCCGGAAGGCATTCACAGCACAGAGCGAAGTCGCAAGCCTGCTGAACCATGGCATGAAAGTCTCATCGGTTGCTGATACGATCAGGACACTCATTACGCCTTATACCTGCCGCTTTGACGGATGGTGATTACCGGGCAGCGATCGCCAAAATCATGTTGAGGTATGTCAACACGCACAACTTCCAAACCCGGCAGTGTAGCAATTAATAAGCGTACTTCATCAACACCGCTAAGACAGTAGACAGCCTGACTGGTTCGATGAAATTCCAGTGTTGCTACGTGCTGAGCCGGCCAACCGAAATGATTAACTAGGCGCTCCAGACTTCCAGCTACCAGCTCAATGCTTTTTACAACGTCAACAGGTCGGACTCCGGTCTTAGCAGTTGCTTGCAAGGCGCCCCACAGTCTGAACTTCAGCGCATCCAGCGAAGGTATTGCGCCAGCTTCAAGATCAGAAGCGATCTGCTCAATCGTTTCCGCATGGCATCCGGGAGCAAAAAGCCGAAAGGTAAAAATTCCGTCCGGAACCAGTATCCGTTTGACTTCAGAAAACAGAGCCAACTGCTCTTGTGGGTAATGCACCAATCCGATTCCACCATCACAGACTAGCATATCCAGGCTGGCATTCTCTAAAGGCATAGCAGTCCACGAACCGCATATGGCTTCCTCTGTCGCTCCCTTCCAGATTGCTTTGAGCATCTCTGGTGAACCATCCAAAGCTTTGAGTATCGTTCCAGCCGGCCATTTGAGTGCCGCAAGTTCAGGGGTAACGCCCAGAATCAAAGTCCTCATCGGGCCTTTCAGGGTTTCAATCCTGTCCACCACGGCACGTTCGAAATGGATTAAATCATTCTTTGATGGCCTTAAAGGCGGCCCTACAAGATGCCAGTATTGAGCTATTCGGCTCCAGTGTGTGTCTGCGCTTTTCATCGATAGGAGTTTAACAGAGCAAAATCGCTCAGGCTACGATCAAAACGTTCTCGGTAAGCGGTCAGCTGATCGTCAGTCAAGGTTGCCAATCCTTCACCAATTTCTCCCCGCCTGATAAACTGATCCGAGTTAATTACAAAATACGGTGAATCAGATATATGGGAAAAATGGGAATTTTGCGGTCCAAGCTTATATTCATGCTGTTTCATGGATGCAAAGCTGCAAAGACTGGCTGTTCTTGACATGATCTCGTGATCAATTCGAATACCAAAATATTCGGCAATACCCCTAACCGTCTCATCAAAGCTGGCTTTGAGGTCTTCGAAACGCACATAATGAATGGGCAGATCAAGTCTATTTTCCATCCATAAGCGCGTATGCTCGAACCAGTTGTATTCGGTGCCATACAAAAAATCATCAAAAAACTCATCGAACGTACCCTTATAACGTTTGAAGTTTTTACGATGATGATACAGTGAAACGCAAACATCTCGTCCGTCTCTTGTAACAAAAACGAACCGTCCCCGCCGCCCATTTTTAAAACGGCAATAGTCATCGTGAGATTTCAATATTCTGGGAGCAGGAGTCTCTTTTGGTTGCACTCTACGCAATGAAGAATACCAAACCCAGGGCGAGACATCGAACAGGTGATCAAAGTCCATGCTACCCGAAGTAGTCAGCTGGTAAAGGATTAGTTGCATCCAAGTGGTTCCAGATTTTGAAAATGTGGATACAATTATGTCCGAATCTGCTTCGCCAAATTCGGCAAGATATTGACGATAACGAAAATCAAACTCCAATTGTCTCAGAGTTTTGTTTTCAACAATATGACTTATAAGTCTGCTTGCGGAATGCAGGCATCTGTATTTCAAAATGTTTATGGTGTGAAATGTGACAGTATCGTAGTTTGCCGAGATCATAAATTCATCCTAATAGTTGATGGATCCCTTGCAGGTAGGCTGGCCAGTTAACATGTCATCACCGGTCATATTTCGGAGCGAAATTCTTCATGTTTTCCTGCAATAATCTGGATAGAATCCAGATAGACAAAACTGATATTCATGGGATACCCAACTGCATCGCAGATTACTTTCTTCAACTGTTCTTCCTGTTCTCTGGTAACGGGAGTCTCTGTAACAAGACGCACTTCAAGCAGGTCGAGAGCGGTCTGAATCACCTGATACTGGCGAACTGGAACAATATGACGGATTTTTTTGATTCCGAAAAGGGGCCAGAATCGTTTACCATTCGGTAGGGTTATCAGGTTTCGTCTTCGCCCCAAGATGCGCTTGACGGATGGCAACCCGCGCCCACACTGGCAGGGTTCGGCTACCTCTGCATAGTCGCCGATTACATAACGTATCAGTGGTGCTGCAAAATTATGCAAAGTGGTTATAACAACTTGTCCAGTCTCGCCTGGTATGCACGGTAAATCTTCATCATCAAGAATTTCTACAAGAAGATTTTCCGCCTGGATGTGGTAGCAGTTGCCCTCGGGACACTGGAGGGCGATGTAGCCGGCTTCCTGTGAACTGTATATGTCAACGATTGGAACATTCAAGACGCGCCGGCACGCCTCCCGAATTTCCGGGGTCAATGTCTCGCCGATGGTACGCACCTGAGAGAGAGCCGGGAGCCGGGAGCCTTTCCCGTCAAACAGTTCTAGGAGGGCAGATAAGTTGGAAGGGTAGGTAAGCAGATAGCTGGGGTTAATACGTTTCAGCCATTCAACCTGAACAGAAACATCTGTGACTAAGTTCAACATCGCGCTTGGACCGGTATGCCAGACCAGATTGAAAGGAGCTCCCCAGTCAGGATTGATCTGCCCTGCTTCAGGTGCATTTTCAAACACCCTGATGATGGCGTGAGAACCCTCCAGAGAACGGTTGTGCCAGAAATGTTCCCGGATAGTCAGAGCGTTCCAGAAATGGTGCGTCAGGTCTGTTCCGTGTACGATCACGTTCTGACCGGTTGATCCGGATGTCTGGGTGGTAAACACTTTGCCGTGGGATGATGGCAGATTGCGGCTACGTAGTGCATCTCCGGCCGATTGGATATCGTTGCGGGTCAATAGTGGTATCTCCATCCAGCGAGTCAAGTCCGGAGGGCAACTGAAGTCAAACCCTGATAATATGCCGCCGTAGTATGAGGTAGTTTGGCGGGCGTGGCGAAGCACAGATTGGGCTTGAAGCAGCTGGAACGACAGCAGACGTTCTGCCGGCCACCACTGGCTCTGTTCCAGATAGTAGCACATTGCCAGCAGAGAAGCTGCCTGATCTGACGGGACAGGTGGCCATGAAATCTCTGGAAGGGCGGTTTTATATATGTCAGTCATCTGGTTAAGGCATAGCTGCCGGAGGTGAAGGTTCATTCGCCGGAGTTCCAGTGGCATAACCGGGGTTGGGTCCCTGTTCGCCGCGTAGTTCAGGATAGGCTTCCGGGTAGAGGCTGTCGTAGAACCAGCGGTATTTGTAGAAAATCTCCCGTGCTATCCGGTTGGAAATCCTGTGATGTGCCGGGGGTGTTATCCTGGAATGCGTGGCGTGGCGGTATTTGTAGCGGTAGTAGCTGTCGCTTTCATGCGGTCGCACCGGCAGGGTGGCAGGATCTATGATGCAGTCCGGCATCCCCATCCATTTGAATATGCGTGACATTTCGGCGACCGGATCGTTCACCAGCCTCTCGAATATCACGAAATAGACTTTTTCCTTGATTCCGCAGTCGTCTGAAATATCCTGCAGGTTTTCGATGGCTCGCAGAGGGCCACCCACTACGCCGTTGTTGCTGAAAAGGGCATCGCCTCTGAACCAGGCCGAGTTGGGGGCCATGTGATCAGGAAAATCCAGCAGCAGCGTTTTCTGGTGTTGTGCCTCTATGGATCCAAGAATCTGGATCGGATCGCGCACGCAGGCCAGCATACGAAAATTCGGGTCAAGAAGCTGGACGGTCTGCACCATACCAAGCCAGCTGCGGTTCTTGTCAACCACTACCGGTCGGTCGGTTTCCTCATTCCAGCCGTTGATAAAGCCGCGGAAGGCATTGGCAATGCGCCCGTAGGCCAGATCGAAATCCACATCTAGCTGTGCCAGCAGAAAAGGGCTGTCGCTGATCCCATGGCGCAGTTGTTCAAGCAGATTGGCAAGTGGAGAGCTATGGCCGATGCTGTAGATGTGAGGGTGGATGCCGAGCAGCTGGCAGAGCAGGGTCGAACCGGCCCGTGGAAGTCCGGTGACGTACACCATCCGTTTTGCAAGGCCGGTATGTGCTGCGCGTGAAGTCATGGTGCCTCCGTTTCATTTTTCTGCCGTAGAAGCGCAGAAATACTAATGCACTACCGTCAAATAATCAACCATTTCCAAGACTTTAATATCTTTTACAACGACCAATACTCAAACAAACGGTGAAATGTCATTGAAAAATAAAATGCCCTCCATATTGAATGTGGAGGGCATTTTTATCAGCTTCAGGCTATTGCGAACAGAATCACCTCACGCTGCAAGCGTCATTCTCAAAAGGAGGCAGTTCAAGCCCCAGTTTAGGTATGAACGGCAACAGTTCCGGCAGTGAACTATCATTCTTCACATAGCCGTACTGACCGACAGAGAAGGTCTTTGAACCGGCATTGTTTGACACCTCGATCATCCCCTCGATAACAAAGAAGTAGATGCCGTTTGGAAGGCCATCACAGTTGTTGTCGCAGACTTTCATATCAAATGAAGTGCCACGTACTCCGATAGTAGCCGTAGATGTTTTCATCTTATAAGCGTTAATATTTCCACGCTTGTTAACCTGTCCGGTCACGGCCCTCAGACTTCCCTTAATCAACCCGAACACAGCCTTGTCCTCAGCCGGTTTGCCTTTGTCAAAGAAGTAACTTTCCACCACAAAGGTGGTGCCTGGGCGCAGGGTTACATCGCCGCCGTCAGTAAACTTGACCCTGCCGTAAGTGCGCTTTTCCGTGATCAGTGTGTCTCCCTGATCAACCGCGGAATTAACGGAAAGGGTTCTTGATGAGCCGTCCGCCTTCTTGCCGAATAGTGGCCCGCTCAGGTTGGTTACCGTGCCTACACTCGCGATCGCCGCTGTTGGCAGTGCAATGGCGAAGAACAGCAGAACGCTAGTTACAATACGGAATAGACTTGAATTCTGTCCCATTCTGCCCTCCTTCAGTGCTTGTTTCCTCTTCAGTCAGGTCGGTAGATTCTCTACCCATGACTGAAACTCCATAATTAAGCGCTTCGTTGACTCCTGGTAACAGGGATGCCATCTGAGAGAGCGAAAGTGGATTCAAAAAATCTCGGATCGAGATTGTGCCGTTCGGCGCATAAAGTGAGCCGTTCACAGTGACAAAGTTACCGCCCTGAAGAATTATATTTTGGAGGTAGGAAGTCACATTGCCGTTGATCAAGAGATTGTCAAGCAATGTGCCGTTTGCCCCGGCAGTAAGATAAACTGATCCTCCTGCACTAACTAACACTCCAGAATTGATAGTGAGTGGACTGTGGGCAGTAATACTGACGTTACTGGTACTGGACCCAGAATTAGCCGCGATGTTGCCGGTCACAGTCACACCACCCACATTGTCAAGAGTTATTGATCCAGCATTATTAGTGATGCCGGCCACATTCAGAGTGCCAGTGTTTGATATGTTGATATCACCAGAGGAGTTGTTTGTTGCAGAGAGATTGCCAACAGTAGTTACTAATGGCGTAGATGCAGTGCCGATACCATTTGCTGCGGTCAGTGCTGCACTCCCGGCATTGATGGACGAGACCCCGGGTTGGCCGTTGATGGCGCCGGCGCTGGTGACAGAAACAGCGCCGGTACCGGCATTGACCGCGCCGTTAAATATAACGTCATTGCCGCTACTTATAGTCACCGGCCCGTTACTGGAAGTAATACCGGCCACCTGAAGGGCACCGCTAGTGCCTGTCGAGAGGTTTACGGACCCGCCTGCGGCGCTGTTGGATAAAGAGATGGATCCGCCGTAAGCGGAGTCAGTGAAAGAAAGATCGCCACTTCCGCTGTTGGAGATCGAGATAGTGCCGGTAACAGCCATTGCGTTGCTGCCTGAGTGATATAATGACAGACCGCCTGAAGTAGCTATAGACGGGTTTGCAGCTGTCAGTCTTGCCTGGTAGGTTGAGATATTAACCCCTAAGCCATTGTTTCCTGAACTGTAGGTGTGTCCAGTTGCAACTCCTCCAAGGCCTCCGGTGCCTGAAATTGAGAGTGAACCAATTGAAGTTATGTAGGCATTGCTGGAAACATCAACACCGATCCCACCTTGTCCGCTCCTGCCATATCCTCCGTAAGTGACCCCCGCTTCACTAAGTCCGGCATAAGCACCGCCCCCCATTTTTCCGATACCTGTGAGCGTGACTGAACCGCCTGCATCAGCATTGATGATTTGTCCGTTAGTAACAATGCCATGGCCTCCCTCACCACCGGTGGCAGATCCCCCGGTGTACGCACCGGCACTAAAACCGCCGGTGGCCTTGCCACCGTTACCACCGGTTCCGGTCAAGGTTATGGTTTTACCCGCGCCATTTGTTATTATGGTGTTTTGACCTGAGAGATAGCCTCCAAAATTTACTCTGATTCCGTACCCTGCGTTTCCACCGTTGGCAGAGCCACCAAAGTTGTTTGAGCTACCTGGGGAATTGGAGCCGACCGCTTCACCACCGTCACCACCTATACCGGTAATGGTTATATTTCCTCCGGACGAGATAGTACCGCCGTAGCTGGCACTGTCAAACAGGAATCCATGTCCACCTGCACCACCGCGCGCATATGCAGGAGCATAATAAAATCCGCCATATCCATCAATACCGTCGCCGCCTTTACGGCCGGTAGCAACAATCGTGATCGCCCCGGTGGCGATGATGTTAGATTTGAGGATTACACCCGTTCCGCCATAACCCCCAATCCCTTCTCCTGCATTATATGCGTACCCGTTCAATGATGTGTTTCCGCCTGTTGCTGTACCGCCAAAGCCGCCGATGCCGGTGATGGATGTGAAACCGCCACTGGTGATTGGAGCATTTATGCCTACTCCATGGCCGCCGTTACCGCCTGAGGCGTTGCCCCCGTAATTACTGACAATTTTAGCATATCCGCCATCTCCACCGGTGCCGTTCAGGACGACGCTGCCACTTGCTGAAATTATCCCGCTGGCGGAGATGTTTATCCCTATTCCGCCGTTACCGCCGCGGGCATTATAGTTACCATAATTGTTATTAGCGTATACATCCCCACCTTTCCCACCAGTGCCGGTAATGGAAATATTACCTGCATTTGCAGCAACGGATGCGTTAAGCACTACGCCATTGCCGCCATTTGTTCCCTGATAATAGTTATTACCACCGGAATAACCAAAGCCATCCCCTCCGGTACCCGTAAGTGTTATATTTGCTGCAGAGATGGGATTGTTCACTACGATGCCGTTTTGTCCGGTCTGCCCGGTTGCAGTGAGATTGATGTTGCCTGAGGCAGTGAGGCCGATTGAGTCACCTATTGCTCCGACAGTTAGAGTCCTGTTGTTGACAAGAGTCGCCGCAGTTACAGTGCCCGCAAGTGTGCCGATCAAGTTTGCCGGGTCGGTCAGAGTGAATGTCCCTTGCAGGAGTTCCAAGTTAGCGGCTGTGATGGGTGCTTTTTGGGTCGTTGTTCCCGGCGCATCAAGGGTAAGGATTGCAGCTTGATCTGTAGCGACAATGGGCGCATTAATATTGATATTGTTCCCGGCCCGTAAAGTTAGATGCTGTGGTGTTACCCAAGAAATGCCGCCACTTGTATCCAATAATGTAATATTTCCAGGGTTGCCAGTACCTGAACAGGCACCATAAGCAGGACAGTCTGCAGTTGTAACTATTACATCTGCTCCAGACAGGGCTGTTTGAATACTACCTGCTTCCGTAGTATCAATAGCCAGATCAACCGGATCAATCAGCCACAGTCCAGATTTCCCTTTTGGCGCCGAGGCATTAACATTGAGAGCTGAAAAGTCTATTGTTTTTCCTGATGTCTCAATAAATCCACCGTTGCCGCCATTTGCCCCGCCTTTGGAGCTGAGGCTCCCTGCGGCCTGGGTATGCCCGTCGGACCAGACAACTATTTTGCCGCCGTCACCATTATCAAGGGCATTGGCGCTGGTCACGCTGCCGGCTCCTAAGGTGGTGCTCGTGGTGGACTTCAGGTAGATACGTCCGCCCGGACCAGCTACTGCGGCATCAGCGCTGACCAGACCCTGTTGGTTGACCAGCGAACCAAAGATGCCGGCGCTGCCCCCCTGAGTCAGGATGCTGCCCATGTTGACAGCCTGGTCGGCCGGCGCGCTGACAACCACCGCGATTTCAGGGCGCTGCGGGTCAACCATGTTCACACTCTGGCCGGCGGCCAGCATGACGCTGCCGTTAGGGGCGGTGATGACACCGCTGTTCTCGACGTTGGGCGAGATCAGCCAGACCATTCCGCCAGTCGTGGTGGTGATTTCCCCTTGATTCTTGACCGCGCCGGCAGTGGCACCGGCTGAGAAACGGTAGTTGCCTGCCAGAAAGTCGCTATTGCTGATGCCAAGACTGGATGCCACTAAGCCGGCTGCATCAATTCTGGAGCCTTGGCCGAAGATAATGCCGTTGGGGTTAATCAGGAATACTTTTCCATTTGAGCTGAGCGTTCCCAGAATCTGGGACGGATCAACGCCGGTGACCCGGTTAAGCACGGCGCTTAAAGCGCTCTGCTGGTTGAAGCGAGTTGTCTCTGCCGCCGCAATGGAAAAGGCCTGCCAGTTGATGATGGAGTTGGGAGAGTTGGTGACGGTGAGGGTGTTCCCAACGGTGGAGAAACTGGCTGTGCCGTTAACCACCGTCGGAGCAACAGGCAGGGCTTGGGCCCGGCCGGCGGCCAGCGCCATGGCAGCTGCCACCATGACAGCGCTTACCGTGAGCGGCGGCGGGCCACCGTTTCCCTTGACTATTTCGGCGACGATAACCCAGGCATCCTTGGCTTTGCTCCAGATCAGGCGATAGGCTTTATTCATGGCGCTGCTCCTTTTGTTACCGTTTAAACCTTTAAAAACCAGTCAAACACAGAGACACAGAGGACTCGGAGTAAAATTTAAAAACAGGGTCATGACTAGAACAGCACATTGAAAAGTGTGTTAACATACCGTCATGACAA
>CAZUGI010000033.1:19132-26672 GCA_964619855.1 uncultured Geobacter sp. | reverse complement strand
CCAGGTCGGCTCCGGTCGGGTAGTTGTTGTAGGAGGCATAGGCGCCGCCGTAGGCGTTGCGCAGGATCAGCAGAATCCGCGGGGTGCGGACATCAACGATGGAATCCAGCATGGAGCGTCCGGCCTGAACGATGCCGCGCGACTCCTGCTCGCGACCAGGCAGGAAGCCGGTGGTGTCTTCCATGAAGATGATCGGGATGTTGTAGATATTGCAGAAACGGACAAAGCTGGCAATCTTGACCGCCGAGTCACAGTCTATCTGACCAGAGGCAACAGCGCTGTTGTTGGCGCAGAAGCCGACCACATTGCCCCTCAGGCGGCCAAAGGCGGTCACAACTTCGCGAGCACGTTCCGGCTGAAGTTCAAAATAATCGCCGTGGTCACAGATCTGCTGAATGATGATCGATACGTCAAAGGGTGTGTTAAAACCGGTTGGCGAGTTAAAGGCTTTTTTGAGCAGCGTGTTGATCTCCCAGGTCTTGCGGTCGAGCGGATCGCTGGTTTCCTGGTAAGGAGCCATGACACTGTTGTTGTCCGGAAGATAGGAGAGCAGACGCAGCGCCGTTCTCAGTGCAGCAACCTCGTCGTTAACGGTCAGATCGGCAACGCCAGACTTGCCATGAACCTTTGGTCCGCCCAGCTCTTCGGGAGTGATATCCTCGCCCAGTACCGACTTGACTACGCCGGGACCGGTCAAACCAAAGAACGTATCGTTAGGCTGAATGACAAAGCTGCCCTGACGCGGAAGGTAGCTGCCGCCGCCAGCATTGAAGCCGAACATGCACATGATGCTCGGAACGACCCCGCTGATCTTGCGCAGAGCTGTGAAAGCCTCGGCATAACCGTCCAGGCCGCCTACTCCGGCTGGAACAAAAGCGCCGGCGCTGTCGTTCATACCGATGACCGGAATCCCTTTTTCTCCGGCCATGTTGAAGAGTTTGGCCAGCTTGCTGCCGTTGGTGGCGTCGATGGAACCGGCCCGCACCGTAAAGTCATGGCCGTAGATGGCCACATCCCGGCCGCCGACACTGATGATACCGGTCACCAGCGAGGCACCATCCAGATTTTTGCCCCAGTTCTGAAAAAGTATGTTCGGCTGAATGTCGGTCAGGGTGCGGATACGCTCCCAGACGGTCATGCGCTTTTTGAAGTGCTGTTTTTCGATCTGATCGATACTGACCGATTTAATCGGCCGCTGAATCAGGTCGTAGCCTTCCTTCATAGCTTCTTCGTAGCCGCCTTTTTTTCCGGGGATCTCTCCCGGAATTGTAAATTCGACGGTTTCTGTGGGCGCAAACGGGTTCTTCAGTTAGGGTTTGATCGCTTTTTTGGACATCTCAAGCATCCTTCCGGTCTTTAAGAATAAGGGGGCAGGGTACAGGGGCCAGGGTACAGGGTTAATTTGATTTTCCCTATACCCTATTACCCTATACCCTGTGCCCTGAATTATCGTGTTACTACGGCCAATACCTTTACTTCGCTGCCTTCTTTTGAAAGCAGGCGATGTTTCAGGGAGGAATCAAAATAAACACAGTCACCTTCATCCAGAACGATCCGTTTCTCGTCCAGGATAAGTTCGGCAGTGCCTTTCATGACAAAGAGAAATTCTTCGCCATCATGACTATATGTATTCTCCTCGAGCGCCTTTTCAGTGACGGTGAGAAGAAACGGTTCCATCTTCTTGTTCTGCTTGCGGAATGAAAGTGATTCGTAGGAATAGCCCTGGCTGGTGCCGGCCTTTGAGATAACTCGAGGGATGGCTTTGCGCTCGTCGGCTCGAACGACTTCATAACGGCACTCTTCTTCATCATCAGCAAAGAACAGACCGATTTTGACGTCGAAAAATTTGGCGATCTTGGAGAGGGTTGCAATCGGAGGAGAAACGTTGTTGTTCTCGATCTGGGAAATCAGGGCAGGCGAAAAACCGGTCTCACGGGCAACGGCCTGGAGAGTCAGCTTTTTTGCAAGACGGAGTTTCTTGATTTTTGCTCCGATATTGTAGTCGCTCATCCAAACCCCTGATTAATTCCATAAAACTCAGTTTTCGTGCGGGGTTTGTATACAATTTGCGTTATAATGTCAATAAATATTCTTTATCGGTAGCAAAAAAAATGACGGCGATGGTAAATAAAATTTAGTTTTAATAAAAAATTCGGTGATTCAGAAGACAGAATTCAGAAGACAGGAGGGTATAAAATTCTGACTCCTGTATTTACAGAAGCTTGCGGGCCAAAAGCTGCAAAGTATGCAGCACTTCCACCGTCGAGCCATGCTGCTTGAGCCCATCCGAGAGCTGCATCATGCAGCCGGGGCAGCCGGTGGCAACCGCCTGAGCGCCGGTGTCGATAATCGCCTGGCTTTTGGCATCATTTATGGTCATCGATGACTCGTAATGATACACATTGAAAGTGCCTCCAAGGCCGCAACAGCGGTCGGCCCCTTCCATCTCGACCAGTTCAACGCCGGGAGC
This sequence comes from uncultured Geobacter sp., assembly GCA_964619855.1. Taxonomy (GTDB): domain Bacteria; phylum Desulfobacterota; class Desulfuromonadia; order Geobacterales; family Pseudopelobacteraceae; genus JACRCG01. Next base: position 24,202 of record CAZUGI010000033.1, on the reverse strand, counting down.
GCCCTTCAGAAGCTGGCGGGGCTGTTTGGTTATGCCCCGTGTCCGCAGATGACAGGGATCGTGGTAGGTAATTTTGGCCTGACTGCCGGCTCCGGTCTCGGACGGGTCGAGCCCCAGCTGCTGCAGAAGCTGGGCGGCATCTACCGTCTTTTTTGCCAGAGCCTCCAGGCGGGCCCGCAGCTCGGGATTGCGTTTACCGACCACCAGAGGATAGAGGCGATGCAGAGCCCCGCCGCAGGTGGCACAGGCGCTCATGACATAGTCGGCCTCGTACCTTTCCATCTCCACCAGATTCTTTTCAGCCAATTCGCGAACCGTATTTATGTCTCCGCCTGACATGCCGGGCAGTCCGCAACACTGCTGCCCCTTGGGTATGATGACGGTGCAGCCCAGATGTTTAAAGAGCTTCAGGGCGGCTTCGCCAACTTCAGGGTAACAGAAGTTAGTCATGCAGCCGACGAAGAAAACAATCCTCGGCCTGCCCGGCTCACCCGGAATGACTTCCGGATGATTATCCATGAAAGGCTTGCCGGCAATCGCAGGAATGAAGCGGGTGTTCCCAACAAACGGCATTGGAAATCGCAGCCGGAGGCCGGAAGTTTCAGGAATTTTTTTGAAAAACAGCGGGCCAAGTATGCGGGCCGCTGTTGCCCCCATCTTCATGCGGGTTCGACTCTTTATAACCTGTCCGACCGCCTTGTGAAAAGTTGTCAGGCCCCGTTTTTCAGCCAATGCTTCACGGGCGGCAATCACGATCTCATCAGTCGGCACATCGTTGGGACACTTGTCAACACAACTGCCGCACAGCAGGCATTTTGACATGGCCAGATAGGTCTGATCGTCCAGTTCGATATCATCTTTAAGAATATGCTGAGCCAGCGCCACCTTGCCGCGAGCCACGGCCGGCTCACGCTGGAAGGCGACGAAAGCCGGGCAGTTTTGTCGGCAGGCTCCGCATTTGACGCATTTTTTCAGTTGGTCTTCAACCCGCTTGAGGGGGTCTATTACATCTTCCATTCGTAAAACCTTTCATTCAATAACACGGAGCAACTGAGCAACGGAGAGAGTCAACAAACAAAAGAATATAGCTTGAGAATAGACCAAATAAACCTGTTAAAACAAGCTATTTGTCTTCATTCGGTTTTCTCAGTTGCTCCGTTGCTCCGTGTTATTCAGACTTATAAGCCATTCCTCAAGCTCCGCCAGTGCCCGCTCCGCCATTTTCTGCCGGCGCTCCTTCTTCTTGATTCTGCCCGGCAGTTCCGGAAAAAGTCCGTAATTAACATTCATCGGCTGAAAATGTTTTACATCCGCATTCGTAATGTGCCCCATCAGGGCACCCAGAGCGGTGACCGGTGGTGGCACCGGGAGCGCACGCCCCTCTGCGAGACAGACCGCGAAGACGCCGGCTAGAAAGCCGCTGGCAGCTGACTCCACATACCCCTCGACACCGGTAATCTGACCGGCAAAGAAAATTCGTGGATCACTCTTTAACTGCTGGGAAATATTCAGCAAGGCGGGTGAATTTATAAAGGTATTGCGGTGCATTGAGCCAAGGCGCTCAAACTCTGCCGACTCCAGACCCGGAATCATGCGGAAGATTCGGCGCTGTTCAGGCCAGCTCAGCTTGGTCTGGAATCCGACCAGATTATACATCGTCTTCTCACGATTTTCGGCACGCAGCTGGATAACGGCATGCGCTTCATAACCGGTATTCGGGTCGACCAGTCCGACCGGCTTCATCGGCCCGAAACGTAGTGTTTCCAATCCTCGCGAGGCGAGTTCTTCGACCGGCATGCACCCTTCAAAGTGAACTATCTTTTCAAAATCGCGGGCCGGAACCTTTTCTCCCTGCAGCAGTTCATCCACAAACCGCAGATATTCATCTTCATTGAGCGGGCAGTTGAGATAGTCATCGCCATCACCTTTGCCGTAGCGTGAGGCTGCGAAAACCTTGGTCATGTCCAGGGATTCGGTGGAAACAATCGGCGCGATGGCATCGTAGAAATAAAGGCGATCACCGGTCAGTTCAGAGAGGGAAGCGGCCAGAATGTCGCTGGTAAGAGGTCCGGAAGCAACAATAACTATCCCTTCGGCCGGCAGGCAGGAAGCCTCGCTCCGTTCGATCCGGATCAGGGGATGTGAATTGATCTTTTCGGTAACGTACCCGGAGAACAGATGACGGTCAACGGCCAGCGCACCTCCGGCCGGAACACGTGTGGCCTCGGCCGCCTCCATGGTCAGCGAACCGCAGCGGCGCAGCTCCTCCTTCAGAAGACCGACCGCGTTATCAAGCGAAATGCCACGCAGGGAATTAGAGCAGACCAGCTCAGCCAGTCCGGGCAGCTGGTGGGCGGGAGAAAAACGCCGGGGTTTCATTTCCTGGAGAACAACCGGCACTCCACGCTGAGCAATCTGCCAGGCGGCCTCAGAGCCGGCCAACCCGCCGCCGATGATGGTAATCACTGTACTATCCACAAGGCGCACCGGTTACACAGAGGATAGCGGATCACGCGCTCTGCCAATCACAACCCTCTTTGGGACATTTCAGGAATTCACCCTTTTTCTTGTAGACTTTTTTGACCAGCAGCGGAAAAGCGCATTTCGGACAAGCCTGCTCGACCGGTGGATCCCAGAGGGCGAATTTGCACTGAGGATAGCGGTTGCAGGAGTAGAATATCTTCCCGAAGCGGGACTTTTTCTCCGTCAGCACGCCTTCCTTGCACTCCGGGCAAACAACGCCGGTGCTCTTGGGCTTTATCAGCGGCTGGATATTTTTGCAGGCCGGGTAACCGGAGCAGGCCAGATATTTTCCAAAACGGCCATCCTTGATCAGCATCGGTTGACCGCACTTATCGCATTTTTCATCAGAAACGACAGGCTCGGCAACCTCGGCTCCACCTTCCGGCTCGATATTGCGGGTATATTTGCAGCCTGACTGAAAACCGGAGCAGGCGATAAATTTACCGCGCTTGCCGAGTTTGACCACCAGAGGCTGACTGCATTCCGGGCAAACTTCATCGGTCGCCTCGGTCGTCAGGTCGGATTTGCTGACCTCGCCCTCTTTCTGCTTGAGCAGGGCAATGAAAGGCTCCCAGAATTCCTTTAAAAGCGGCTTCCACTGTTTTTCACCGCGCGAAACCTGATCCAGCTCCTCCTCCAGCCCGGCGGTGAAGTTGTAATCAACGTAACGGGGAAAATGAGCCGTCAGCATATCACTGACAACCATGCCGACATCCTCCGGGAAGAAACGCTTCTTGTCCAGACGCGTATACTTGCGATCAACCAGGGTATTCATGATCGAGGCATAGGTGGAAGGGCGGCCGATGCCATACTCTTCCAGAGTCTTGACCAGAGTGGCTTCGGTATAGCGCGGCGGCGGCTGTGTAAAGTGCTGTTCCGGCAGAATTTCATGCAGCTTCAGAGCTGCCCCTTCTGTCATGGCAGGCAGCAGTCCCTCTTTTTCCTCGTCCTGGTCGTCTACTCCCTCGATATAGAGTTTCATGAAACCGGGGAAACGGATGACCGTTCCGGCCGCCCTCAATCCGGCCTTCACGGCACCGGCAAACGGTCCGGCGGCGGGCGGCGTGGTAATGGCGGCCGAAATGTCTACCGACGTCTGATCCAGCAGAGCCTCTGCCATCTGACATGCCACGGTTCGCTTCCAGATTAATTCGTAAAGCTTATACAGATCCGGTGTAAGAAAGCGTTTCAACTCAGCCGGGGTTTTGGCTATGTAGGTCGGCCTAACGGCCTCGTGAGCTTCCTGGGCATTCTTGGTTTTGGTTTTGAAAATACGCGGCTTGGACAGAGCATATTCCTTGCCGTAGGCGGCAGAGATTACATCGTGAGCCTCTTTCAGAGCCTGGGAAGAGAGGTTGACACTATCGGTACGCATATAAGTTATAAGACCAACCGTGCCATCATCACCGATTGCGACACCCTCATATAATTTCTGAGCGGTCGACATGGTCTTCCTGGCTGAAAAGCCGAGCTTGCGTGAAGCTTCCTGTTGCAGCGTTGATGTTGTAAACGGCGGAGATGGATGCCGTTTTTTCTCGCTCCTGGTTATTTTGGAAACCTTGTAGCTGCCGGATTGAAGCGCGCTCTTCAGGCTCTCGGCAATTCCGGCATCAGGGATATCAAATTTGCCTAGCTTTTTACCGCCCACATCCACCAATCCGGCCTTGAACTCCTGACCTGGCGAGACTCCCAGACGAGCGGCAACCGTCCAGTACTCGCGCTCCTTAAAAGCCTGGATCTCTTTCTCCCGCTCACAGACCAGCCGCAAAGCCACCGACTGGACACGACCAGCCGAAAGCCCGTAGCGGATTTTTTTCCAGAGAAACGGCGAAAGATTGAAGCCGACCAGATAATCCAGAACTGAGCGGGCCTGCTGAGCATCAACCAGTTCGATCGCAATTTTGCGAGGATGATTAACGGCGTGGACAATCGCGTCTTTGGTGATCTCATGGAAAACGACCCGCTGGATTTCAATACCGGGGTTCTTTTTATCAAGACCCAGTGCAGCCAGCAGATGCCAGGAGATCGCCTCCCCTTCACGGTCGGGGTCAGTTGCCAGCAGAAGCCGTTTAGCCCCCTTGAGCGCCTGTTTTATGGCATCAATGTGTTTTTTACTCTCAGGAAGGACATGGTACTTGGGCTCAAAGCCTTTTCCTATATCCACCGAGCCCTGTTTGCTCGGCAGCGCGCGCACATGACCAAAGGAGGCCAGAACTTTAAAATCAGGGCCCAGAAACTTTTCTATGGTTTTCCCCTTGGCGGGGGATTCGACGATGACCAGGTTTTTAGACATGATGTATGTTGTATCCCTTACGGTAGATTTCAGATTCTATGAAGCAAAAAAAACAATCTTTAATAACACGGAGCAACGAAGCAACGGAGCAAGTCAAAAATAAAAAAAGGTTGCGTAAAAAACGAAGGGCCGTGTTGATTTAACAAAAAACTATTGGTTTTCTCTGTTGCTCCGTTGCTCAGTGTTATTCGGCCCTTGATTTGTTATTATGCCACCGCATAGTGCGTACGGGGCAGGGCTGTTACCGACCCCTT
>CAZUGI010000033.1:0-19122 GCA_964619855.1 uncultured Geobacter sp. | reverse complement strand
ACATAGAGGAAACCTCGCCGGCTGTCAATTCAGGTTGGGATATGATGTCATCGATGTGAAGCGGCGAACGTGCCAGCAGTTCATATATGGCCGCCTCTTTCGGTGACAGCGCAAATGTTCGGACCGGTTTTCGAAACAGTAGCGAGTCGGCATTAACCGGATCACATTCCGGAAGCTCTTCCAGAATATCCTCTACGCAGTCCACCAGCTTGGCGCCCTGTTTGATAAGCCCGTTGCAACCCCGGCTGGATGCGAATGAAACATTGCCTGGCACGGCAAAAACATCACGACCATGCTCGAGGGCATACTGGGCGGTGATCAGAGAGCCGCTTTTCAGGGCAGCTTCCACCACCAGAACTCCGCGGGACAGTCCGCTGATAATCCGGTTACGGCGCGGAAAGTTCTCCGCCAGCGGCATTGTTCCCATAGGAAACTCCGAAATCAGGCAGCCCTTTTGGGCCATTTCCTCGAAGAGCCTGCGGTTTTCGGGAGGATACACCGTATCAATGCCGCAACCCAGGACTCCGATACTCCTGCCGCCAGCCAGCAATGCTCCCTTATGAGCCGCTGTATCTATCCCGCGGGCCATACCTGACACAACGCAAACACCATGGCTGGCCAGTGCACCGGACAGGCTCCCGGTAGTCATAAGTCCGTATGACGTCGCGCGTCGTGAGCCGACGATCGCAATCGAAAGTTCGCTGGAGCGCAGCTCGCCTTTTACGTACAGGAAAGGCGGAGGGTCAGGGATCTCGAACAGGGACTTGGGGTAGTCACTGGAAGTGAAGGTCACCAGACGGGCGCCACTCGACTCAAGCCTGCGGCACTCCTGTTCGGCAAAGCCACTCCACGTGCCGGAGCAGATTGCCTCTATCACAGCCGGGGTTATGCCTTTGATGCCGGAAAGTGCAGCAGACCCTGATTTCAGAGCCGCCTCAGGCGTGTCATATCGCTCCAGAAGCCGCCGGAAAGCAACATTTCCAATACCGGCAACCGCTTTGAGGCCTATCCAGTAATACTCTTCCATAATCACTTCTTAGGTCAATTGCACATAAGGGGTGGAATCAGACAAAAAAAGACCGGCCTTGCGCCGGTCTCTTGAGTTTATAGCTTTGTTACTTTGTGAGACTGACGATCCGGTCACCTTTATAGATTGCATCAATGCTCTTGACGATCAGAGCTGTAGCAACTTTATTGCCAGTTTCCAGAATCACCAGCGCTCCGAGCAGCTCTTGCGGCAATTTGTCAACACGCCCTTCCGTGATGCGCCGGTCGAGGTTCACGTCCCGTACGATGTAGAGCATGTTTCCAGGTTCAGCCCCTTGAGCACTTCCCAGATCAATGTACACAACATCGCCGGCTGCTAAGACGCTGATGCCGCTGTAACTCTCGACGATATACCCCTTCAGCTCTCTGGAAGTAGCTTTGAGGCTTATTTCACGACGGCGGTTTTCCTTGTAGGGCATCAGGTATGATCCGGGGCTGATCTCCTTGGAAGAGCTGCTGATGATGGCCCGGGATGATTTTCGTTCAATGTCAGTAAGTTGCAGAGAACCCAGCGGAATGATCTTGGTCCCCATTATTTCACTGGTCAGTGGATGACTGACGGTTATATCTCGTTTAAATACCGAGTATTTTTCACCACCTTTTGCACCCTGAACCGAACCGATGTCGGTGTAGACTATGTCATCCACGCCAGCTACAATGCGGTCGTGGTGAACTCCGATAATGGTGCCGGCAGTTTTTGCATCCTTCTCCATCAGGAAGCCTTCGCTGCCATAGATCGGATAGCTCTTCTCGGCGGCCACCTCCTGCATCGGGTCGGACGATTTGCCGGAAGAAGCCTTTTGGGCACCGGAGACGGCATCCTGCTCTTTGGGCACAAACTCCAGGCGGTCCGGGAACACGCGCACCTTCTGACCGGGATAGATCAGATGAGGATTAGTGATCTGGCTGTTTTTTGCCCACATATTCGGCCAGTATTTGGGATCCTGAATAAATCTCTCTGACAGACCCCAGAGCGTATCACCCTGTTTAACAACATAAATAACAGGCTCTTCCTGCTGGGCCGCCAGTGCGAAACATGGAAAAGCGAACAGCGCCAGCAGCAGTATCATTAATCTGGTTTTCATATGACGCACCTCGTGAGTCTTATAGAATGAACAGGCCTGAAAAACGCGGCCCCCGCTTTTCAATTTGCGCTCAAACGCTCGCGCGCCTTGGCGGCTGCCGGACTGCTCGGATATGATTTTATCAGGCTGTCATATATGGCAAGCGCCTTTTCTTTCTCTTTCATGGCAGTCAGCGTAAAACCGAGCTTTAGAAGAGAATCGGGGGCCTTCGGACTGTTGGGGTAATTCCCTGCCACTTTGAAAAACGCATCCTTGGCCTTGGGAAGGTCGGACAGGCTGTAGTGGCACTCACCGATCCAGTAGAGTGCATTGGCAACATAATCGCTTTGAGGATTCTGTTTAAGAAATGATTCGAAAGAGTCAATCGCTGCTGCAAAATTGTTGGCACTGTACAGACCGAAAGCCTTGACATAGTCGGCCGGGGGGCCTGCATCTTTGCCAGTCTTGGGTGCCGACTCCGGGTTTACCACTTCGATTCTGGGCGTGGCCGCCTGCTGGGCCAGCAGTGTCACGCGGGCCTTAAGCTCATCCTGGGCGGCACGCAGTTCACGGATTGTTTCCTGGTGCTGTTTCAGCTGTTGCGCCAGGCCTTTGGCCTGTTCGTCCTGAATCTGCTGCTGCCCGGCCAGTTCGTTCAGGCGCTGCTCGGACTTTTTTCCAGACTGGATCAGATATTCGATCTTAGCCTCAGACTCGGTCTGACGTTTGACCATCAGATCGTTTGCAGCACAGCCGGCCAAGGTCAGACAAAACAGCAGGTACACTATCAATCGAATGCCGAACGGCATAATCCCCCCATTTGACGGAAGTTTTTTATAATTAAAGCGATATAGTTCTCTTTGTCAAGTGAAAGCTATTTATTATACGTCAGAAATAATTTTCCGGTGTGCGGAGAACTTTCAGGTTTCAGTTTTATTGGCAGGATGATTATGGTAGCATTGCCGGTGGACCAGAAACCATCAAGTCAATCGGAATGCCCGTGAAAACGCCCGAACTGCTGGCCCCGGCCGGCAATATGGAAAAACTGAAAATAGCCCTGCACTACGGGGCCGATGCCGTTTATATGGGTGGCCACTCATTTGGCCTGCGAACCATGGCCGACAATTTTTCCACGGCAGAGATGGCGAAAGCGCTTGAATTCTGCCACAAGCGTAACGTAAAAGCCTATCTGACGGTTAACAGTTATCCCCGTAACGAATCACTTCGGCAACTGGAGGATTATCTTTCCGAAGTTTCTTCCCTGCCGTTTGATGCCTACATCGTGGCCGATCCGGGGGTCATTGATCTGGTGCGGGAAATCTCACCGGAACGCGATCTGCATCTCTCCACGCAGGCCAACACAATCAACTGGCGCAGTGCCAGTTTCTGGCAGCAGCAGGGTATCCGCCGCATCAACCTGGCCCGTGAGATGAGCCTTGAAAATATATGCGATACCGTCACAAATCTCCCCGGAATGGAATTTGAGGCTTTTGTGCATGGCGCGCTCTGCATCTCCTACTCCGGGCGCTGCCTTATATCGAGTATGCTGACCGGTCGCGATGCAAATCAGGGGGCCTGCACTCACCCCTGCCGCTGGAGTTATCACCTGGTGGAGGAGACTCGGCCGGGGGAGTACTTCCCGGTAGTCGAGGAGCAGGACGGCACCTATATATTCAATTCCCGGGACCTCTGCCTGCTGGAGCATATTCCGTCCCTGATCGAAAGCGGCATAGCATCCCTGAAGATTGAGGGGCGCATGAAAGGCATCAACTACGTAGCCTCGGTGCTGAGGGTCTACCGGCAGGCTCTGGACGAATACGGTGCCGACCCTTCCGGTTGGCATTGCCGCCCGGAATGGATGGATGAACTGTCGAAACTGAGTCACCGCGGCTACACAACCGGTTTTTTGCTGGGTGAACAGCGCAACGTCGGCCAGGAATACCAATCGGCCTATATACGCAGCCACGAGTTCACGGGACTGGTAGAGGAAATACGTCCGGATGGCTCGGCAGTCATAGAAGCCCGCAACCGCATACAGCTTGGAGACGAACTGGAATTCATCGGTCCGGGCATGAAATCCGGCACCATGCGGATAGAAGAGCTCAATCTACTGGATTCAAAAGGGCATATTGAGTCAACGGCATCCATCAACCCAAACCAGCGCGTTCTGATGAAACCGCCCTTTCCGGCGGAGCCGTACGATCTGATTCGACGATGCAAGAGCGGGGCGTAGATGAGAGATCTCAAGCGATATTCAAGCACCGGCCATTCCGTGCAATGGCAGTACATCCTGGTCTTGATGATCGCCTGCGCCGTTCCGTTTCTCCTTTCACTGGGGAATATACCGCTGATTGATCCAGACGAAGGGCGTTATGCCGAAATTCCTCGCGAGATGCTGGAACGGGGCGACTTCATAACCCCCACTCTTAACTATGTAAAATACTTTGAAAAACCCCCACTTCTCTACTGGCTGAATGCCGCATCACTCAAGCTGTTCGGCCTGAATGAGTTTGCAGCTCGATTACCTTCGGCTCTGAGCGGACTGGCAACGGTCCTGGCAACATACATAATATGCCTGAGGCTTTTTGATCGCCGCACCGCACTCTTCGCAGCTCTGTTTCTGGCTACTGCTGCCGGCTTCGTCCTGCAGTCACGCATCATACTGACCGACATGCTGCTGACTTTCTGTCTGACATCAGCCCTGGGTTCGTTCATCATTGCCTCAAAAAGGGACGAATGGCAGCGCAGCGGCGGCTCTGCCTGGTATTTATTTTACCTGTTCTGTGCGCTGGCGGTCTTGACAAAGGGGTTGATAGGCTTTGTGTTCCCGGCCGGCATAATTGCCATTTACATTTTGATAACCCGTGAATGGAGCATCTTAAAGCGTATGCGCCTTGTAAGCGGCCTGCTGCTGTTTCTGGCGGTAACAGCTCCCTGGTTTATTGTGGTCTCGCTCAGAAATCCTGAATTTGCCCGGTTTTTTTTCATCCACGAGCATTTCGAGCGTTTTACCAGTACCGTACATGGTCGTTACCAACCTTTCTGGTTTTTTGTGCCGGTACTGGCCGGCACCATGCTGCCCTGGTCGTTCTTCATCCCCGGAGCTCTCGGACGGGCCTGGCGTGATCGCCATCACGATAGCGGACGTGCGGCCCTCTTCATGCTGATCTGGTTCGTGCTGATCTTTCTGTTTTTTTCCAAATCGAGCTCCAAGCTGGTGCCATATATGCTGCCGATATTCCCGCCATTGGCGATCCTGATTGCTTGTCGTTTCAACGCCGCTTTTGATGGGCGCGGCCGGGAAATCAAGCTGGCGGTGATAATTCTGGGGCTCACATCGCTGCTGCTTGGCGGGATTGCTATGGGATATTCCTGGCTTCCGCATACAATTACGGTGATATCAACAGCGATGCCTTCAATATCCAACGCACTGAAGCAGTTTATCACCTATGCCCCCGTCATCTCAACAGCAGCCGGAGTGGCAATCGGAATGCTGTTTATCATTCAGGGCATGGTTCTACTGCGTTCGGGCGGGCGAAATCCTGCCCGGATTTTAACTGTGCTCTGCATCTGTTCTTTTCTTCTTGAAATTCTGGTTCCGCAGTTGATAATGGAAAGCATTGCCAAAACCGAATCGCCCCGCGATCTGGCCTTGAAGGCCCGCTCTCTGGCCAGGTCAGACACCCGTATTGTTACCTCAGGTCCAATGCAGGCGGTATCCTGGTACACCAGACGACGGATTCTGGTGACCGGCAAACCTGATGAGTTGGAATTCGGCAGCAAACAGGGTGATCAGAGAGCCTGGTTTCCCGACCAGGAAAAACTGCTGAAGTTATGGGGCGAAGAGACGCCTCTGCTGATGATTCTGAAAAATCGTGAATTTGAAGCTCTGGCCCCGCAATTGACTCCACCAGCCCGCATTGTTCAGGAATCCGGGCGTCTGATGCTGATAAGCAATCGATAATTGAGGAGCTGTTTACATGCGTTCAACCTTTCTTCCCTTTTCCACCCCCAGCCTCGACGATGCCGAAATCAATGAGGTTGTCGATTCACTCCGCTCCGGCTGGATCACCACCGGCCCCAAAGTCAAACGTTTCGAGGACGCCTTCCGGGCCTACGTTGGCGCACCCTTTGCTGTTCCGCTCTGTTCAGCCACCGCCGGACTGCACCTGACCCTGTTGGCGCTTAAGATCAATGAGGGGGACGAAATCATCACGACTCCGATGACCTTCGCCTCCACCGTCAGTATGATTATCCTCTGCGGCGGCACGCCGATACTGGCCGACATCGAGCCCGGCACACTTAATATCGATATGAATAAAGTCCGCAAGAAGATTACTTCGCGAACTAAAGCCATCATACCGGTACACTTCGCCGGACAGTCCTGCGATATGGACCCGCTCTTCGCGCTGGCAAAAGAGCACGACCTGACCGTGATCGAGGATGCCGCCCATGCCGCCGGCACTGAGTACAAGGGGAAGCGGATCGGTTCACTCGACTCAATCTCGATCTTCTCCTTCCATCCCAACAAGAACATTACCACTGGCGAAGGAGGTATGGTCTGCACTGACGATGAGAATCTGGCCGAGGAGATTTCACTGCTCAAGTTCCACGGCATGAGCCGCGAGGCCTGGAAGCGTTTTTCCGCCAGCGGGACTCCCAACTATGATATCCTGCTGCCAGGCTTCAAATACAACATGATGGACATTCAGGCCGCCATCGGCATTCACCAGCTACCAAGGCTGGACGGCTTCATCAACCGCAGAAAAGAGATTGCCGAATTCTATAACCGGGAATTCGCTGATGTTACAGAGCTGGCCCTGCCCGCGTACGCCCCCTACGAACAACGGCATGCCTGGCATCTCTACACACCTCTCGTGCGGATCGAGAAGCTATCTATCGGCCGCGACCGCTTCATGGAAGAGCTGAAGAAGCACAATATCGGCAGCGGCCTGCATTACAAGGCCATCCATCATCACAGCTACTACCGCGACGCGCTCAAGATACCGGACAGCGAACTGCCCAACGCCAGCTACGCTTCGGAGAGAATTCTTTCACTGCCGCTATTTCCGAACATGACGAACCAGGACGCCGCAGATGTGGTGACCGCTGTTAAACAGGTTATTGCCAGCAACAAACTCTGAATGGAGCATTACTAACTATATGAGCGCTATTGACCCCAAACTCCCCCCCCAGAATCTGGATGCCGAAATGTCCAGACTGGGCGGCATCCTGATCGATAATGACGCCATCAACCGCGTGTTGGAAAACATTGTCCCGGAGGATTTCTATCGCGAGAACCATCGCAAGATATTTCTGGCCATGATGCACCTTTCAGACAAGCGGGAACCGTGCGATCTGGTTACCCTGACCGAAGTTCTCCGTAAACAGGGTGAACTGGAGGAGATTGGCGGGGCGTCCTACCTTCTGACTCTGGTGGATTACGTCCCGACCGCCGCCAACGTCGCCTACTACTGCAAGATCGTCAAGGAGAAGTCGGTCAACCGCAAACTGATCACAATTGCAACCGGGATAGTAACCCGCAGCTACGAAGATCAGACCGATGTCAACGAACTTCTGGACAAAGCCCAGAAGGACCTTTACGAAATCGGCGAAAACAAGCTGCGCCCGCAGTACGTTCCGATCCAGCCGATCATAAAAGAAGCCTTCAAAATCCTGGAAGGGCTACACAAGCGCAAGGAACATATCACCGGTATCCCGAGCGGATATGTTGATCTGGACAAAATGACGGCCGGATTCCAGCCGGGCGATCTGATAATTATCGCCGCACGACCATCGATGGGTAAGACCACTCTGGCCCTCAATATCGCCGAATACGCCAGTGCCGATCCCCACAACAAGAAGAAAATCCCATCGGTGATTTTCTCTCTGGAGATGGGCAAGGAACAGTTGGTGATGCGTTTTCTGGCTTCCATTGCCCGGGTCGACTTTGGACGGATGCGTACCGGTCACTTCCATGACTCGGACTGGCCCCGGCTGCAGCGGGCCGCCAGCACGCTCTTCGACTCTAAAATATTCATCGACGACAGTCCGGCCATCAGCGTCCTGGAACTCCGTTCCAAAGCTCGCCGCCTGAAAAGCGAACATGACATCGGTCTGATTATCGTCGACTATCTGCAGCTGATGAGGGCCGGCACCAAGGTCGAATCACGACAGCAGGAGATCTCGGAGATATCTCAGGCTCTGAAGGCTCTGGCAAAGGAACTGCAGGTACCGGTGGTCGCACTGTCGCAGCTCAACCGTGAACTTGAAAAGCGCGGCGACAAACGCCCGATGATGAGTGATCTGCGCGAATCCGGAGCTATTGAGCAGGATGCTGACGTGATCATGTTCGTGTACCGCGAATCGGTGTACTGCGATCACTGCCGCAAACGGGACAACTCCTGCACACAGGGACATGAGCGCAGCGCCGAACTGATCATCGGAAAACAGCGTAATGGCGCTATCGGGGCGGTTAATCTGGCTTTCTTCGGAGAGCACACCCGCTTTGAAAATTTGAGTGATCGTAACGACTGATCGATATGGTTTTGACGAAAATCGGGGGTAATCGATGAAAAAAGGGACACTTGGTGAAATCCTTTTTGCCTCGCAGATCATTGGCGAGGGGGACATCGCTGCAGCACTGGAAGAGCAGAAACGGAGCGGTGCGCGCTTTGGAGAAGCGCTGCTCAACCTGGGCATTGTCACTCAGGAGGACATAGACTGGGCGCTCTCCAATCAGCTTGATCTTCCTTACATCAGGCTCAAAATAGGGATGATCGATCTGGACGCCGTTCGGCTGGTTCCGGCGTCAATGGCGCGTAAATTCAACTTTATTCCGCTGATCAAGGCTGGCAACGAGCTTAACATTGCAATTGCCGACCCGCTTAACAGACCGGCCATTGAGGCGGTTGAACGGGAAACAGGCTGTTCGGTCAATATTTCAGTGGCGCTGATCAGAGAAATCCGCGAGATGATCGAAGCCTGTTATGGCCCTGTCGAGCATGCCAGACTTGGATTTGCATCAACCGCCTTTGCTGAAAAGGCCCTGGAAACCATCAATGAGGACATAAGCGGCGGAAAGCTGCTCGATTATCTGCTGATTTTCATTCTGCAGAATCGCCTTTCATCCTTATCTCTCCAGCCTCTGGGAGATATGGTGACGGTCTGCGGCAGGCGCAGCGGCGTTTCCCGCCCTATCGGGACTCTGGCCAGCAACTATTACCCGGACATCACGCTAAAGATACGCAAGAATGCGGGGATCGGGCAGAATTTCGATCTTGGAGACAGCGGCCTCCTGACCTTCAGCCACCGCTCCCATCCAATAACATTTCAGGTATCAGTTCTGTCAGGATATGGCGGTGACTACATTACCATCCGACCTCATGTGGCCGCCGCTGTGCCTGCGAAGTTGACAGAACTCCGCCTTCCCATCCATCAGGAACAGCATTTTTCAGTTTTGTCCCGGGCAGAGCGCGGCATCACCTTCTTTGCATCTCGCAATACTCAGGAGCGTGATCGCTTCATTGATCTGATGCTGGAAGAGCTTGATACCGATGGTAAAAATGTCATTATTCTGGGGGAGGGGCCCGGGAAGATGGCCAAGCGCTTTCCCCGCATACACCTGCCGCACTCCGAGACCGAGCGCGCCAGAGTCATAATGGACGCCCTTGATCATGCCCCGGATATTCTTGTAATCGAAGATGCTACCGAAGGGATGCCGTTCACCGCCGCCTGCCGGGCTGCAATGCGAGGTAAACTGGTGCTGGCCGGCCTCGAAATTCGTGGCACCCGCAATGTCCTGCGGCATCTGCTTCTGTACCAACAGAAAAATTATTTTCTCCCGGTATTCGTCAATGGTCTGATTTCTTTCAAAGGGATCCAGATTCTCTGTCCTGAATGCCGGATTCCCTACCAGCCGCCAATTGAAGAACTGACCGCCATGCATCTTGTCCAACAACCGGAATCATTCTTCCGCACTACCGGCTGTTCTCACTGCGGCCACAGCGGTTTCAGCAAACGCCGCTTCCTGCTGGACGTTCTGGTTTTCGATGGCGAATTCATCCGGGTCTTCGACCAGTCCAGCGATGTGGCCGCGCTGGAGAACTATCTTGGGATCATCGGATATCAGGGAGTGGCCGAAGAGGGGCTGCAGCTGCTGATGGAAGGTCAGGTCTCACCCGAAGAATATATCGCTGCTGTTGTTCTTTAATAAAACGTTCGGAGCTACCACATGGCACGCATAGATGCACTATTCAACATGATGAAGGAACAGGGCGCATCCGACCTGCACCTTTCAAGCGGTAATCCGCCCATCTTCCGCCTGCGGGGCGAAATGGTGAGGCTGAATTTCAAGGTTCTGGCACATGACGAAATCAAGGCCATTCTCTTCGAGATTTTAAGTGAAAAGCAGAAGGCCCATTTTGAAGAGACCAAGGACCTTGACTTTGCCTATGAAGTTCCAGGAATAGCCCGTTTCCGTGGCAATATCATGATGCAGTATCGTGGAATCGCTGCTGTTTTCAGGATCATACCCACCAAGATCCTTTCGGCCGACGATCTGGGACTTCCCGAAGGAATCAGGCGCATGACCACTTTCAAAAAAGGGCTGGTGCTGGTGACCGGTCCGACCGGTTCCGGAAAATCCACCACGCTGGCCGGCATGATCGACCTGATCAACTCGACCCGCA
The DNA here is from genome assembly GCA_964619855.1 of uncultured Geobacter sp. GTDB lineage: Bacteria > Desulfobacterota > Desulfuromonadia > Geobacterales > Pseudopelobacteraceae > JACRCG01. The sequence continues at coordinate 8,321 of CAZUGI010000033.1, read as the reverse complement.
AGGAACATATACTCACGTTTGAAGACCCGCTGGAGTTCATTCACGAAAACAAAATGTCACTCATGAATCAGCGGCAGATCGGTGAGCATACCGAAAGTTTCGCCTCAGCCCTCAAGGCGGCTCTCCGTGAAGATCCAGACGTTATTCTGGTCGGCGAAATGCGTGATCTGACAACAATTCAACTGGCCATGAGCGCGGCCGAGACCGGGCATCTGGTCTTTGGAACATTGCATACCAGTACAGCTGCAAAAACTGTTGACCGTATCATCGACGTTTTTCCGACCGACCAGCAGGAGCAGGTTCGCGCCATGCTGTCCGAGTCTTTAAAAGGGGTTGTCTGCCAGCAGCTGCTGAAAACCGCCGATGGCAAAGGGCGGGTTGCAGCTCTGGAAATCATGCTTGGCAATCCGGCGGTCGGCAACCTGATCCGTGAAGGGAAGACTTTTCAGATCCCCTCCATTATGCAAACCGCAAAAAAAGACGGTATGCAGCTGATGGATCAACATCTGCTCGATCTGCTGAAAACCAAAAAGGTCAACCCGGAAGAAGCCTACCGCTGCGCCATAGACAAAAAACAGTTTGAGCAGTACCTGCCGCAAGATGGCGGCACTCCGGCTTCGGGCGGACACTGAGTGTCTGGCAACAGATAAAGAGGAAGATAATGACATTTAACCATTTTGACGAACGCGGCAATGCAATCATGGTCGACGTTTCAGCCAAACAGCCGAGCCTGAGAACCGCTGTGGCTGAAGCGCTGGTAAAGATGACGCCGGAGCTGCTGACAGCCATAAACAGCGCTACTGTTGCCAAAGGCGATGTATTCGGAGTTGCCCGTCTGGCCGGCATTCAGGCCGCCAAGCGCACGCCGGAGCTGATCCCGCTCTCCCATCCTCTGACAATCCATCATGTGGCGGTCGATTTTGATCAGAAACAGGCTGAAGGCCTGATCAGTGTCAAATGCACCGTGCGGGCCCTGGAGCGCACCGGTGTCGAGATGGAGGCCATGACTGGAGCTGCCCTGGCTGCCCTGACAATTTACGACATGTGCAAGGGAAGCGACAAATCCATCACTGTGGGAGAGATCAGGCTGCTTTTCAAGGAAGGGGGGAAGAGCGGAACCTACCGGCGGGAGGATCAGTCGTGAGAGCCGCCATCCTGACCCTGAGCGACAAGGGCTCCCGCGGCGAGCGGATCGACGAGAGCGGCCCCGCCCTCTCGGCCTGGCTGGCGGATCGTGGAGTTCGTACACTGCACGCCCATGTCATACCGGACGAGTATGATCAGATTGTGGCACTCCTGACCGAATGGGGCGATTCTGACATGGCTGATCTGATCCTGACCACCGGGGGCACGGGTGTTTCGCCGCGCGATGTAACTCCCGAGGCAACCATGCATGTCTGTCAGAGACTGGTACCGGGCATAAGCGAACTGATGCGGCTGAAGAGCCTGGAAATCACTCCTATGGCCGCGCTCTCCAGAGCTGTTGCAGGTATTCGTAATCAGTCCCTGATCATCAATCTGCCCGGTAGCCCTAAAGGAGCTCTGGAAAATCTCGAAGCGATCTGGCCTGTGATCGGCCATGCCGTGGAAAAAATCCGTGGCGGACAGGACGATTGCGGCGGAAAGTTTCATCGCGACCGGCACCGTAATCACCCATGAAGCATCTGGTTCTCGGCACTGCCGGACATATTGACCATGGCAAAACTTCGCTGGTCAAGGCTCTGACCGGCATCGACACCGATCGTCTGAAAGAGGAAAAGTCGCGCGGTATAACCATTGAGCTCGGTTTTGCCCATCTGGAACTTCCAGGTGGGCTTTGTTTTGGAATCGTCGATGTACCAGGGCATGAGAAATTCGTGCGCACCATGGTGGCCGGCGTAGGCGGCATGGACCTGGTAATGCTGGTGATTGCCGCCGATGAGGGCATTATGCAGCAAACCCGCGAGCACCTCGATATCCTGCGCCTGCTGGGGGTCAAGAGCGGATTGGTGGCATTGACCAAAAGCGATGCCGTCGAAAAAGAGTGGCTGGAACTGGTGACGGAAGAGGTGCGCGACTTTGTGATGGGAACTTTTCTGGAAGATGCGCCCATTGTCGCAGTGTCTTCAAAAACCGGAGACGGGCTTGATGAGCTGAAGGAGTCTCTTGCCAGGCTGGCCGGACAGGCGCCCCTGAAACGCCGTGAAGGGCCGTTTCGGCTGCCGGTGGATCGTGTCTTCACAATGGCCGGCTTCGGTACGGTTGTGACCGGCACACTGCTGACCGGCGAAATCTCCGTCGGGGACGAGTTGGAAATACTCCCGTCCGGCAAAGAAGGCCGGGTACGCGGCATCCAGTCCCACAATATCAGGGGCGACAGTGGACAGGCCGGACAACGGCTGGCGGTCAACCTGCAGGGATTAGATCTGGACGAAGTGCAGCGTGGTGACACAGTTGTTCCGCGCGGCCTGTTCCGGGCCACCCGGGCAGTGGATGTACGGCTGGACTACCTGGAATCCGCGCCCCGTGAGCTGAAACACCGTGCCAGAGTTCGCCTCCATTCGGCCACGTACGAGGTGCCGGCCCAGGTTATCCTGCTGGACCGTAACACTCTCAAGCCCGGAGAAAGCGCCTACGTCCAGCTGCGGCTGAAGGAGCCTGCCCTGCTGCTCTCCGGTGACAGCTACATAATGCGGGCTTTTTCGCCGCAGGTAACCGTCGGCGGCGGTGTAACCCTCGATCCCTTTCCGCCCCGTCGCCGACGGCGCAATGATGAGGCACTTCAACTGTTGGAAGCATTCGGCACAGCAGACCAGCAGCACACTATTTTTCTGATCATTTCCCAAAGCCTGCTGACCGGCATCGCTTTTGATGACATCCTGATGCGCAGCGGTTTTCCGAAAAAGCAGGTTGAGGCCGCCCTGACAGCCTTACTCACGGCCGGCGAAATTGTTCAGATGACTCGAGAGCCCAGACTGTTCGTATCCAAAGCCGCAGTCCAGACCTTGAAGCAGGGGCTTGTCCATGATGTTAGCGCATACCTGAACTCCAACCCTCTCAAGGAGGGCATCGGGAAAGAGGAACTGAAAACCCGTCTTCCCAAACGGAGCAATCAGCTTTTTTTTACTCCGCTACTGACGTCTCTGGAAAAAGAAGGACTGCTGGTGTCAGACCGGGAAATTGTCAGACTGGCCGGCCAGACGGCCCGTTCTTCAGCAACAGCCGATGGGCTGGGGGGCAGAATAGCCGCATTCATTGCTGAAGGAGGTATTGAACCTCCCACTCTCAGAGAAATAATGGAACGGTTCGGCTGCGATGAGAAGGTTGCCCGCGACAATCTGGCGCTGCTTATCAGGAGCGGACAGATCGTTCGCATTTCAGCCGACCTGTTCTACGCTGCAGCAGCCCTGGAGGGCCTGCGCGAAAAGCTGGTTGTGCTGCTGCGTGAAAAGAGTGAAATCATCCCGACCGATTACCGCGATGTTACCAATCTGTCTCGCAAGTTCCTGATTCCTCTGCTGGAACATTTTGACAGTGAAAAGGTCACGATACGGGTGGGAGACAAACGAGTATTGCGACGACGTTGACTCTTATACTCAACTACTAGCCAAATTTTCTGACTTCCACCGCAACATCGTACAAAGTACTCCCCCGGCCGCCATCGGTCAGGCGCTGTGATGTCAGAGCGTTTACGCCTCTTTCACCGGGAATGAACTCACGCCACCAGACCCCCTCCGTTACAACTGTTCCAACAGGAACACGTTCCGTTATCCTCAGAGTGAATGTAACCTCCCCGAGGCCGTTGTAAGCCAGCACCTTTACGCCATCGGCCAAACCTCGGACACCGGCATCCAGGCCGTTCATCAGCAGTTCCATGCAAGCCTGTCTCGAACGCAGTTCCTCCTGCTCATAAAAGCTGGAATTGAGCGCAAATGGTGTTGTGGCGGGCTGCAGGCGCAACGGATAGCCATCCTGCTCGGCATGTGTCGGAAGAATGCACGGCAAAGGTTCCGGCTCGCGCCGGTTCAGGATCTCGATCCGACCGGAAGGGGTCAGCCATATCTTTTTGGGTTCGCTAGGCGGACTCAGAATTACAGGACTACCCTGCCTCAACTGCCCTGTGACTGCCTGGTCGCGCCAGGGAGTATCAAACTCAAGCAGCCTTTCAATCAGATCATCGACGCTCTGCTCAAAAAACGGTTCGCTCCATCCCATGCCGCGCGCCAGCAGACAGAACACCTCCCAGTTGCTTTTGGCTTCTGCAACAGGAGCGATGACGGCACCGCAACGCTGGGCGTGGTAGTTGCCGTAGCTGCGGTACAGGTCGGAATGCTCCAGAGAAGTGGTCGCAGGGAGAAGGATATCGGCATAGCGGGCCGTATCGGTCAAAAAACGTTCGTGGACAATTGTGAAAAGATCCTCCCGCTCCAGACCACGGATGACAGCGTTCTGGTCAGGCGCTATTGCGGCCGGATTGGAATGGTAGACGTAGAGGCTCTTCAGCGGCGGGTCGGTCAGCTCGGTCAGGGCGTTCCCCAACTGATTCATACTGATTAGACGCGGCGTTTTCGACATCAGATCTTCCCGTGTTACCATATGCAGCGGGAAGGCCGCCCCGCTTGCCGCGCCACAGAAAAGACCACCCCCCGGCCGTTGCCAGGCACCGGTCACGGCCGGAAGACATGCTATGGTGCGGACGGTCATAGCACCGTTGCCATAACGGGTCAGTCCACTCCCAAGCCGGATATAGGGTGCACGGGCACGGGCGTACTCCCGTGCCATCCGTTCAATGGTGAGCGCTGAAATTCCGCAGATCTCCGCCATCTGCGAAGGAGTGCTGTCGGACAATATCCGTTCACTCAGATCTTCAAATCCAAGTACATTGTCGGCAATAAACTGACGGTCCAGCAGCCCCTCTCGCTCTATCACATGCAGCATACCCAGTACCAGGGCAGCATCACTGCCAGGGCGTAGCAGGAATGTTTCATCTGCTGCATCACAGGTCGGGGTGCGATACGTATCAATCGCCCACAGGCGGGCGCCGTTTTTCCTGGCTGTCTGAGCGTCACGCATGGCGTGGATACTGGTTGCTGCAGCATTAATGCCCCACAGGATCACCAGATCGCTCTGCTCTATCTCCGTTGGATCCATGGCAGGAGTTTCCCCCATGATTGCCTTCCAACCGGCATCTTTGGCGGGAGAGCAGATCGTACGCTCCAGGCGTGACGCACCGATTTTGTTAAAAAAAGCGTGGCCGGCGTTGCGCTGCACCAGTCCCATCGTACCGGCATAGGAATAGGGCAACAGGCACTCCCCGCCATGTTCTGCAATCATCTCTGTCCATTTGCGGCAGATCAGCTCAACAGCATCTGCCCACGATATCGGTTCTAAGCGCCCCTCGCCTTTGGCTCCAGCGCGGCGTTGCGGTCTTGATAAACGCAACGGCGAGTTGACGGTTCGCTCATAGTTGTTCATTTTAGAGCAGAGCAGCCCCCGGGTAACAGGATGCTCCGGGTCACCGTTCACTCGCACAGCACTGCCGTTTTCAACTTCGACCAGCAGACCGCAGGTGTCGGGGCAATCGTAGGGACAAACGGAACGTAGAATGTTCTTGCTCATGGACATTTTCCTTCCAGATGCGTGCTAAAAAATACTATACTCGGTTCCAGTTTTTTCAGTTTAATTTGAGGCGGGATAATACCTATTCCAGATCAAAGATGATATCAAGGCGGCGAGGATTGAGGCTTCAAGGCGTACATTTTAGTACGTTGAGGAGCCGATGACGAGCCAACAAAGATAGGGCTTTGATATGGAATTGGAATAACCTGCTTCGGGAGCTACTATGACACAGCAGCCAGAAATTCTCCATTATGCAGTTTCCGTCGTCGGCAAGGATCGTCCCGGAATCGTGGCCGGCATCTCTGAGGTTCTGTACCGTCTGGGGTGCAATCTGGCCGACTCCAGTTGTACCATGCTGGCCGGTGAATTTGCCATGATCCTGATTATCTCCCATCCGCGACCGTTCAGCAAGAGCCGTCTACATGAAGAACTGAAACCGGTCTGCGATGTAATGGGAATGTCGCTGGCGGTACGAACTCTGCACACCGATGAGATTATTCGCCAGGAAACCGATGGTGAACTCTGTATCATATCGGTCTACGGGGCAGATCAGCCCGGCATCGTCTATCGTGTAACCCGGGAACTGGCAGGCCGGGGCGTCAACATCATGGATCTGAACACCAAGCTGATCGGTACAACCGAAGAACCGGTCTACGTCATGATGCTGGAAGCCTCCCTGCCGGAAGATGAGACCCCTGAAGGATTAGAAAATATATTGGAAAAGCTGAAAAAAGAGTTGAACGTTGAGATCGGTGTCCGGGTTGTCACTCCGGTGGCTTTCTAGCATGCCGGTTCAGCCGATTCTGAAGTACCCCCATCCCATACTGAAAAAGATGTGCCGCCGGGTCGAATCTTTTGACCGGAGCGTCCGTGACTTGCTTCAGGACCTCGTGGATACCATGAGAGCGGGGCCTGGTTCGGTCGGAGTGGCCGCCTCCCAGATTGGGGTAAGCTTAAGGGTCTGCGTTGTGGATGTTTCCGTCAATCGCCACGGCAGAGACAACAATCATGGCTTGCTTCTGATGGTCAACCCTGAGATTACGTGCAGAAACAGTCATGTTGCCGTCATGCGGGAAGGGTGCATGAGCGTGCCTGATTATACCGGCGACGTGGAGCGTAATACCGAAATTACGGTGAAATTTTACGAACCTGACGGCAGCCTGAAGGAAATTGTAGCCAGCGGCTTTGAGGCGGTTGCCATCCAGCACGAAATGGACCATTTGGACGGCATACTTTTCCTCGACCGTATCATCAGCATCAAAACCGGCCTGTTCCGGCGCAAAAGTTATCAGTAGGGGGAATAATGGCTGAATTACTCAGTGACGAGGAACAGAAGGAACTCTTGAAGATCGCCCGCGACACCATCGTATCGTACGTCACCAAGGGCACGGTACCGGCTGTCGAAACATCTTCAAAAGGTCTGAATCTTGAAAGCGGCTGTTTTGTAACCATCAAGCAGAAAGAGCAACTGCGGGGGTGTATCGGCAACTTTGTGTCCGACAAGCCTCTATACAGACTTGTTCAGGAAATGGCGGTATCAGCGGCAACCCGCGATCCACGCTTTTATCCGATGAAGAGCCACGATCTGGGGGATTTCAGGCTTGAAATTTCGGTACTGTCTCCGCTGACAAAGGCATCATCCATCGAGGAAATTCAGGTTGGGGTCCACGGGATCTATATCATCAAAGGGAGCTATCGGGGGGTATTGCTGCCTCAGGTGGCGACAGATTACGGATGGGACCGCGATGAATTTCTGAAGCACACCTGCATCAAAGCCGGACTTCCGGAAGACGCCTGGCGTGGGGAATGTGATATTTACATCTTCAGTGCATTGGTATTTGGAGAAGAATGAGGCGAAAACGGCAATTCGAATAACACAGAGCAACGGAGCAACAGAGATTTAAAACCCTAATAAAAAACATATGAAGAGTCACCAAACCCGATGAGTTTCAATATTGCTTTCCCAACAGAATCCTCTCAGATTTTACTCCGTTGCTCTGTTGCTCCGTGTTTCAATTGTTTTTTCTACCCCAGCGCCGCATGAGCGGCAGCCAGACGCGCGATCGGCACCCTGAAAGGTGAACAGGAAACGTAATCAAGCCCGGCCTTGTGGCAGAAAATAACCGACGCCGGGTCACCGCCATGCTCTCCGCAGATGCCAAGCTTGATGCCCGGGCGGGCGGAGCGCCCCAGCTCACAGGCCATTTTAACCAGCTTGCCAACGCCGTTCTGATCGAGCGACACAAATGGGTCTTCCGGCAGGATGCCGTTCTCGACATAAAACGGCAGGAAAGAACCGGCGTCATCACGTGAAAGCCCAAAGGTGGTCTGAGTCAGATCGTTGGTGCCGAATGAAAAGAACTGGGCCTCTGCCGCAATTTCATCGGCGGTCAGGGCTGCTCGCGGCAGTTCAATCATGGTGCCGATCAGATACTCGACCGTAACACCGTAGCTGGCAATAATCTCGTCACAGATTCGCACTGCGTTCGCTTTCAGTACCGACAGTTCCTTGACCGTTGCGATCAACGGGATCATAATTTCCGGCACGATGCTGAAACCTTCATTTTTCACCAGTTCACAGGCAGCTTCCATAATGGCCCGCACCTGCATGTCGTAAATTTCCGGATAGGTAAGGCCCAGACGGCAACCGCGGTGGCCCAGCATCGGGTTGAACTCGTGCAGGAACTCGACCTTGTGCTTGAGGGCGCTGACCGGCACCTTCA
>CAZUGI010000032.1:0-27270 GCA_964619855.1 uncultured Geobacter sp. | reverse complement strand
TCACATCTAATAAAATCGGTGTACTGATGGGCGGGCTTTCGGCCGAACGCGATGTGTCTCTCAAGAGCGGTGCTGCTGTGCTTAAAGCCCTGCTGGCACGCGGCTACAACGCAGTGGCCATAGATGTCGGGCGTGATCTGGCTGATATTCTGAAGCGTGAGGGTATCGAAAAAGCATTCATTGCCCTGCATGGCCGTTATGGTGAAGACGGCTGCGTTCAGGGGCTTCTGGAACTGCTGCAGATCCCTTATACCGGATCCGGCGTACTAGCCAGTGCACTTGCAATGCACAAGCTCTACAGCAAACAGGCCTTTGCTGCCAGCGGCATTCTGACGGCTCCTTTCCGCTGCTATCGGCGCGGTGAGCCGGTGAAACTGGAAGATCTGCCATTTGGCCTGCCGCTGGTTGTCAAACCGGTTCAGGAAGGCTCGTCGGTTGGTGTGTCGATCGTAAAGGAAGAGAATCAATTGATGGCAGCGCTTGAAGAAGCCTTCCGGCATGATGACGAGATACTGGTGGAGCAGTATATAAAGGGGCAGGAGGTTCAGGTCGGGATTCTTGAAGACCGGCCGGTAGGTGCCATAGAAATAGTACCAAAAAACGAGTTTTACGACTTCGAGGCCAAATATACCGACGGTATGGCCGAGCACATATTCCCGGCCCGCCTGGAAGCGTCACTATACGACAAAGCTCAGGTTATCGGCCTGGCAGCGCACCGCGCTCTGGGATGCAAGGGTTACAGCCGGGTTGACCTTCTGGTGACAGACACCGGCGACTGCTATGTGCTGGAGGTAAATACACTGCCGGGCATGACTTCTTTGAGCCTGCTGCCAGAAATCGCAGCCAAGGGCGCCGGGCTGCCGTTTGAAGAGCTGGTTGTACGCATCATTGAGTCAGCTGCACTCTCGATCAAGGTGAACTGAAAAAATGCGGGATTTTGCAAAATCCACATATAAGAGCCGGAAGGTGGCACCCAACAAGGTCAAGATCCAGCGTAAGCCTCTGGACCTCAAGAAATATCTGCTTCCTCTGAGTAGAATTGCCGGTGGCCTGATTGCTCTCTCTCTGGTCTGCGGTGTGCTGTACGGCCTCTATCGGGCGCTTGGTTCAACCACTTTTTTTCGCCTGAAAAATATTGAGGTTTCCAGTGCCAAGCGTTTGTCCCGTGATGAGATACTGGGGTTGGCCGGTGTCGAGCCTGGCAAAGACCTGTTGCGGATGAATCTGAAACGGATGGGTGAACATATTCTGCAGAATCCCTGGGTTGAAACTGTACGGATCAACCGTTATTTTCCGGACGGAATATCAATCTCAGTAACCGAGCGCGAACCGCTGGCAATTGTCAATATGGGTTTCATCTATTATCTGGACAAGAATGCCAAGGTTTTTAAAGTGCTCCATCAGGGAGACAGACTTGACTACCCGGTTATAACAGGATTCAGCGAAGAAGAACTTAGCAGTGATCCTAAAGGAACCAAAGAGGCGCTCAAGTCCACCTGCGAGCTGCTGAAAGTATTACGCGAAAAAGGCGCATTTATCCTTGCGGATGTGTCCGAGATTCATTACGATAAGGGTTATGGTTTTACAATGTTCACAGCTTCCGGAGCGCTTCCGGTTAAAATAGGTGCCGGAGAATTTGCAGCAAAAGTGGAGCGTTTTGCGCGCGTTTACCGGGACCTGATGGCTCAACGGCCGGCACTGCAATATATCGATCTTGATTACAACGATAAAATTATAGTTAAGAAGAGCTGAATCTAATTTTTTTTAAGGTGGCAGGGGGGAGTATGTCAGCAACAAAAAGGGAAAATCTGATCGTAGGCCTCGACATCGGCACAACCAAGATCTGCGCCATAGTAGGCAATGTCACCGAAGACGGCATCGACATTGTCGGAATAGGAACCAGTCCGTCCAGCGGCCTGCGCAAAGGTGTAGTCATCAACATAGAAAGTACGGTCGGTGCAATTCGCAAAGCAATTGACGAAGCCGAGCTGATGGCCGGCTGTGAAATAAAATCCGTCTTTGCCGGCATCGCCGGAGGACACATCAAAGGTCTGAACTCAAACGGTGTCATCGCTATCAAGAATCGTGAAGTTTCTCAGGAAGATGTGCGCCGGGTCATAGATGCCGCCAAAGCTATCAATATCCCCATGGATAGAGAAGTCCTGCACATCCTTCCGCAAGAGTTCATCATCGATGAGCAGGACGGGATCCGGGAACCGCTCGGCATGAGCGGTGTACGCCTGGAAGCCAAGGTACATATCGTTACCGGCGCTGTCGCCAGTGCCCAGAACATTGTAAAGTCCTGCAACCGGGCCGGACTGGATGTGGCCGACATCGTACTGGAACAGTTGGCATCATCTCATGCGGTTCTTTCAGACGATGAAAAGGAGCTGGGGGTCTGCATGATCGATATCGGCGGTGGAACCACCGATATTGCCATCTTTGCCGAAGGAGCAATAAAATACACCTCCGTCCTTTCACTGGGCGGCAACCATCTGACAAACGATATCGCGGTCGGCCTGCGTACCCCAATGGCCGAGGCTGAAAAAATCAAGCAGAAGTTCGGCTGCTGTCTCTCCTCGCTGGTAGGCAAGGAGGACAAAATCGAGGTGCCCAGCGTGGGCGGCCGCAAGCCGCGCGAGCTTTCCCGCAATGTGCTCTGCGAGATTCTCGGCCCACGCGTTGAGGAGATTTTTACTCTGGTCAACCGCGAGATCATTAAGTCCGGCCTTGAAGATTCAATCGCGTCCGGCGTGGTAATCACCGGCGGTACCAGCATACTGGAAGGAATGCCTGAACTGGCCGAACAGATATTCAACCTGCCGGTACGTCGCGGCCTGCCTCAAAATATCGGCGGCCTGACAGACGTAGTCAACTCTCCGGTTTATGCAACCGGCGTAGGCCTGGTCGTATATGGCAGCCGTAACTCGGGAGCACGGGAATTCCCATCCAACAAGCCGGAGGGAAATCTGTTTGGCTCCGTATTCGGAAGAATGAGGACCTGGTTCCGCGAATTTTTCTAATATTATTTTCATTACAAATAGAGACAGGCCGCTTATCGGATTTTACCGCTAGACGGCCTGTTTTGTTTTCACCTGAATCTGCTTCGAAGGGGTTTAATCAGCTAACAGTCTGTTTTTTAAAGGTACCTTTTCTTCGCAATTTTTTTTTATTTTTTCCTTTGATTCTTATCAAAATTGAGGTTACATTTCTCCCACGATTTTTGAATCACTGCCACTGCTGAAGGGGGAAAATGCATGTTTGAATTTGATGAGGCAATTGAACAAAGCGCTGTTATTAAGGTGATCGGGGTAGGCGGTGGCGGCGGAAACGCTGTAAATACCATGATCACCAGTAATATACATAAAGTGGATTTTATTGTTGCCAATACCGATGCTCAGGCACTGCGCACATCCAAGGCTCCGGTCAAGCTTCAGCTTGGCCGTGAGCTGACCAAGGGACTTGGCGCAGGTTCCAAACCGGAGGTCGGCACCGCTGCCGCTCTCGAGAATAAAGAGCAACTCGTTGAAGCCATCAAAGGCTCTGATCTGGTGTTCATCGCAGCAGGAATGGGCGGCGGCACCGGTACAGGCGCGGCGCCGGTCATTGCTGAGGCAGCCCGTGAAACCGGCGTACTGACCGTCGGTGTCGTTACCAAGCCCTTCACCTACGAAGGCAAAGCCCGTGCGGCATTGGCTGAGCAGGGCATAAACGATCTCAAAAAGCACGTTGATTCGCTGATCATCATCCCCAATGATCGGCTTATCAGCCTGGCAAGCCGCAATATGTCGCTGTTCGACGCATTTAAGCCGTCGGATGATGTTCTCCGGCAGGCGGTTCAGGGAATTGCAGAGCTTATAACCTCCACCGGACTTATGAACCTCGACTTTGCTGATGTAAAAACAGTCATGAGTGTCCGCGGAATGGCAATGATGGGTATCGGTGTCGGTACTGGAGAAAATCGTGCCGCCGATGCTGTCAGCAATGCCATCTCGAGTCCGCTTCTGGAAGATAATGATATCTCCGGCGCCAAGGGGGTGCTGGTCAATATTACCGGCTCATCCACAATGACAATGGACGACTACAACACAGTAAACCGTATTGTCCATGAGAAGGTACACGAAGATGCCAACATAAAGATCGGTGTTGTCAGGGATGACGAAATGGGCGATACAATCAAGGTAACAGTAATCGCAACCGGATTCGGCGATCGTTTCGATACCGAAAAAGGGCGTGACTTCCGTAAGAACAGCCTGGCAATTGCCGATAAACATGCCACCGGCAGAAGCTCACTCGACCGTCCGACCTTCCAGCGTGATCGTGAGAAAACAGAAAATATTACCCGTATCCGTCCGACCGTATCTTTTATTGAGGAAGATGAGGATCAGTACGACATTCCTACCTTCCTGAGGAAGTCCGTAGACTAGCTATTATAAATTTCTTGAAACTGGAGGGGGCGCCGTTACACGGATGCCCCCTTTTTTATGCAATACTTTTGACAACTTTATGCAACTTTATGCATTGAATCACCGTCTTTGAACATGAAAAAGCATTTTCCAGAAAGTTGCCACTCAGAAGCGAACTCCATATTTTCAAGCATTCCAGAATGTTTTCTGAGATTTATTGTTGCCATAATCCTTGAAAACCCATATATAGCAGGTTACATTAAAATACATTTGTTAGTTAAGTCTATTTCTTTGGGGTAACAGTGAGCTGTAGGTTCAAAAACATTCTGGAGATGCTCCGGTTACGAAACTTGCTGTTTTCATTGGTAATTACCTGTGTATTCACTGCACAGCTTCACCCGTTTGAAGCCCTTGCCAACGATCTGGCCGATCTTATTGTTCCGAACCCAAACTTTCTGCTTAATGATGACGAAGTCCAGCTTATCAAATCTCTCGAGCCTCTCAGGGTGATGATAGACGATAATTTTATCCCACTTTCGAGCTACGACACCAAAACCGGCACTTTTGAAGGATTGAGCGTTGATCTATTCCGGCATATTGCCGACAAACTGGGCATCAAGTATAAATTTTTGCATGACTCAAAACTGTCCTGGGCGGATAAGGTAGAGCTTTTCGAAAAGCAGCAGATAGATCTGCTCATGCCTACAAGTTTCACTGAAGAGCGATCAAAAAAGGGCGTATTCACCAACAGTTTTTATGATACCTATTACGGAGCTATAGTAAAAAAATCCGGCAGTATCAGAATAATGCGCACTCAGGATCTGGCTTCGTACAAGATTGGAGTCACCAAGTCCTCAGCAATAATTCCATTCATACAATCAACAATTCCGAATGCTAAAATTACTCATTATGCCAACCAGATCGAACTCTATCAGGGCGTAAGAAATGGTGAAGTTGATGTAGCGCTCCAGAACAGGGATGTTTTTCATGATGATCGTTTCAACCTCGAGTTTGTTGATCTGGTAATGCCTTATACCATTCCGGAGTATCCACGCAGATACGCCTATTATCTCGGAAAAACAGAACAGCACCAAAAGCTGGCAACAATCATTAATCGATATATGACCGGGACCGACTACAGCAGACTGGTCTCAAACCATGTGCAGAGTGAAGATGAACTGATTCTGCGTTATAACCAGCAGAAATTTAAAACGAAGATGCTCGTGTTCGGGATTGCGGGATCTTTGACTCTCCTGGTACTGCTTGGTCTGGCTTATAGAAATCATGTAATTTATGCAGCAAAGATGGCAGCAGGTTTGGAACAGCTTCAACTACAAAAAGAGAATCTCCAGAAAAGCGAAGAAAAATTCCGCAGCTTATTCGATAACTCGCGTGACGCACTGATGATTATAGAACCTCCATCATGGAAATTCACCTCGGCCAACCAGGCTTCTGTGGACATGTTCTGGGCTAAAGATGAAAGTGATTTTATTTTGCGCGGACCCTGGGATTTTTCTCCGGAGCTCCAGCCGGACGGCCGTTCTTCAAAGCGTAAGGCCAAAGAAATAATGGAAACTGTTGTGAGGGATGGCTACCACTTTTTTGAATGGACACACCGCAGAATCGGCGGCGAAGAGTTTAAGGCGGATGTACTCCTGACACGCGTTGAAGACGGTGGCAAGCTGATGCTCCAGGCATCAATCCGCGATGTAACGGACCGAAAAAGGGCAGAGGAGGCACTGGAGGAAAGCCAGAAGCGGCTTAGAGACATAATTGACTTTTTGCCTGATGCAACCCTTGCCATAGATCTGGAAAAGCGCATCATCATTTGGAATCGTGCCATAGAAGAGATGACAGGTGTTCCGGCAGCTGAAATGATCGGTAAAGGCGACTACGCCTACACGATTCCGTTTTACGGAGAAGCCCGGCCCCAGTTGATGGATCTGGTGTTTGAAGATCAAGACAAGCTTGCAGCCCGTTATCTAAAAGTCAATCGTGAGGGAGACTCCATCACAGCAGAAGTGTTTTGCCCTGCCATGTACAAGAACAAGGGCGCCTGGATTTTTGTCAAAGCTTCACCTTTGCGTGATTCGTCCGGGAACATTATTGGGGCTATTGAAAGTATCCGCGATATCACTGAAATGAAGCGCTCTGAAACCATCATTGCGGAGAGTCGCGAAAAGTTTAGATGTTTAAGCGATGCAGCCTTTGAAGCCATTTTCATCTCTGAGAATGGACGTTGCTTGGAGCAAAATAAACGTGCTGAAGAGATTTTTGGATATTCCGCGGAAGAATCTGAGGGAATGCTCATTACAGAACTAATTGTTCCGGATGAGCGCGACAGTGTGATTCAAATTGTGTCAGCCGATTGCGAGTTTCCTTTTGAAGTCACCGGGCTGCGCAAAGATGGCTCGACGTTTCCCGCGCTGATTTGCGGAAACAAGATGAACTTCAAAGGTAGGGCGGTCCGGGTCACATCAGTGAATGACATAACTGAGATTAAAAAGGCCGAAACTGAAAAGATTATACTCGAACAACAGTTCCATCAGGCCCAGAAACTGGAAAGCCTTGGCGTACTTGCCGGTGGGATCGCCCACGATTTTAACAACATCCTGACTGTCATAATGGGTCACTGCTACATAGCCAGACAGGACCCGGAATCGGCTCAGGATTATAAAGCATCCTTCGAACAGATTGAAGCGGCCGGAAGCCGTGCAGCCGACCTGTGCCGGCAGATGCTGACATATGCCGGCAAGAGCCCGCTGATCCAGACACGCATCAACCTGTGGCTGCTTGTGGATGAAGTCACCAGGATGCTTCAGTCCGCCATCAAGAAAAACGTGGCTATTGTGCTTGATCTGAATCAACGGATCCCTAACATTCTGGGCGACTCCGCACAGATTCAGCAAATTGTGATGAATTTGATTATCAATGCGGCCGAGGCCATCGGCGACGCCAGCGGCACAATAAGAATTTCGCTGACAAAAGAAACCATAGAGGCTGATCATAACAAAACAGATTTTTTTGGAACCGTCATTCTTGCCGGCATTTATGCCTGTCTGGAGGTTACTGATAATGGCAGCGGAATGAATGAAGAAACACAGAAACGGATCTTCGAGCCATTCTACACAACTAAGAGTACCGGACGCGGATTGGGCATGTCGGCCATAAGCGGGATAATTAAAGCGCACAACGGCATGTTGCAACTGAAAAGCGCTCCGGGCCTGGGCACGTCCTTCAGGATTTTGTTTCCTGTACCGTATTCAACCGATTCTGTGCAAATGAATTCTATTGAAACAGTTCCCACCAATAGAGTAAGCGGCACAATTTTGCTGGTTGAAGATGAACTGGTTCTGCGTGAAATGGGAACCGCCCTGCTTGAGACACTTGGCCTGACAGCCATCACTGCTGAGCATGGACTTGAAGCCTTAGAAGTCTACCGGAAGCGTAGCAGCGAGATAGATTTAATCCTGCTGGATCTGATTATGCCCGTTATGGGAGGCTCTGAGGTTTACCGCGAGCTGCGCAAAATTAACGCAACCCTGCCAATTATCATCTGTAGCGGGTACAGCGCCGAATCACTAGCAGATACTATTGACAGTGACCAGTATGCGGAGTTTGTTAATAAACCCTACAATCCGAATGAATTGAGGGACCTGATGATAAGAATGATGGATCAGTGAAACCTGTAAATAATATTTCCGATCCACGAAAACGCTGCTATACAACCACTGCGGCTATTTTGCTGACCGGCTTTTGCAGCGCACTGATTATTTATCTGACCGCCGGGGAAGCCCCGAACAATCCTTTCGCCGAGTTTGAAAAATCAAAAAAATTTGCATATGAGCTTGAGCGGATGGGAGGCAAGGCCGCTCTGGTCGCCAATGACCTCAACAAGTGGTTTGCCGGACTTTGGCAGGGCGAATCACTCGCATACAGCGTAGCCGTCATAACCATTCTCATAGCGGCTGGTTATTATTTTGTCGCAACCAGCCTTGAGACAGAGGCCGGGAGAGTCCGCAAAGAGTAGCAATATCACTTCACCTTGAACGTGTAAGTCAGAGGCTTCAACTCCGCCAGCTTGATAAACTCACCCAACAGAAGCTCATCTTCAGTTTCTAGAAGCTCACTGACAAATTCCTGTTCTGAGAGCGGGAGCGCCAGATTCCGGCAGAGAACAGCAAACTCTGCGATATCGTTCATGCGGCCAAGAACAGACTGATAATCCTTGAGCAGCCTCAATACAGGGGTGTAGTCGCAATCCAGAACCTGGGCTGCGATCTCCAGAAAGTAGCGCCACTTTTTGATGCCGATCCTCAGGGCATGGCGTGATTCATGCTGATTCGGTACCGTTGAAACAGCTGAAAGCCGGTATATCGGTTTATAAAGTTCGATGGAAAGGTCGGAAAAGCAGGCTGGAAGAGAACCCTTTTCACCGGCCGGAGTGCATTCCGGTGTAAACCCAGCCGCCAAACCTCGCACCACAATATCGAGCTGCAGGTGATTGAACGTCTTGAGTGCAGCGCTGATCCGGCTTAATTCAAGAGCGCGGGCTTCAGAAAGAATTTTGAAAATTGGATGATCAGCCGAAAAACCTGACGACGTCCTGGAGCGGAAGAATAACAGCGCTTCATCGATATTTCGCAGTCCGCCCAGAGTTTGCGTAAGTTTACGGACGTTTTTATTAAGCTTCGCATTAGATTCAGACCGGGTAAGATGTTCATACAGTCTCATTATTGCCCTGAAACGACGCGATGCCACCCGCAGGTCGTGTATGTCATCCGGATCGGATGTTTTCAGTACTTTTTGCCTCAAATCGAGCAGTTCTTCCCACTGAACCAGGAAAATATCGCGGAACCGATCCAGAATGATTTCGGTATCAGACATGGGACGTAGGGCTCTGGGCGTCATCGGTCAGACCCTGGCCAGAATCTTCAGCAAATGCGGCACCATCTGCTTCTTGCGGGACATGACGTTTTTTAATTCATACAGATGCGGCTCAAGCTGTGGATACTCCATGACATGAGCAATGCGGGTGAACCCTTCCACCAGAAAAAGTGTCGTCTCGGTGGTGATATCGGTTACCATCAGCCCGGCAATAAAGAGATTGTCGCGCCGTTTGACATCTGCAAGAGCTGAAAGCAGATCCGCTTTCATTCCGTAGAATTCATCGAATCCGACTACCTCGACCTGACCGATCCCGATAGTGTGCTTTTCGTGTTTGAACTCTTTAAAATCGGCCGATACCACCCGCTCTACCGATCCGTAATTTTT
The DNA here is from genome assembly GCA_964619855.1 of uncultured Geobacter sp. Lineage (GTDB taxonomy): Bacteria > Desulfobacterota > Desulfuromonadia > Geobacterales > Pseudopelobacteraceae > JACRCG01. The sequence continues at coordinate 17,590 of CAZUGI010000032.1, read as the reverse complement.
CAGTGAACTGCAGGCAGCAAAAATGTCATGTCCAAAATCCGCAGCAGTGATACCGGCCAACTCTTCCAGCCAGATTACCGCCTGGCGGTCGCTTTCAGTTGTAGTCGGTGACTTGAGAATTACCGTGTCTGACAGTATGCCGGCCATCAGAAGTGCGGCCATGCTCCTGTCAGGCTTTATGCCGCATTCCCTGTAGCGGCCTGTCACCAGAGTGCAGGTGCTGCCGACCGGTGCGGTAATGAAGGCTATCGGCGAGTTAGAGTGGCTGTTACCCAGCTTGTGGTGATCAATGACCTCCGTAATTTCAACCTGTTCCGCGCCCGGTACCGCCTGGCCAAGTTCGTTGTGATCAACAAGAATCAAACCGTAAGGAAGCGGTGTCAGAAGTGATGACTTGGTAGCTACCCCCGCCAGAGCTCCATCTTCCTCCAGTGCCAGCAGGGCCGGTTCATTTGTTGCCATCAGCTTCTGGCGCAGACTGGCCAGTGATTCACCGACGCCGATCGCAGTAAATTTATCCTCAGCCAGGAACGAAACCGGCGTGGAAAGGCGCGCCAACCAGGCGGCTGTGGCTGTATCATGAGGGGTCAGCAGCACCGCCACATTTTTTGCCGCCGCCAGCTCGATCAAGCCATCCTCAAGAGCATGTCCTCCGGTCACCACCAGCACTCTTACGCCCCGCTCAATGGCCGCCTGCTGGATCGTCCGGCGATTTCCGGTCATTATGAGCAGATCAGAGGAAGCATGCCCCTCTATACGGCTGGTGAAAGACTCCTCCAGCATGGCCCCGATAAACAGCTTGAGGGTAATTTGAAAATCTTCCCGGCCGCCGCACACATACGCGCCTGAAAGTGTTCTGGCCAGACACGTCAGACTGGTCGTTACCTGTCGCAGCTTTTCACGGCTCGGCAGCAGATAACTCTCTGAAAGGCGCTGCAGCGACAGAACACCACACGGTTTATTGGTTTCATCAACCACCGGCAGAACACGTACTCCGCTTTTTTTAAAGAGTTCAAGAGCCTCGTAGGCTGAAGCATGCGGGGCAATCGTTATCGCCTGACGATTGATGGTATCGCGCACCTTGGGGTGAACATCCGCCAGAAAAAGCGGGCCGGGAATTCCAAGACGATCCAGAATATAGCGGGTCTGCGGATTGGGTATGCCGGCCATGGCGGCCAGGGTATCTGGATGGCCGGTGCGTTGCTTGAGATCCGCATAGGCAATTGCAGAGGCGATTGAATCGGTGTCTGGATTCCGGTGTCCGATTACGTAAGTGGTTTTGGTCATGTTCCATATGCCTCGTTATTAAGTTTGTGCTGTTGCCGACAAGTTATACCAATTCCAGGTCAGGGATGATATCAAGGCGGTAAGGATTGAGGCTGCAAGGCGAACTTTTCAGTACGTTGAGCAACCAAAGACGAGCCAACAAAGAACGGGCCTCGATATGAAATTGGAATTAGCGGAAATGTAATAGCACTGATTCCGGCACCATGCTAAAGTCTAAGCGGCTCACATTCAGGCAAAATATCATGATTCTTTACAATTGAGTATTGAATTTTTAACGGGGATGGCATGATTTCATGTGCATGAGTTTTTTAAACTCCTCTTCATATCGCTGGTATATTTTCGCCATGTGCGGAAGTACCTACGTCATCTCCGGCTTCTGGCGCGTTTCTAACGCAGTCATAGCCGGCGATCTGGCACGTGATCTGACACTCTCCCCGGAGGTGCTGGGATTGATGGGTGGAGCCTTCTTCTACTCCTTCGGTCTGGCACAGTTACCGATGGGGCCGTTTCTGGACCGCTTCGGTCCCCGTATCGTCATAAGCCTGCTGACCTGTTTTGGTGCGGTAAGTGCGGTTATTTTTGCGATGGCGGACAGCGGTGCGATGGCAATTCTGGCTCGAGCCGGAATCGGATTTGGTATGGCTGCGGTTCTGATGGGCTCTCTAAAAATTCTTACCACCTGGTTTTCCCCGCATGAATTTGCAACTCTGTCGGGAATATTGATCGCTATCGGCAATCTGGGCGGCATCGGTGCCGCCACGCCACTGGCCTGGCTTAGTGACAAGCTTGGATGGCGCGGTGCCTGCGGCTGCATGGCAGCAGTCACCCTGCTGCTGGCGGCCGGTATGTACCTGATTGCACGCGACCGACCGCCGCAACGGGACGGCACTCCATCACCTGCGCCTCCATCTTTCTCCGATATACTGGCCGGCCTGCGAACCGTATTCGGGAGCGGCGTCTTCTGGTGTCTGGCCCCGCTTGGCTTCGCCTCGTACGGTGCACTCATAGCGGCCCAGGGCTTATGGGGGGTGCCATTTCTGATTCATACATACGGAATGAGCAAGGCCGCCGCCAGCAATGTACTGTTGGCAATTCCTGTCGGTGTGGTCTGCGGCGCGCCGCTATGGGGCCGCTGGTCTGACAGGCTGGGACGGCGTAAGCCGCTTGTACTGGCAGGTCTGGGAGTCATGCTGCTGCTATTTTCCAGCCTGGTCCTGCATCTGCCGCTTCCCTTCTGGGGTCTGGTGTTACAATGCTGGCTGCTCGGATTCAGCAGTGCCGCCCTCTACATCCTCTACACACAGGTTAAAGAATCGTTTGCGCTCTCCATCGCCGGCACGGCCCTGACAGCCCTGAATTTTTTCGTAATTCTTGGTGCAGCCGTGTTCCAGCAGATGACCGGACTTATCATGGGTTGCTGGAAGCCATCCGCCGACGGTGCGTTACCGTTGTCGGCCTATCAGTGTGGTTTTGGAGTTTCAGCAGCCCTGTTGGCACTGGCTCTGGCTCTGTATGTCGCCTGTCGCGATACACATCCTGTAAATCATTCCTGATACCGACTGCACCATCTGGATGAGGGAGAATAGATGGCCATTTCCAAGCACCCTTCCGTAGTTACCATGCCGAAGATTGAAAAACCGTACCCTTCCATACTTGCTTTTTTGAGTGGCAGATTCCCGGCAATTCCGATCGAAGTCTGGGAAAAACGGATGCGCGACGGAAAACTGCTCGATGATTACGCAAACCCGATAACGCTGGAAACCGAATACACTCCGCAGAAGCGGATTCATTATTTCCGAGAGGTAACGGCAGAACCGGTCATACCATTTCCCGAGAAAATTATTTTTCAGGATGACAATCTATTGGTGGCCTGCAAGCCTCATTTTCTTCCAGTCACGCCAGGGGGACGATATGTTGACGAATGTCTTCTCAACCGCTTGCGGCGCAGCACCGGAATCGAGGAATTGGCACCGCTGCACCGCATAGATCGTGAAACCGCCGGAATTGTTCTGTTCTCAGTCAACAGAAAGAGCAGGGGCACCTATGGAAAATTATTCATGAATGCTCAGATCGAAAAAACATATCAGGCCATCTCAACCTGCCAACCGCTTCAGGAAGCAGCTTCATGGGATATTGAGAACAGGATCGAGCGGGGAGAGCCTTGGTTCCGGATGAAGTCCGTATCCGGTAAGGTAAATGCCAGGTCGATCATCAATCTGGTGGATATCAAAGGAGATCACGCCTTATTTGTTCTGCAGCCGCACACCGGCAAATCCCACCAGCTCAGGGTTCACATGAGCGGTCTTGGATTCGGGATACTGAATGACAGATATTACCCGGTGTTGCAGGAGGAGCGTGAGGATGACTTAAACAGACCACTACAACTCATCGCAAAATCGGTGAGATTCCGGGATCCGCTCAGCGCTTTAAACAGGGAGTTTATATCCGATCGCGAGCTGCTGTGGTAGACAGTTCAGCTGAATTAGCGGAACAAAAGGCTGCCCAGTGATGGAGCGGCCTTCGCATTCAATACCTTAGAATTTGTGATCTTATCAGCTGATTCTGAAGCGCGACACCGCCTGCTGCAGCTCCGTCGCCAGGGCAGACAGGCGATGAGCGGCTGCGGACGACTCCTGTGCACCGCGCGAGGTCTGCTGGACGACATCTGTTATCTGGTGCATATTACCGGAGATCTCGCTTGTTGTTGCGGTCTGTTCCTCGGCGGCAGTTGCTATCTGGTTGACCTGCATATTCACCGCCTCGATCTGATCAAGTATCTGACGAATGGCATCTCCGGAACGGCTTGCTTCGCCGGTCCCCTGCTGCACCTCACGCACCCCCGCCTCCATCTCCCCGACAGCACTACGTGTCTCGGTCTGGATTGACTTGATCATGTCCCCGATCTCACGGGTGGCCCGGGTCGTTCTCTCTGCCAGCGCACGAACCTCATCAGCGACAACGGCAAATCCACGCCCCTGTTCCCCGGCCCGCGCAGCCTCAATGGCCGCATTAAGCGCTAGCAGATTGGTCTGGTCGGCGATGTCTTCAATCGTTCCGATAATAGCCCCGATCTGGTCGCTACGGGTACCGAGGCCTTCAATGGTCTTGGCCGTCAACTGCACCCGCTCGGCAATCTTGCCCATAACCGCAACAGTCTGGCCAACTACTGCAGAACCGGATTTGGCGGCTGCCATAGCCGCAACTGAGCTATCTGCGGCCATCTGACAGTTTTGAGAAATATCCCTGCTGGTGGCGGTCATCTCTTCTCCGGCAGTCGCAACGGCGGTTGACTGATTGGCTACCTGCTCCGCACCAAGAGCCATCTGATCGGATGTGCTGCTCAACTCGGCCGATGCAGAAGCAAGCTCGACGGCATTGTTGGCAAACGAGCGGATGGTGTCCTGTAGCGAATCGATAAACATGTTCATATGACTGGCCATGTTGCCGATTTCGTCTGTCGAGTGAACATCAATACGCTTTGTGAGATCGCCACCGGCCATGGATTCTATTACCTGCACTGTGCTGCGAATGGGAGCCATTATGACCCGGTTAACCAGATAGCTGAGTGCAATTGTCGCAATCAGCGAAAAAACTATGGCACCGACCAGGATCATCAGAACCCTTTGGCTGGCACTGATTGACTGCTCATGGCTTGTGTCGTTAAGCGAAGTTTCCAGCTTCATGAACTCGCCGATCTTTTTCTCCATAACAGCATATTTCTCGTCCGCCTGACTCATATACATTGTGGCAGCATTGACATCAGATTCCATCATATCCAGCATATCAGTAGCGTCCTTGGAATATGCCGCTAGTGTGGCAAGGATTTCAGTCACAAACTTCTGTTCCTCTGCCTTTAGCTTTGTATCTCCTGACATCCCCTTGAAATTGGCTACTGTTTTTGACAGAAGAGCCTGAATCCCTTTTATTTCCGCCTCAAGTTTTTTTTGATCAAAACCGGCCTTGGACAGCGTGATCAGCCGGTACAGACTGGTGTGAATGCTGTCAGTGTCACTCTTGATGGTTCCGACCTTGGCGTAATTAGCGAAGCGGACCGAATGCATCTCTTCAATGGTTGCCTGCTGCATACGCATACCCCAGAAAGAGACAGCGCCGGAGAGGATCATGAAAAGCAGACAGACAAAGGGCGATACAAACAGCTTGCTGGCCATATTCATACGCGAGAAGATGGATGTCATGGAGGGCCTCCGGAGGGGAACTCAACAATGGATGAAGAAATTAGCTATTATCTCCAGAAGGATGAAATGCTGGGCGCCTTAAAACAGCGCCCCGCACATGTGAGATGCGATTACTCTTTGTAAACTCCGCCGCAGATAATCGCCTTGTCATCACCCTTTTCACAGTACATTACTTTTGGAAGCACTTTTTTAGTTAGTGGATCGGTAAATTTATATTCCTGCCAGAAACTTCCTTTGGCCTTGGCCAGATCAACACGCTCCTTGACAAAAGCCTTGCCGTCCGGATCTTTCATGCCGATCAGATCCTTGCCGACCTGTTTGGCATTCTGCCCATGAGCAACACACTTCCCTGAAAAATCGTACGCTACAATGTAAAGATCCTTGCTGACGAATTTTTTACTGGGTGCCGTAAAATCGACAAAAGACTTCTCTCCGCCGGCTTTATAGGCTGCAACTGCCTTCTTGACCATTGCTTCAGCATCTTTCTTGCTTGCCCGCTCTTCCGCACCTGCCATAGCTGCAGAACAAAGCAATCCAACCGCCACAGCCAACACGACAATTCTCTTGAGCATCGATTAATCCTCCTTTTGAAAGATAGTGGTGCAATTGCCTTACGTACAGTTATAACTGCAAGAATCTAAGACGTTTGTAAAACGTGGTTACATGCTAACATATCTGTGTTTCATGTCAAACGACAATTTAATTAAAATTGTGCCGTCGTTTGCTTAAGCACTACCGCAGAACAATCAAGCGGTGGCGCTAGCTCTCAAAGCAGACTTCGAACCATTTTCAACTCCTCGGCAATTTATAACTCAACGCGCTACTGCGGCTGCAGTTTCAGTACGTTTGACAACTCCTGCTGCAGATTTTTGGTATCAATCTTTGCCGCTGCCAGAAATGCTCCCCATGTTTTGGCTCCTTTTTTTACATCGAGATAAACCTGCCTGACCGGCTGTCGCGCCTTGGTGGCGATGACGGTAGAAATAATCAATTCCTGATTGGAAGCCCCAGCGTGACGAACTGCCGTTAATTCCAAATCACCAAGCAATTGATAGTGCAGGAATATGTCGTTGACTACCGTCTCTGCCAGCAGGGTGGATGAAGAAGCCGAGTTCAGTTGGCGTGTGAAAACAGCTCCAAGATCTCTGGTCGGAATTTGCTGTGACCCGACAACATCCTTCCATGCCGCGGATGTATGTTTGATCTGAAGCAACTTCTCCGCTGAAGTACCGGTTTTGGATGCGATCCAGTAGGCGATCCACAGATCATCCGGAGACGTTCCCTGCTGTTTTTTCATCACTATCGCCTTCTTGTCGACATTAAATACGACTGCAAAAAATGTATTTTGAACTGTGGCCAGAAAATAAGGGTCAGCCGCAGCAGGACGGGCCGGTTCATAGGAGCGGTCTTTGAAACAATGGCAGGTAATGGCGGGTATGGCCAGAGCCGGTAGCGGAAACATCAGGAACATGGTAAGAAGGATTATGGAATTTTTGAGTCTTACTGATCGCATGTGAAGACCTTCTTGGGATTACGGATAGCTTATCCAGCCAGCTTTGTTTCACACGCCACCAAACGCTCCTTCAACTCCTTCTCCTTTTTCCAGCGTTCAGTCACGTCCCGCATGATAGAGGCACATCCCTGCATAGCGCCAGCCTCATCCAGCAGCACAACCATGCTGAATTCCAGTGAAACACGGCTGCCGTCCTTGCGGACACCCGGTGAAGAGAGCAGACCTGTTTTGTATTTTGTCTCTCCTGACGCCATCACCCGCCAATACCCTTCCCAGTGACGACTCCGCAGATTTTCAGGAATGATCAGATCCAGCGACTGTCCTTCGGCTTCAGCGGCTGTGTGGCCGAACATCTGCTCCGCCCCGCTGTTCCAGTAACGGATAATCCCGGAACGATCCGATATCAGAATCGCGTCCGGAGCATTATCTACCAGCTGTTGTATCAGTTTATCCATAACTCCTCCCTGGCAGGATTGCGTTGTATCAAGAATGAACGCCCCGCAGCTACCTGCGAGGCGTTCAAAGGTGCACTGTTTTAATCTGTCTCCAATTACCCCAGAATCGACTTGATATCTGCCTCAGCGGTCGTAATCGGTGCTATGTTGAAATTCTCAACCAGGAAGTTGAGCACATTCGGTGTTATGAATGCCGGCAAAGTCGGTCCGAGTTTGATGTTCTTGATGCCCAGACTGAAAAGTGTCAGCAGGATAACAACCGCTTTCTGCTCGTACCAGGAAAGGATCATCGAAAGCGGCAGGTCGTTCACCCCGCACTCGAATGCGCCTGCCAGCGCCACAGCGATCTGGATGGCAGAATAGGCGTCGTTGCACTGTCCGACATCCAGAAGGCGCGGAATGCCGCCGATGTCGCCGAACTCCAGCTTGTTGAAGCGGTATTTGCCGCAGGCCAGCGTCAGTATTACGGTATCCTGAGGAAGCTTTTCGGCAAATTCGGTATAGTAGTTACGGCCTGATTTGGCGCCGTCGCAGCCGCCGATCAGGAAGAAGTGCTTGATAGCGCCGGACTTGACGGCGGCGATGACTTTGTCGGCAACGCCAAGAACCGCATTGTGGCCGAAACCGGTCAGAATTTCCTGTCCGGGGTTGTCAGGGAAACCGGGCAGTTCAAGCGCCTTGTTGATGACTGCCGAGAAATCCCAGCCGTCGACATGCTTGACGTCCGGCCAGGCCACCAGACCCCAGGTGTAGAGCCGGTCCTTGTAGCTGTCGGAAGGTTTCTGGATGCAGTTGGTGTTGAAGATGATCGCCCCGGGAAAATTGACGAACTCTTTGGCCTGGTCCTGCCATGCGCCGCCGAAGTTGCCGACCAGGTGTGTGTATTTCTTCAGGCCTGGATAGCCGTGAGCCGGCAGCATCTCACCGTGGGTGTATATGTTGATACCCTTGCCTTCGGTCTGCTTGAGCAGTTCTTCCAGCATCTTGAGGTCATGGCCGGTTACCAGAATGGCTTTTCCGGCTTTGGTGCCGAGCTGCACCGCAGTCGGAACCGGGTGGCCGTACGCGTCGGTATGGGCGGTATTGAGAAGACCCATGACGGTCAGGTTCTGCTTGCCGCACTCCATCGAGAGGCCGACGAAATCCATCAGTCCCAGGTTGGCATCGGTCGTGGCCGCCAGAGCTTTCTGGAAGAAGGCCATTACCTCATCGTCGGTCTTGCCAAGAATCATGGCGTGATCCATATAAGCCGCCATACCCTTAAGACCCAGGGTCAGAATTTCAATTACGGAACGAATATCTTCGTTGGCGTTCAACGTGCTGAGGCCGTGAGCCTCTCCCTGAGCTACCATGCCGGCCAGGTCATCGGCCGGTTTCCAGTCAGCCACCGGACCGGACAGTGTCACACCGGCAGCGGCTTTAGCCTTCTCTTTCAACTGGTAGCACTGCCTGATCAGACCGCCGATCTTGTCGGCGTCAAAATCCACATTCGTTACCGTGGTGAAGAGCCCTTCGATTGTAAAGCGGTCGATCTCGGCGTTGCGCCCCAGCTTGTCGGCATACAGCGCCAGACTCTTCAGGCCGTACAGCAGGTGGTCCTGCAGTGCCGCCACATCCGGCTTCTTGCCGCATACTCCTGAAATGTTACAACCGACTCCGTTTGCTGCCTGCTCGCATTGATTACAAAACATACTCATGTCAGTTCCTCCCTGTTTGTATTCGAGTAAACCCGAATGATTCCGGTTAATGTGTACAGGAAGAGTATACCATCTATTACGGATATAATTTGACGCCGGTCAATTATTTACATTTCAGAGGTGTTTTCTGGGAGGGAGAACACTAATGGCAGGATTCATCCATTGTTGTTATTGTTGTTATTGTTATTGTTGTTATTGTTATTATTGTTAAAGGACGAATCCGTACTGGTAGAAACCTGCGCCCGCCTTCTGGCCTCGGCGTCACTGGCCATTACTGCCCCCGCTCCAAGCGCCGCAGCAGCACCGATAATAAGGATATTCCTGCCACTCAGAAAGGCGTCCTTGTCGAGAATCGATATTTTCCGGCCGTCACAATGCAGTACCTGGTCATTTTGTGAAGAGTCCACGGGATAATTTTTCACAACCATATTGTTATTGTAGAGAAGCACACTCTTTTGAGAATGCACGAGGAACGGCTTTTTAGCGTGATCATCAGATATGCGGCTTACCATTTCCTCCTCCATGGCAGTTCTCTTCCTGTCGTCCGGCACGCCGGCCATGTTCAGAAACCTCTCCACCATTGAAGCATTGCGCTGCAGGTCTTTCGTAAACATGACAGATCCCTTCTTTCATTCGTCCCAGTAAAATTCGAAATTCTGGAACGGCAGGTTGATAGCCTGAATATGGTAATAGGCGTTGGCCTTCTGCTTTTGGTAATGGTACTCCCTCAGGTAGCCGGTGGTAACAAACAGATTGTTCAAAACACCTTTCAGGTACCTGTCCCGGTGCAGTTGCAAAATGCCGCAGATATCGGACATCACGAACTCATCATCGAGATGGCTGGTTTCCATAAAATCATTGAAGAGTTGGTGCGTAAAGAGATGCTCCTGCTTGCTGCGCTGTTCATCCCCGTAGACCACGGCGGTATCGCGCAGCATCTGCAGGTAGAGAGTGTTGCGCACCGGCTCGGCGCAGTTGACTGAAAACAGTGAGCGGCGCAGATGCAGGATGACCCTATCCGATCCTCTGATAGAGAAGAGATCACGAGTGTTCTTAAGGATCTGTGAGCGGAGCGGATGGCGCTCACTGTTGATTTCGATGATTACCGCCCGGTCACTGTAAAGTTCCTGCAAAAATGGATCTGCTGCTATCAGCTCAATCAGAGAGTTCTTTTCCTCGCCAAAATCATTGGGCAGCACAATCCGGGGGCCGTTTTCAGGCGCCTTACGATGATCTTCCTCAAAAAGCAGCGCCGGATGCATACCTGACACATATTCCCGGAACCGCTCCAGTTGTTCATCCGCATCTCTGGCCGGTGGGTAGGAAATGGGGCTGTCGCGGTAAATCGCCTTCTGCAAGGCACAGGTGTAGGATTTAGCACTTTTTGTGGACATCTTGACCACCGGGCAGCCGGTGTGGCAGAGATGAAGATAATCACAAGTGCGGCACTCCTTATCAAACCCGGCCTGCTGATGCAGGGCAGATATCTTTGAGCGGCCGGCTGCCAGAATATCCTCCACACTGTCATGCAGGATGTTGCCGTAATGGCAACCAGCAATACCTTGCCCCCGCACGCAGGAGAAAATTTCGCCGTCCGACTGCAGCAGAAAAAAGCGCTCACCGCAGTTAAAGGCGTTGGTACAGTAGGAAGGCTTGAATTCGTCAAACCAGTTTCTGCGGAAACCCTCCTCTAGCTCTGAACCCGCAAACTCTTCACGCATCGCTTCGTAGAAACGCACCTGCATCTCATCCGGCACCATCTGCAGCCTGCGTCCCTGGCCGCTGGAATGTGTAGCGGCCTCGAACCCGAACATGAAATTGAAATTATTCATATCGAAACCGATTTCCCGGTGAATCTTCCAGATATCGGCGATCAGAGCCGGTATGTCATCCAGATGTTCGCGGTACAGTGTTGAGGAGATCTTCGCTGCGTGGGGGTAACGCGCCAGCAGCCGCAGATTCTCCAGAGTCTGCGTAAGCCAGGGCTTGCCCCCTTTGGTTGTGCGGTAGCGCTCGTGCAGGGAGAGCGGCAGATCGATGCTGGCACTGATCGATACCCTGTGACGGTCAAACAGGTCATAGAGTTTATGGAAGTTGAACAGGTTGGTTTTAATATGGGGATACGACTTCCTGAATCCTCTTGCATTCAGTTGGTCGAAATGTTCCAGGTAGTGTGTGCGGATCAGGGTAAATAATTCCTCAAGAAGCGCCGGCGGCAGCATGGTCGGCTCTCCGCCATGCAGGGAGACATTGAACGGCAACACCCCCGCCACCAGAAAGGAGTCAAGTGCCTGCCGCAGGGTGGCAACCGCTCTGCCGCTGTCCTTCTTGAATGCAGCCCTGCCGGTCTGATCCCCCAGATAACAGTAACTGCACCCCAGATTGCAGGCCAGGGTCGGCACGTAGAGGAGATGGATATGTGAGTTGAAGAGCTCCGGTGTCATTACCGTCTCACGGCACCAGAATTTCGGGCGCAGCCACTCTCAGCCGGTCTAATATCCGGCCGGTTACTTTCTCGAATTTGGCGGTCTTGTTTGCTTTGATTTTATAAGTTTTACGGGCGTTGGTAGGAAATTTTTCGGCGGCTATCACCAGATTTTTACTTCTGTCTGTGCTGATAGTCAGAGTCTGCTTCTCTTCATCCAGACGCGCCTGAGTGACGTTCTGATAGTAAACGATCCGATCCCCCACAATGAGGTAGCGACTGCCGATCAGGAGCGGCTTGCTGATGCCTGTTCGCTTAATATAAATGAAAATACCTGCCGGTATAAGCAGGAGCAGAAGAAACCATTCAGTAAATATTCCTGAGAGTGGTAAAGAAACAAATGCGGTTCCCACCGCGATGGCGGTCAACTTGCCCAGCGAACTGTCGACTTGATAACCGTATGAAGCAAATTCTCTGATTTCGACTGTTTCAGATCCCATTATCTAAAGATTCCCCCTGTCAGAATCTCTACTTCATTCGTGAATAACGATAGCACCCACCGTAATCAGCGTCAATAAAGAGTCGATCCTCAAATACCGGATTATCACTTTTTGAGTTTATCTCTCTGCTTGCAATTTTTTCAGCTGACGGTAAACTGCGTTTCATTGGTTAATCAATACATTTGATAGGGTAGCCATGGACAGATCAACAGCGATATTCTGGTCATTGATTCTGGTACTGCTCTCAGCGTCGCTCTTTTTCGGTCTGAACGCCGAAAAGCAGCGTAAAAGTGTGCAGGCCGGCAGCGGTAAAATCGACAGTGGCGATCTTGTGCGTCTGGTAAAGGTAATTGACGGGGATACTGTTCAGGTTGCTCGCGAGGGGCAGGAACCGGTTACCGTAAGGTTAATCGGCATAAAGTCATTCAATGCCAAAGTGGAGAAGGATGTTGTTACGCCCTTCGGCCAGGCTGCCGTGGAAGCGCTTCAGCGATTGATGACGGACCGGCCGGTGCGTGTATTGCTTAACATCACCCCCAAGGACAAGAACGGCCGTTATCTGGCCACACTTTTTGCCGATGATCAGGACATTGCCCTGCATCTGGTTAAACAGGGTCTGGTTCTTGTTTACACGGTCTATCCCTTCCCTTCCATGCAGAATTACCTTCAGGAACAGGGGCTGGCCAGAGCAGGCCGCAGAGGGCTGTGGGCCAGTACCGCCGCGAGTGAACGGGCGATAGCCATGATCAATGAATGGCGGGGGCAAAGTCAATGATGACACAACTGATCCCCTATTTCATGAAAAACATGGTCCGCAATCCACCGGAACCGGTTCGTGTTCTGGCTCTCATGCTGACGGTTCTTTTCTACGGCGCCAGCGGATTCCTCTACTTCGAACTGCCGGGCAATCCTGATCTGACCTGGGGTGATGGGTTCTGGTACACCATCGTAACTATTGCCACGGTCGGTTATGGTGATTTCTTCCCCAAGTCATTGGGTGGCCGCTTTCTGGTGGGGTGGCCGATTATGGTAGTCGGTATCGGACTGCTGGGGTATGCTCTTTCGCTTGTAGCAGCTGCACTGGTAACATCCAAAACCAGGGAGGTAAGAGGCATGTCGTCCTTCAACCTGAAAAACCATCTTGTTATATTCAATTTCCCCGGACTCGCCAAGGTCCAGAGGGTGCTGGAGGAGTTGTCTCTTGATTCCAGCTTCGACCAGCATGGTCAGGTTGTACTGATTGACGAACATCTGGAAGAGCTGCCGCCGGAACTGCAGAAGCGCGGAGTTCATTTTGTACGGGGCAATCCGGCTCGCGACGAGACTCTGAATAGGGCTGGCCTTGATAATGCTTCTCACGCAATTGTGCTCTGCCGCACTCCGGGTGATCCGGTTTCCGATAACCTCAACGTGGCGATAACGTTGGCTATCGAAGCCCGCTGCCGCACCGTGCATACGGTCGTCGAATGCGCCGACCCCGCCTCGGAGGAACTGCTGCGCAAAGCCGGTAGCGACCGGGTGGTATGCAGCGCCCGCTTCGATTCGCTCTTCATCAGCCAGGAGCTCCTCAATCCGGGCGTTCAGGCCGTCATCGCCGACCTGTTCAGCGCCAGAGGCGGCCAGCAGATCTACTTCACTCCGCTCACCAGGGCTGAAACCTTCCGGGAGCTTTCGGAACGCTGCCGCAGGATGGGTCACCTGGCTCTGGGGCTGAGTACTACCGGCGGAGTAAAGCTCAATGTAGCTGACGATGTCAATGTTGCTGCTGGCGAGCAGGTGGTGACAATCGGGGCCTCACGTCCGGAATCAATCTAATTCCCCAATATTTTAACCAAATTCACACATCAGGGAGCATTGACATGAGCAAGGTCTATTTTGCAGATATGCGCGCCGGCCATAAGGAAAACCTGTTCGACAAAATCAGTAAACTTTTGCTGATGGCCGGGTTACAGAAAAGCGTCTCTGAGGGCGATCTGACGGCCGTCAAGATTCATTTCGGCGAAAAGGGAAACAGTGCCTTCATCCGTCCCATATTCGCCCGCAGAGTGGTGGAAGAGATCAAAAAAATCGGCGCAAGTCCGTTTCTGACTGATTCTTCCACCCTGTATCCAGGCGAACGCAAAGAGGCGGTTTCAGCCCTTACCTGCGCCATCGAAAACGGCTTCGCTTTCGCCTGTGTCGGCGCGCCACTGATCATCAGCGACGGCCTGCGGGGAGTGACCGAGACTGAAGTAGCCATCGAGGGGGAGCTCCTGAAGAAAACTTACATCGGAACCGAGATCATGGAAGCCGATTCGCTGGTGGCCATGACCCATTTCAAATGCCACGAGCTGACCGGATTCGGCGGCGCGATCAAAAATCTGGGGATGGGATGTGCCAGCCGCAAGGGGAAACTCGTTCAGCATTCCACTGTGGCACCCAAAGTATCACTAAAGAATTGCACCGGATGCGGCATCTGCCCTCGCTCCTGTGCCCATGAAGCCATAGTCATCACGGATGGAAAAGCCTTTATTGATCCACAGAAATGTGCCGGCTGCTCGCGCTGCATCACTGTCTGTCCGGTCAAGGCCATAAACATCCAGTGGAACGAAGCCTCCGAACTGGTCATGCGCAAGATGGCCGAGTACGCCAAGGGGGCGCTGACCGGCAAGTCCGGTAAGGTCATATACATCAACTTCATCACCCAGGTTTCACCGGCCTGCGACTGCTATGGCCACGCCGACGCGCCGATCGTCAACGACATCGGCATCTGCGCCGCGACCGATCCGGTTGCCATCGATCAGGCTTGTGCCGACCTGGTCAACGGTGCACGCGGCAACGAGGAATCGGCCCTTCAAAGCGGTCATGAACCGGGCGGCGACAAGTTCCGTGGCTGCTGGCCAGAGATCGCCTGGGAAGTGCAGTTGGAGCATGGCGAGAAAATCGGGCTGGGGAGCAGGAAATATGAGCTGGTGAGGATATAACTTGAAAGCGGTTATTCAGCGCGTTACGTCGGCTTCCGTGACGATCGGGGGGCAGATTGCCGGTCAGATCGGCCGAGGGATTCTGATCCTGCTGGGCGTGGAGAAAAATGATTCGGAAGCGCAGGCCTGCTGGCTGGTGGAAAAGATCGTAGATCTGCGGATATTCAGCGACAAAGACGGCAAAATGAACCTGTCGGTCAAGGATATCGGCGGGAGCCTGCTGGTGGTTTCGCAGTTCACTCTGGCCGGCAACTGCTCAAAAGGGAAGCGGCCTTCATTCGACACGGCAGCGCCGGCTGAAGATGGGAAGCGGCTGTATGACTGTTTTGTGGCTGCTGCCAAATGCTGCGGAGTACCGGTTGAAACCGGTGTATTTCAGGCTGACATGCAGGTTGCCCTGACTAACGACGGACCGGTTACTTTTATTCTGGAGCGATAAACCATGACAAGCGAACTTACCCTCGGCTTTTCCCCCTGCCCGAACGATACCTTCATGTTCTACCCGCTCGTGCATGGCCTGGTTGACACGGCCGGCTTCACCTACCGCGAACGCCTCGAGGATGTTGAAACACTCAATCGAATGGCGCTAAAGGGCGAGTTGGACATCAGCAAGGTTTCCTGCCATGCCCTGGGACATATCCGCGACCAGTATGTACTACTCCGCTCCGGCAGTGCTCTGGGTCGGGGATGCGGGCCTCTACTGGTAGCAAATGACAAAGTAGATCCGACCGGACTGCGCGGTAAAACCATCGCCGTACCGGGGCGTTATACCACCGCCATGCTGCTCTTGAGGCTCTTCGATCCTGCTCTGGACAACTTCATCGTCATGCCGTTCAACGAAATCATGGATGCCGTCTTGAGCGGTAATGTAGACGCCGGAGTGATCATCCATGAATCCCGCTTTACCTACCAGGGTTTCGGGCTTCACAAGCTGCTCGATCTCGGCGAGTGGTGGGAGGCTGAGACCGGCCTGCCGATCCCGTTGGGCGGCATCGTAGCCCGCCGTTCGCTGGGGATGGAGACCATTTCCGCCGTCGAGCGTACCCTGCAGACAGGAGTCGAGTATGCCCGCAATCACCCCGACCAGGCCGCCGGCTTCATCCGCGAACATGCCCAGGAGATGAGCCCGGAGGTCTGCGCTTCCCACATCGCTCTGTATGTCAATGAATTCTCGGTCGAACTGGGCCGTGAGGGTGAGCTGGCCATCAATGAACTATTGCGCCGGGCAGAAATTTCAGGGATAATTCCACACTCCGAAATTGACCTGTTTACTGCAACCCCATCACCCTAGACGGAGAGTATTTCATGGAATGGCTATCGGATCCGCAGGCATGGATCGCCCTGCTAACTTTGACCGCGCTTGAAATAGTCTTGGGGATCGACAACATCATCTTCATCTCGATTCTGACCGGCAAGCTGCCGGAACGTCAGCGCCCCAAGGCGCAGAAAATCGGCCTGGCGCTGGCGATGATCACCCGCCTGATGCTGCTCTTCTCACTGACCTGGATCATGCGCCTTACCACACCTTTCCTTTCAATTCTGGGACACGGAGTCTCCGGTCGCGATATCATCCTGATCGTGGGCGGCCTGTTCCTGTTGGCCAAGAGCACCATGGAAATACATGACAAGCTGGAGGGGGAGGAACAGCACGCCGCCGACGGGAAGGGGGGCGCATCCTTCAAAGGCGTCATTATCCAGATCATGTTTCTGGATATTATCTTCTCGCTGGATTCCGTCATTACTGCGGTCGGCATGGCCAGCCAGCTGGCGGTCATGGCTCTGGCCGTCATACTGGCTGTAGGAGTGATGCTGTTCTTCGCCGGGGCAGTCAGCTCTTTCGTGGAACGCCATCCTACCGTTAAAGTGCTGGCGCTTTCATTTCTCATGCTGATCGGCGTATCACTAGTGGCGGACGGCCTTTCATTCCACATCCCCAAGGGATATATCTACTTTGCCATGGCTTTCTCAGTCCTGGTTGAGATGATCAACCTGAAGGTGCGAAAGACATCGGAGAAACCTGTAAAACTCCGCCAGCAGCTGGTCGGCAATATAAACGAACTCGATTAAAGGGGGATAAGCAGCGTGTCAAACAAGGAAGAAAAAGAGAAGTGGACGGGGTGGCTGGCTCTCTCAACAGCCATCATGGCGGTATTGGCGGCGCTGACCACCCTTTACATGGGCAAGTTTTCATCGCGGGCCATCATGTCGCAGGGATTAGAGAGCGACCAGTGGGCCTATTATCAGGCCAAGAGCATCAAGCAGCATACCTTCGAGATCAGCAGGAATGCCCTTGAGCTACAGTACCGTTCCCAGAAGGGGCTCTCTCCGGAGGTAGCGGCCGAATACCAGAAAACCCTGTCAAAATACGGTGAAGAGATCAAACGCTATAACGGCGAAAAGCAAGAGATCAAGGACAAGGCGGAAAGCATAGCCAAAGCCAAACACAAGGCACAGGATATGGGCGGGAACTTTGCCTATGCCCTTATTTTCCTGCAGATAGCGCTGATGCTGGCGTCGATATCCAGCCTGACCAAACGAAAATACCTCTGGTATA
>CAZUGI010000031.1:0-27362 GCA_964619855.1 uncultured Geobacter sp. | reverse complement strand
TTTACAAAAAAACTGTCTTGTAAGACTGATAGCTTCTTACCATGCGGTTGAAAGTTTGTTTCGATACCGGCCGGTTGCCGGGTTGAAACTTTATTTAATAGAGTCTGCCTGTCTAACATTAGTGCCCAACCCCTGGCTGCCGCTGCAGCACAGGCCCCTGTATTGATTCCTGATTTCAGCTCTTGTTTCACTTGGTAGAGCCCGACAGAATTGCCAGCGCATTCACCACGGCGGCTGCTACGTTTGAGCCACCCTTGCGGCCGATGTTGGTGATGAATGGAATGTCGTGCCCACCGGCCGCCAGGGCGTTCTTGCTCTCTTCAGCGCCGACAAAGCCGACCGGCAGGCCGATGATCAGGGACGGCTTTGCCTGTCCGGCCTCAATCAGACGCAGCAGCTCGAACAGCGCCGTCGGGGCGTTGCCGATCACAAAAATGCGGTTGGTCTGGTTGGCAACCGCCTTGCGCATGGCGGCAATTGAGCGGGTAATGCCCTCCCTGGCTGCTACTGCTGCCACATCAGGATCTGACACATGACAGGATACTGCGCAACCTAAGGGTGCTAGACGCGGTTTGCTGATGCCGGACAATGCCATGTTGGTGTCGGTGACGATGCCGGCACCGCTCCTCAGTGCGGCGAGCGCCTGTTCTACAACTCCATCCGAAAGCACCATCGAAGCGGCGTACTCGAAGTCGGCGCTGGTATGGATGGCCCGTCGCACAATCTGCCATTCCACCTCCGGCCAGCCATGTTCGCCAGCCTCGGCATCGATGATTCGGAATGATTCGGTTTCAATTTCTTCCGGTTTCATGCCGAGAGAATCCATCAGCTCCACCCCAATCTGTCCAGCGACTCAGCGATTCGTTCGGCTTCAATTTCGGCAAGTTTGCGGTGCGCGCCGAGGTGACCACCCATTTCCATGACCAAGCCCGGATGACGCATTTGGGCCTCTGCGATCTCTTCCGGCAGGTCATGCAGCACATGGGCGCCCATGAACAGGAAATAGGGCATCAGCAGGATGCGCTGCGCCCCTTTGGCGACGCAGGCATCGATGCCGGATTGGATGTTTGGTTCGTGCAGTTCACGGAACGAAACCTCTACGATTTCAAAGCCGGTCATCTCCTTCACCATAGCAGCCACTTCGCGGGCGGCGTCATTGGCTTCGGCAATGCGGCTGCCGTGGGCCATAATCAATATTGCTGTTTTCACGGTTTATTCATTCCTTTCGTGGATCATTATTCCATTGCCTTCAGGATCAATCTTCCTCAAATGTTCCCACCAGCCGGAAAACGGTTCTTCAACCGGCTTATCGCTCATCTTCTCAAGCAGTTCCGCGATAATCTTCCAGGAGGGGAGCAGATCACCTCCGGGGGTGTCATGACGATGAACGCGGGGCGGATGAAGTTCCGCAGTGAGTCCCATGATCGGCAGACCCGGCTGCATAACCTGTCTGAAGCGCTGGGCGCGCCCTTCATTGTTGACGAAGGTGCCGTCCATCTCAACCCAGGCCGTAACCGGCAGGACAACCTCGGCCCGTTCCGGCACTCCGACCGGTCGCCAGTCGGCGGCGGCCAGCACCCTGATCTCCGGCGGCAGATTGTCCGGCAGGTCGGCCTCAAGCGCAATAATACCTTTGATTTTACCGCCTGCCAAGGCTTCTGAGAATGGCACCGCAGCATGATCCAGCGTCAGAATGGCACAGCCGAAGGCGTTGGGACCCTCCATAATACAAGCCAGTCCGCTGCCGTCCGCTACCGCCGTGCGAATCTGCTCCAGCCCCTGATGACTGGTGCCGCATATGATCACCGGGCGTGCGGCCGATGCCAGCGGCACTTCGGAAAGGGAGATGGCCGATTCGCTTCTGAAAAGCTGCTGTTGCACGGTGTCAAGTGGGCACCCACTGCCGACTGTGAATATCCTGGCCCCATTGAGAAAGGCCTGTCGTACCGCCAGAGCCATCATGGGGGCTTCGTTCAGAAGATCACACTCCATGACGGCCACCAGGTCGGCCCGGCGCACATCCTCCTGGGATGCGCTGTTTTGCGGTGTCAGCAGCGATACCGCCTCCAGCGTTCTCTCGGATTGAACCACATCGCCGAAGTAGCACAGTGCTCCTGCGCCGATTATCTCAGCCAGGCGGGCCGCCATGAGAGCACCCTCCAGCGACATGCGCGGCGAGCCGATAACGGCCAGAGCGGCGGAACCATGCAGTGCCAGAAACTCTCTCAGCCGCTCGAGCAGAGCATCCAGCGCTCTATCCATCCCGACCGGCTCCCCATCCACCAGCGCCTGTCGTGGTCTGTCGGGGGCATTGACGGCCGAATTTGAAAAGCGTCCCCGGTCGCAGATGAACCAGCCGTTGACAGTATCGTTCCTGCGGGCGGTGATTTTCAGCAGTTCGCGGTAGCGAGCCATTGGAACGGTGCTGCATCCCAGCGAACAACACGGACAGAGCGAGGGAGCCATATCGTAGTCCCAGTAGCGGGACCGGAAACGGACGGTCTTGTCGGTGAATACCCCGGTCGGGCAGATGTCGACCAGATTGCCGGAGAAGGGAGATTCCAGACGGCCATCCTGCTGACGGCCGAAGTAGGCTGTGCCGGAGCGTCCCATGACGCCGAAATCACTGCCGCCGGCGTATTCCTGATAGAAGCGGACGCAGCGGTAGCACTGGATGCAGCGGTTCATTTCATGCTCGATGAAAGGCCCCAGTTGCTGGTTGACATGGGTGCGCTTCAAGCCGTCGTAGCGGCGGAGTCCGTGTCCGCTGGCTATCGTGTAGTCCTGCAGCTGGCACTCGCCCCCCTCGTCGCAGACCGGGCAGTCGTGCGGGTGATTGATCATCAGCCATTCGATCACCGCCCGCCGCATGGCGAGCGCTTCCTCGTCGGTCGTCGAGACCTCCATGCCATCATGGACCGGCAGCATGCAGGACATCTGTAGTCCCTTGACCGGACCGGCCAGTATCCTGACGGCGCAGACTCGGCAGGCACCGGCCCTGCCGAGGGCGGGGTGCCAGCAGAAATGCGGAATGACGATGCCGACGCTACGGGCGGCTTCCAGCACGTTGGTTCCTTCAGGCACTTCGAGCGTTATGTTGTCGATGATTATTTTGGGCATGGTCAAGGGTCAAGGGTCAAGGGTCAAGGGTCAAGGGTTTTGATTTTACTTTCCCCTTGATTCTCCATGCCCCTTGACCCTGTTTTATTCTATTCTCTCCGGAACTTTATGGCCGCTCACCCAATCGCTGATGACCTGGACGACTTTTTCCTCAACTCCGAAAAAACCGTGGGCACTCAGGTTGTCACAGGGAGCCGAGCGTGAGTAGGCACCGCCGTTCACTTCAGTAAAGTCGACAGCTGTGGTTGCGCTCAGGCTGGCCCGTGTTCTTTCGGCTTCTTCAAATGAGCTGACCCGGCAGGCATCTGACCGGTGATGCACCATAAGGACCGGCAGGCGGAGCTGTTCTAGCGGCAGCCAACGCAGAAAATTGTCGTATTCCAGAGACGATGTCAGGACGACTCCCTTGACATGGCTGTCACTCAGTCTTGCCCCGAGGTAGGTGGCCGAGAGTGTGCCCCGGCTGTTTCCGACCAGAAAAATGCGTTCATACCCCTGCTGCCTCAGATAAGCGGTCAGGGTCGCAATATCCTGAGCATGCTCGGAGGATTCACGGAAACCGGTGCTCATACCGGTGGGGTGGTCGGAAGGAGGATTGACGGCGATGACGGAAAGGCCGTTGCGAATGAAAGTATCGGCGCTGCGTACCAGAAAACTCCAGCCGGTGACGACACCGCCTGCGGTAAGTTTAAACGGGCCGGCACCGTTACCGCCCGGAAACAGGATCAGGGCGTCAGACTGTCCCGGCGTTTCGGGTGTCATGACCAGGAAATCCATCGTTACGCCGGGACGGGTGTTGATGCTGCGGATCTCCGTCACAGCATGGGCCGCGACGGAGATCAACATCATCGGTAATAGCATTGCAAGCAGCTTCATCTTAGTCAGGTTTGACCTTCTCATACTGCAGGATGTTAATCAGGGCGCCAAACGGCGCCGTCACGATGATTCCGATAAACAGCGCAATGAATCCGGCACAGGCGATGACATTGCCGACCAGGTAGGCCAGCAGCCAGTTGACGAAGTTGGTCTGGATTGTTCCGATGCTCCATTTGAAGGCATCAACGGCGCTTCGCCTGCCGTCAATGATGGCATACATGCCGGGGACAACAACAAAGCCGAGCACAAGCGATGCCAGCTGACCCAAGATCGGAATGAAATTGAGCACGATCATGGCTATCAGGCTCAGAATGAAATAGATGAACAGATTTCCGAAGCAGTCCCAGGCTTTGAAGATGTCACCCACCTGTGCCTTGCCCTGACCGCGGGCGACCTTGATCAGTGAACGGGTATAACCGGCAATGAAGCCGATATTGGCGATCGGGATCCAGACTACAAGCATGAACACAAACGTCAGAAGAACGAGATCACCCAGATTCCCCTTCCAGATGTTCAAGGCGGCGGTTAAAAGTTCTCCGAAGTCGCCCTGACCGGAAATTGCCGGGGCGGTTCCTATATTGGAGCCACAGTGCTTGCATTTTACAGCGCCCTCCAGAACCTCTTCCTTGCAGTACGGACATTGCATGTCTGTCTCCTTTTTCCGTATAAAATGGGTGGCATGCCACCGAAAATCAGCGGTCGTTACGAAACGGGCAGCGCTGTCCGGAAATATGGTCGCGCAGTTCTTCTTCAAAATGTTTCAACAGTCCATCAACCGGACCCATGGCGCCGGGAGCCAGTGCGCAGAAAGAGTAGTTCAGCAGGTGGACGTGCTCTTTCAGAATGTCAATGTCGTCCGCCTGGCCCCGGCCATTCTCGATTCGCTCCAGAATGTGCCGTACAAAGGGGAGTCCCTCGCGGCAGGGGGTGCACCAGCCGCAGGATTCACGGGCGAAGAAGCGGATCAGGTTCAGTGTGACCGCCACCATGCAGCTGTTTTGGTCGAAGACGATGATCCCGCCGGTGCCGAGTCGCGAGCCGGCTTGGGCCACCGGGTCGAAATCCATCGGCACGTCCCACTGTTCCCTGGTAAAGTAGGGGGTGGAGGCGCCGCCCGGAATACAGGCCTTGAAACTACTCCCGGAGCGCATGCCGCCGCAGGAGCCGTCAATGATATCGCCCATTGTTGTGCCGAGCGGCAGCTCAAAGCATTCGGTGTTGACCACGTGGCCGCTGACGCAGAACAGCTTGGTGCCGGCCGCTTCCGGGGTGGCGGCCAGCCCCTTCCACCAGGCCGGGCCGCGGGCGATGATGGCCGGGATGTTGGCCAACGTCTCGACATTGTTGACAACGGTCGGTTGTCCCCACAGGCCGCTGACCGCCGGGAAGGGGGGTTTGGCGCGCGGATTGGCGCGTTTGCCCTCCAGAGCGTTGATCAGGGCGGTTTCCTCACCGCAGATGTAGCGTCCGGCCGACTGGTGTATCTCCAGCTTCAGGCTGAAAGCGCTTCCAAGGATTTCACTGCCCAGCAGGCCGGCCTTCACGGCCTCTGCTATGGCCGCCTGCAGGTTGCGGGCGGCCTGTTCGTAACCGCGCCTGATGAAAATAAAGGCATGCCGCACATCCAGGGCGTAACAGGCCAGCACCATCCCCTCCACCAACAGATGCGGGTTCTGCTCCAAAAGAACGCGATCCTTGTAGGTGCCGGGCTCCATCTCGTCGCAGTTACAGATCAGGTAGCGCGGACCAGGCAGATTGCGCGGCACGAAAGACCATTTTTTACCGGTCGGGAATCCTGCTCCGCCGCGGCCCCGCAGTCCGGATTCGATGGTTGCCTGCTGCACCTGATCGGGCGTCATCTCTGCCAGCGCCTTGCGGAGGGCTTCGTATCCACCTCCGGCCCGGTATTCGCCAAAGGTCAGGCAGCCGCCCCGGTGGTTATGTCGGAGTAAAATCTGTTCCATGAAAGTGTCCGGGAGCATACCATTGCATACGCCGGCAGACAAGTATTCTTAGTGCCCTTTTATTTCGAACTGCCAGGGCTTGCTTTCGCCGCGCAGTTCAGGCTGATACATCGGCCAGGCGGCGGCTGGAAGAGCCATGACCCTGCCCTCCAGTTCCGGGTAGATTACGTGACGGAATTCGTGCCGGCCGGCCGGCAGTCCGGTGATGAAGAAGGCCAGCTTCTCGTCGCGCCGTTCGCGGTGCGAGAACCAGCCACTGTAGCCGCTCTCGCCGACGAAACGCGGATCGCGACCGGTCTCGCGTGATTCAAAACCGGCCGGCAGACGATCTTCTAATATGACGTATTCCAATGCCCGCTGATTTTCAACTACCAGACGCACCTCGATGTCCTCCCCGGGCTTTAGTGTCTCGCCCTTCTTAAGTGGTGTGTATTCACGTCGCCAGACTCCGTTTGTCTTGGCAGAGGACACCCGATAGATGATGCGCTCCAGTTTCAGCCCTGTCGACGAACGGGCTGCTTCCGGTGCCGCCTGGTACTCCAGGCTGGCTGCCAGATAGACCGCGCCTGCTCCATCCTTGGCCAATGTGAGGAGATTGGCCCCGTTTTTCAGTTTGTCCGCTGCTACGGTTATGCTGGCATCACCAGTTGTCAGCCTGCCGTCGGCCACCCGCCAGCTTGCCAGCTCGCTGCCATTCAGGGCCAGTTTTGCCGTGTAGCTGGCCGTGGTCTCACCGCTGGCGGCCACGTAGTCGGCCAGCGCAGTCACCGCAGCCGCTGATGCGGTGGTGGTTCGCCACCAGCCCCCCTCCTGGCGGCGGGCCAGGAAGCCGGCCAGTCGTGCGGTCAGCGGATCTTTATTATCCTGTTTTACCAACAGCGAGAGCATGGCAGCGCTGGTTTCCACCGCCGATGAGCCCCAACGCCAGCCGTACCACCATGAATCTGCATCTGAGCTTTTCAGGTAGGAAACCTGTCCCTCGTCCTGAATCTCCTTTTTTAACTGGGCAACAACCGGTTTAAGTGATTCTTTTCTGCCGCCAAAGGCTAATGCTTCGCCAAAGGCCAGCTTTTCCTGTAATTTTAAGGTGCTCCAGGTAGAGTTAATTCGTTTTTCATAATCATCTTTCTGTATTCCATTCGCCGCCAGCGCACGGTAGGTCCGAGGCAATTCATCAGTCAGAGCGGTGGCCGATAATTTTTCCAGCGCCGCCATGCCTCGTTTATGCAGGCTGTCCGGAATAGTCAGTCCGGCTTTTGCGGCAAGTCCCAGGCCATATACGACATGAGCGGTCATCCTCAGGCTGGTGCTGTCATCCTTCCACCAGCCCCAGCCGCCATCTTCGTGCTGCATCTCTTCAAGCCGCCTGATGCCTTCGGCGATTACAAGGGTGAGTTTTGTCTCTGTCGCCGGATCGGCCTTCCAGCCATTTTTGCTCAACAGTCCCCGCGTGTGAACCGCCGGGATGAAGCGTGACAGAGTCTGTTCGACACATCCGTACGGAAATTCGACCAGCTTCGTAATTGCGCTGTTCAGGCTGGAGGCGATTGTTGGTGCAAAGGAGAGCTTCAACTGCGCCGTGCCGGATAACGCATCCGCCGGCAGGGCCAGTTCAGTGGCCGCCTCTGCTTCACGCAGGGCGATGCCGCTGCTGATCTCGCGCGAGATGGCGCGAGGCAGAACCGGAAGGGTCAGCTCCATGGCATCCCCTTTTTCGTTGCCTTTGGCCAGCAGATGCAACGTGGCAGGGCCGGTCTTGTCGGCCCGCAGCGGCATGACGGCGCGTAATGTGCCCCGTGGTGCTATGCTGCCGCTGAAGGAGGGGTCGCCCAGCAGGGTCAGGCCGTTGCTTTCGAAGCGACCGTTGGCGGTCTGCTCCCTGTCGATCATGCTGGTGATCACCCCCGGAACCTGCAGTTCATCCCCCGCGATCAGGAAACGGGGCGGCGCCAGACGCGCCATCAGTTCCAGACGGGCGATGAATTTTTCCCGGCCGACGCCGAATTCGCTGTCACCGGAATGCCCCACGGTCGTGGCGCGCCAGGTGGTCAGGTTGTCCGGCAGAGTGAACTCAGCCGTGGCGCTGCCGTCAGGCTGTGAGGCAAGCATCGGGAGCCAGGCGGCAGTATCCTTGAATATCTTGCGGATTTTAAGCCCCTTCAGGCCGTTATCGGCCTCCGCGGCGGAGGTTTTTTCCTTGGAGGCCCCACCCAGGTAGAGTTGCGGGAAGGAGTGCAGGGTTGTCACCAGATGTTCCCTCGTACCGCGGAAGAACTGCCAGATATCGTCGGGTCGCTCTTTGGCAATGGCAAAAATGGCCTCATCCACCACCGCCAGGGAAAACTCGGCGGGCACCGCCTTGCCGGACAGCGCGGACGACACGGTCAGGCGCACCGGATCGCCCGGAGCGTAGACCGGTTTGTCCGGCGTGATTTTCAGGTCAAGTCTGCCCGGCTGGCGTTCGACCCGCAACGGCAGTGTGCGGCTGAAGAAACGGCCGCCTCCGACCGCTACTGCGGAAACGTGGATGTAGGGGGCCTGGGCTTCAGTAACCGGGATTTCGACAACCTCCACCAGTTCCTTGAGCGGTAGCACTCTTCTCTCGGCGATGTCACGTCCTTCCAGGGTCAGTAACAGGCTGCCGCCGGTCAGCGGAGCGCGCACGATCAGCCGGGCGGTCTCTCCCGACTTGTAGCTCTTGCGGTCGAATTCAGCCTCCAGTTCACGGTAGGATCCTTCCCAGGCAAATCCCTCTTTCCAGACCCAGACCGTGGTGCTGGCACTGGTTTTGCGCCCGGCTTCGTCGCTTCCTTCGGCCTTGACCTGCCAGTAGCCCGACTTAGGGAAACTGAAGCGGATGCGGGCGCTGCCGTCAACCGCAGTAGCTGTGCTGCTGTGTTCCATCTCCTGCCAGCTGTGGGAGCGGGCTTTTCTGTCGTACACCTGCCGTCCGAAGCTGATTCGGAGCGGAAGTGCTTTAGGTACACCTTCCCAGCTGGCGGCTTTTAAAGTGATCTCCTGCGATTCGCCAGGTTTAGCCAGATAATTGGCTGCCTTGACGTTCAGAGAAACCAGTGACGGAACTACGGTTATACTGCCCGAGGCCGAAACCTGGCGCGCAGAGGCGTCGGACACGTCGGCCTCCAGGGTATAGCTGTAGGGCATATCATGCGCTTTGGCTGTTACCGGAATGCTGACTTCGCCGTTATCGTCCAGCAGGGCTTCACCTTCGCCGAGAAAGTCGGCATACCCGCCGCCGGAACGTCGCCCGTCTTCGTAGTCGTCATCATCGCTATCAGCCTCGAGACCCCAGGCCGGCCTGGAGTAAAGCCGCCAGAGCAGTTTGCCGCCTGCCGTCGGCGCACCGAAGTAGTAGCGGGCGCTGACCCTGATCTGGCCGGTGTCGCCGGCCACAAGGAACTGCCGGTCGGCCGCCGTTTTTACTTCGAACTCCGGCTTGCGGTACTCCAGCACCCGGAACGAACCCCGCCAGGAATCCCCGCCGCCGCTGGCAATGATGTTGTATTCTCCCAAGGCCGGTATGGCCGGCAGGGCGCATTCGCCATTGAAGGAGCCGTTGGCGGTTACACCCAGGTCAGATGTGCAGATGGTCTTGTCGTTATCGTCCTTGATCTCGACATGAACTTTATCCAGTTTCGGCAGCTTATACACCTCGTCCGAGCGTTGACGCAGCACCCCTTTGAAAAATACCGTCTGGCCGGGACGATAGGCCGGGCGGTCGGTGTAAATGTATCCCTTCAGCCTGACTGCCTTGGCGCTGCCATCGCGGCTGGGCAGATCCAGGAAAGCCAGGCTGACTCCATTTTTCCCCACCAGGCGTGTGACAGGATCAGTCATTTTCCACGCTGCCAGGCCGTCAGCATCCGTGGTGACGGTAGCAGAGCGGGAGCCTGCGTTAATTCCGACCCCGGCCAGCGGTTTACCGCTGATCAGATCGGTGGCGAACAGCAGTGTGCCGCTGGGGGATGTTTTGGCCACCAGCCCCAGCCGTGTCACCAGAAAACCGAAGCGGGCCGTTGCGCCGCTGCCCTTCAACTCCAGCAGATAGGCGCCCGGCTGCAGACCGGGCAGCGGGATGCGTCCGAAGCGGGAGTGGCTGTCGCGCCGTGCCTTGAAAGCGACCGGAAGGGTGGTGAGTTTTTTCAGTGCTCCAACCGGAATCGCGTCCGGTTTGCGCAGATCGACTGAACCATTCAGAATTGCGGTTTCCGAAACCAGTGACAGCAGTGCCTCCCCCTTATCGACCCTCAGGCTGTTGGCGCGCAGTCTGGCCGGTTTGTCCGGCAGAAAGACCTCGCTGTATTCCTCGATGCTCAAGGTGGGAGGTTTGAGTTCTGCTTCCAGCAAGATTTCGCCGCTCTGCCCCTCAACAATCTCCAGCTCACGGCGGTTTTCCGTAAGGCGTTCATCAGAAGTAGACACTGTGTAGCGCCCCGGTGGCAGATCGGTAATTACCATTTGTCCGACTTTATCGGATTTAGCCGAGCGGTAGATTGTGTTGCCGCTCAGGTTGACCATGATCTTGTCAATTTGACTGAGTTTGCCGTTTTCACGCACATTGATCCGCACCTTTAAAGATGCAGCCCGGCGGATGACCAGGTCACCAGCCTCTTTCTTCTCGCCCGGGGCCAGATAATAATAGGCGCTCTTTTCGAGCACCCAGCCCGGTTTGCGCAGTGCCGGCTCGTAGCCGCGCGAATCCAGAGCGGCAAAGCGGAAGCGACCGTCGCTGGCAGTAATAGCAGCGTTGAACTTGTCAGAGTTTATTGCGGCGCCGGCGACCGGTGCTCCATCACCATCAACCAGACGGCCCGAAAGTTCGGCCGGTTTACGGAGATAAACTGCGGTGATTTCGGATGGATTACTGGCCGTTATGTTTCCGCCCTGTAGTGCCCCGAATCCTTCGGCTTTGATAAACCAGGTATGCGTGCCTGACGGGATTCTAACCCGGTATTTGCCGTTGATATCGGTTTTGGCCTGTGCGGACGGCGTAGTCGCTACAATGCCCTTGTTACTTCGACTAAAGAATGTTACCTCGGCTCCGGCCACCGGCTTGTTTGTCTCGGCTAACATAACGGTGCCGCTGACGTCCTGTAGTTTGGGTGCTGCCAAGGCTGGGGATACTGACAATAGCAGGGTTACGAGTAGCAGGGAGAAGTGAGCGTAAAAGGTTTTCATGGTGACTCCTTCTGTTTAGTTCTTGTAGAAATAGCCTCAGCTCTGAATCTATAAATCGTCACTGCCGAAGAGTCACTTTCTCCCAGCCTGCGCAGTGCCTCGCGAAAAGCCCAGTTTGCGGTGCGGGCCTCGCCCGGGACAAAGGCCACACCGCCGTTGGAACCTTCCACAAACATCCCTTCGTGGGCCGGGTCGATGCTCTGATAGCTTGATACTCGCTCCGGCTGGCCGAGCGGGAAGGTAATCTGCACGCCGGCCCGGGCGGCAGTTTCCCGGTTTGCGCTCCGTGAGCGCGCATCATTTTTCAGCGCCAGGCGGATGTTATCTTCGATCTCTTCGGCCAGTGTTGCCCGACGGGGAGTAAATCCGCCGAAACAGGCAAAAACCTTCGTACCGTTAAAAAAGGTCACGAAACAGGCCCGCTGCTGCCAGGTGGCACACTCCGGTGGCGGCGGTGCAGGAGCGCCGGCCAGCCGGGCTGAAAGGCAGCCGCGCGCATATTCCAGTAAGGCCTGCCTGTCGCTTTTGGCGAGCTCCGGGGTGGCCTGGCTGACGACTGCAAACAACAGGGCCGCAATTAAGAGCGGCAGGACTAGTGCCCGGCGTTTCACTCGCCACCTCCAGCCAGGATCCGGCTTGGCGCCGGATAGAGATCATCTGAGAGCAGCTCTTTTCTTTCAACGCCATTATCTCTTGTTACGCGCCAGGTGGTGGTTGAAAAACCGCGACCACCCTTTTGAGGCTTTTTCGCCGGCCCAGCCACAGCCTGTGCCTCCAGTGTTCTCAGTTCGGATATAACCTCGACACTGAAAGGTTTCTCCGCCGGTGAACGTAATGAAACGGTAAGTCTGTTGTGATCACTGTTTATCCGGATCAGCAGCGGATGTGGAAACGGATTTCTCAGTTTGAGGTCCTTGCGCCAAGAGGAGATCGTGGCGTCGCGCCCGGGAGGTACGTGCAGAACGGTGCGGGAGTGCGGGTGACGCTCGAGCACTTCCAGCCCGCCAAGCAGTCCGGCGTTATAAATGGTGGAGGCCAGCTGGCAGATGCCGCCGCCCGGTGTGTCTTCCAGCAGCCCGTCACCATTCAAGAATGGTGCGGCTTCGTATCCCTTGGAGCGGCTGCGACCTCCGACCAGTTCGTTGAAACTGAAGATGCCTCCGGGGGGGACGATGTGATTGTCGATGAAGCGCCCGGCCAGAACGGCATTACTGCGCTGCTGAGGAGAGCGGCCGCTGAGCGAGGTGGCATATCCGCTCCAGAGGTGGGCAAAGGATTCTTCGGCGTTGGTGCGGGTGCTGAGCAGGGTGACGGACAGGAGCAGGAAAATGAAAAAAGGGGCCTTCATGATGGCGGGTCAGGTGGTTGCGGCCCGTAATTCCGCAACGATGCGTTCGGCCTTTTCCGGTGTCAGCCGCCCATACTGAACTTCTCCCGCCATCAGGCAGGGGGCTTCACCGCAGTTGCCGAGACAGGAACAGGGGAGCAGGGTTATAGCACCGTCGGGGCTGGTTTCTCCAGCCTGGATGCCAAGATGCTTCTCGAGAGAGGCCAGCAGCGTCTCGCCACCCATGGCCCAGCAGGAGATCGAGTCGCAGACGTGGACGACATGCCTTCCGACCGGGCGGCGGTAGATCATCTCGTAAAAGGTGGCCAACTCCTCAACCTCCAGCGGAGACAATCCCAGAAGTCCGGACGCTTCGATCAGCGCCTCGTCGGTCAGCCAGCCGTAATGGCGCTGCAGTTCTTTCATTACATCCACTGCCGCTTCGCGGTGGGTGAGGGCGCCAGCTACGCGCTGTTCGAGTTCCTGTTTTAGAATGGCCGGGATCATGATGACATTATAGATGCTTTATGGTGTGAGGCAAGCAAATTACCGGAGAAATCTGGTGAAAACCTGGTTGGAAAGAAGCCTGCCGCGCCGGGTCAGGCGCAGATACATTTTATCGCACTGCATTAGGCCAAGCTCGACCAGTTCATCGATGATTCTGCCATAAATGTCGCGACAGGCAGAGCCAAATTCCTGCTCAAATTCAATCAGCGAAACTCCGTCAGCCAGACGTAATCCGAGAAACATATATTCCTCCAGCGCTTCATCTCGTGACAGGAGCTGTATATCACAACGGGGTAACCGCCCGTCAGCCAGAGCCTCTCCATACTCCTGCAGGGAACCCTCATTGCCGAAGCGCACACCATGTCCATCCTTCAGAAAGGAATGTGCTCCGGCCCCCACTCCCAGGTAACCGTCCCGGCGCCAGTAGCCGCTGTTGTGTCGCGAACGGAATCCTGGACGGGCATAGTTGGCAATCTCGTAATGTTCATAACCTGCTGCCGTAAGGAGATCATCGGCCATCTCGAACATATCAGCCGACAGGTCGTCACCGGTTCTTTCAGGACTATCGCAGGGATAGCGCTGGAAGAAGGGGGTTCCCTCCTCAACCGTCAGGCCGTAAATCGAAAGATGCTCCGGCGAAAGCCGAACGGCCTGCTCTAGATCAACCTGCCACCCTTTGATGTTTTGCGAAGGGAGGGAGTGCATCAGGTCAAGACCGATATTGTTAAAACCGGCCGTGCGGGCATCCTGCACGGCCTGGCGGGCCTGGTCTGCGGTGTGGATTCGTCCCAGGCAGTTCAGAAGATTGTCATTGAAGGATTGAACGCCCAGAGAGAGTCGGTTGACGCCTGCGCGCTGTAGGGCCGCCAGCCGGTTTTGGTCAACTGTTCCGGGATTGGCTTCCAGCGTGATCTCGCAGTCAGCATCCAGGCCGAAAAGTTCATGTGCCTTTTCAATCAGGCTCTTTACCTGCCGGTCTTCCAGCAGTGACGGAGTGCCGCCGCCGAAATAGATTGAATCAAGTTTTTGTCCGACAGTGATTGTATTCACCAGTTGCATCTCTTCGATCAGAAGAGCAGCGTAGTTATTCAGTACAGTCTCACCCAGCTCTTGTGAGGTAAAGGCACAGTATCCGCATTTGCTGAGGCAGAAAGGAATATGTAGATATAGTTTCGTAAACATTATGGTTTGCAATTTTAACCGGATAGAGTACTATGTGTCCACATTTAAACCATTTTAGGGAGATCAATTATGAAACGTGTTTACGTACTATTCGCTGCGTTCGCGGCAGTGGTGTTAACATCGATTGCAGCCCAGGCTGAGAGCAAAGGTGAGCAGATATTCAAGCAGAAGTGCACAATGTGCCATGTTGTTAAAGGCAAAGGTGGGACCATCGGTCCGGATTTGACCAAAATTGCGGCCACAATGAAAGACAGCGATCTCAAGATTCAGCTGGAAAACCCCAAAAAGAAGAATCCCTCCAGTTCCATGCCATCATTCAAAACCTTGCCCAAGACCGACATGGATGCTTTGCTGGGATATCTGAAAACCCTGAAATAATTTTTGTTGAACTAGGCCAGGCCTGCCGAAAGGCGGGCCTTTTTCTTTTGGGGTATTTATGAAGCTAAAACAGGAACAGATGCAGCGCCTGGCCGGAAAAGTGTTTGACGACCTGTCTGCCAGCGGACTGATTATAACCCGCGGAGAGCGGGCTACGGTTGTAGATGCCATATCCACGGTTATTTCCAGGAATTTTGCCGCTGAACAGACTCTGGAGAGGGATGCTGAACGGATGCTGGATGAAACTATTGCAGGTATGGGGCGTGGCGCTGCCGATATTGATCGACGCAGGATGCTTAAGATGATAAAGGAAAAACTGGCCAAAGAACGGAAGATAGTTCTGTGAGGTTTTAGCATGTCGTTATCAGAAGATCGCATATCAACAATTGCCCATGAAATCATCGAGCGCCTCTGGCGGGACGATCTGGCTGACTTGGCTGACGAGAGAAGGGCGCTTGGCTGCGTAAAGCAATCTCTGGAAGCGTTTTTCGGCGCGGTGGAAGAGATAGAAGAGGCGGTCCGGACAAAGCTGCGCAACAAGGCTCCCGGCAGCCGCGACTGGGAAGCGCTGTATCAAAAATTTTATCAGGAAGAGATGGCCAGGAGGAAGCTGTGATATCCGGATGGCGCCTATTCATTGTTCCTTTTACGATCCTCTGTATAGCTGGCTGCGCGCCCTCCGCTAAAACAAGAAATTTTGGAGTTCTGGATCCGCTTAAGGAGCGTGAAGTACTGTATATTGTCCCTTTTGACTCGACTCTTGTCCCACCCGATTTTGGAAATCCTGTTTTTGATGAATTTGTGGACATTCTGAACGCCCGCAGGAAACAGACTAAAGTAGGGCGTTTTCTGATACTTAAAGAAGAATTGAAAGAAGTTGAGCCGGCCTGGTTGACCAAGCAAATTTATGTCTCTGGCGATATCTGGGGCTACGTCGAGAGCTCCGGCTGCTGTTCGACCGATATGAAGGTCAAATCCAGAATTTATCTGTATGAACCGGGCCTGACTTCACCGACAATCGAGGTATTCATCCCGGTCGAGCATTTCTTCGAACATGATCGGTCCAGTGTCGCCTCGGCCAAGGTGCGCCTGGGAAAAAAGCTGGCTCAGGACCTAGCGGAAGCTATTCTTAAGAATTTGACCCCGTAACTGTTTTGGTACCCGTATTTCATTTATTGGCCATGGGCTGGTGCTCACGGCCATTTTTTACGAAAGGCTTCCCTTATGCCACATCGTTCAAAAACATTTCTGATATTCCTCGCCGGAGTATCAGTTCTGATGCTGTCAGTTCTGTCCTCCGGCGCTGATGGGCTGCTGTCGCGTGCAGCCGTTCAGCTACGGGAAAAAGATTACGGCGAGGCATATCAGCTGGCCAGAAAATCTGATGAGTCGCCACAGCGCTCATTTTTATTAGGTGTTGCGGCTCTGCGTCTCGGCAAGGCAGAAGATGCACTGATTTTTCTGACGGAAGCTGAACAGAAACTGCCTCTGGTTGCAGATTATGCTGCGTTCTACCAATTGGAAGCACTGCTCAAATCGAAAAAATTTGCTGAGGCGGGGGCAAAAGCGACCTACTTTGCAAAGACATACCCGGCTTCACTGCTGTTGCGTCGCTCTGAAAAACTATTTGCAGACTCTCTTTATGAGGCCGGTGATTATAAGGGGGCTCAGAAAGCGTATCAGATTTTTGTCGAAAAATACCCGTCCGGAACAGATTCCGTAGATTCATTATTCAGTTCCGCCCGCTGCCGGGAAGAGCAGGGCGACAAGTCTGGTGCTCATCAGATTTACCGTAACATCTGGATTAATAATCCGGCATCGCTCCAGTCCAAAAAATCGCAGGAACGCATTAAAGAGCTTGAGAAAGAGGGCGTAAAGGCGGTCGCCTTTTCATCTGAAGACCTTCTGAAGCGGGCCTCATCACTCTATTCTCAGAATGAATTCAGTGCCTCATTGAAAACACTTGAATTGATCGGTGCCAGCAATATTCCCCCAACGGTTGCGAGTCGTGTTGAGCTGAGGACCGGGATGGCTTATTACAGGCTGCGGCAATACAAAACTGCAGAAAAATACCTGGCCATGGCCGCCGGAAGCTCCGTGCCTGGTGTCGGCTCCGAAGCCCGTTTCTGGCTGGCCAAGTCTTTGGAGCGCCAGAATCTGACCGAGCGGGCTCTGGCAGTCTACATGGAACTTGTGGCTGAAGGGAAAAAACAGGAGTATGCCGATGACGCCCAGATGGAGGCGGCCGGCCTGCGTCGCAGTCAGGGCCTTTACTCTGATTCGGCCCGACTTTTTGAACAGGTGGCAAAACTTTATCCGGAGTCGAAGTTTGTAGCCAAGTCGTTGTGGGAGGCGGGATGGTGCCGATATCTGGCCGGGGAATATACCGCAGCAGTCAGTCAGTTCAAAGGGCTTTTAAAGGATGAAGCGCTGCGCGAGAGGGCGCTCTACTGGACGGGCAGGGCGCTTGAAAACTCCGGTAACAGTGTCGAGGCCGGGTCCAGTTTTCGAATGCTGCTTGATGAATATCCGGCCGGTTTTTATGCGACCTGGCATCGTGAACAGAAAGGGTTGAAAGACTCGCGAGAAACGCTCGGCCAGCGGAATGCTCTGATGGAACTGCCCATGGTGGCCGGTTTTGAAAAACCCCGCCTGCTGGCATCCCTGGGTTTGCTTGAAGAGGCTCGCAACGAGATGTCGGCGGCACGGAAAAGGATTGGTGAAAAGAAGGGACTCGTGCCGGCAGTTGCCCGGGTTTATCTGGAGATGGAGGATTATAGCTCAGCCATTTCCCTATTCATGCAAAACCGCCCGATTGCCTGGGAAAAGGGAACTCTCCCGCTTTGGACGGCCGGCTATCCATTGGCTTATACCGGATTGGTGGGACAAAATGCAGCCGCTAACACTCTCTCGGAAAGCCTTGTGTATGCCTTGATCCGCGCTGAGAGCACTTTTATACCTTCAATTAAATCGCATGCCGGAGCTATTGGTCTGATGCAGCTGATGCCGGCTACGGCCAGACAGACCGCCCGTGAAAAAGGGGCCTTCAATCCGCAGCGACTGACAATTCCCGAGTACAACATCAAGCTGGGAACGAGGCATCTGCGCGATCTGATGAGAGAGTATGACGGTGATGTTGTGTATGTAGCGGCAGCTTACAATGCCGGAGCAACGGCACTGGAACGCTGGAGGAAGAACCTGAAGGGACTGAAAAAGGATGAGTTCATTGAGAGCATTCCTTATCAGGAGACCCGCGATTACGTCAAGAAGGTCTACGCTTCGGCGGCGATTTACCGACAGCTGTACGGGTTGAAATAAATGCGGTTTGGATTAAGGCTTAAATATACACCACTTCTACACGGTCCAGATAGTCTGAAAGGCGCTTAATTTCAGAACGGATCGTACCACCGTCGGTTGCCAGTGCGGCATTCTCAATAATCTCTCCTATTTCTGATATTTCATCAAAGCCGTAACTTCCTCCGGCACCTTTCATGCGATGCCCCAGTGTGCGAATCTCAAGGAAGTCGCTCTGCTCAATATATTGAAGAATCTGTGAGCAGTCACCCCTCCGTTTTTCAAGAAACTCGGGTACGATCGGCCGCAATTCGTTGTCAATTTCGACCATGAAGTTATTTGATTGGCCGGCATTATTCATACATGAACCCTTTGATATGTTTACTCAGACACTGCAAGAGAGTCTTCTTTTTGAACGGTTTGGCAACATGATCATCGCAGCCGGCTTCCAGACATTTGCGAATATCAGATTCGTAGGCATGTGCCGTCAGCGCCACAATTTTAGTTCTGGACTTTCCTGAGTTTTCCTCATTACTCCGGATGATTCTTGCTGCGGTGTAGCCGTCCATCACCGGCATCTGTATATCCATGAAGATCAGGTCATAGCTGTTTCTTTCAAACAGCTCAACCGCCTCCTTGCCGTTGCTGGCTTCATCCATTGCCAAGGGCAGTTTATTAAGCAACAGCTTGATAAGTTCCCTGTTCTCAAGTGAATCATCTACCAGTAAAATTCTGCTCGTGTCTCCGAAAGCCCCTGCGGCTTCCGCTGCCAGGCCTGCATCGGATTCAGCTTGAAGCCTGTCGTGATTTTCTGCCGGGCTATCCTCAAGCCGGAAGGCAATTGTAAACGAGAAGGTGCTGCCTACTCCAGGCAGACTTTCAACCTGTATAAATCCCCCCATGGTTTCAACCAGTTTGCGACTTATGGCCAGACCAAGACCACTGCCCCCGTAGCGACGGGTAATTGAAGCATCTGCCTGTGAGAAACTCTCAAAAATCATATCCAGCTTGCCGGGATCAATGCCGATTCCAGTGTCCCGGATTACAAATGTGATCGGCACGAGGCTGTCCATTTCTCTCCCGCTAAGAGCGGAGAGAGAGACAGTACCGCCGGAATCGGTGAATTTGATGGCATTCGAAACCAGATTAACCAGCACCTGTTGAAGACGGATCCGATCACCTCTCAGAAAATGAGGCAGGCCCGGCTCGATCTTCAGCTGAAGTGTCAGCCCCTTTTGCTCCACATCCAATCGAAGCATCTGGATGACCTGCTCAAGAATATCCGGCAGATTGAATTGTCTGGCAACAATTTCAAACTGCCCGGCCTCAATGCGTGACAGGTCGATCAGGTCATTCACCAGGACCAGCAGCCCGTCACCCGCCTGCCTGATCATGTTCAGGCAGCGCTGCTGCTCATCAGTAAGTGCTGCATTATCCAGAAAATGCGCCCCTCCGATAATGGAGTTGAGAGGGGTTCGCATCTCATGGCTCATATTGGCCAGGAATTCTGATTTTGAACGGTTGGCAGACTCGGCAATATCTCGCGCCTCCCGCAACTCTTCGGTTTTTCTCTGCCGTTCTGTTACTTCAGCTCGCAGCCCTTCATTACCAATGGCCAGTTCGGCGGTACGGGAAGCCACAATCGCCTCCAGATTGCGGTTGACCTCCTCCATTTCGGCCTGTTTCTGCAGAAGTGCATCCTGTACCTTCTTAAGACTACTGATGTTCTGGGCAGCACATATTACCGCCTGCGGCTTTCCTTCATCGTCCTTCATAACCGCCAGCGAAAAAAGCATCGTGACGATCTCACCGCCGGAGGTACGGCAGTTGCTCTCAATGCCGTGAACACGCCCATCCTCCATCGCGTGAGTGAAGGCGGAATACATGCAAAGTGGAGCGTCCTGCTCCTCAAATTCATCAACTCTGCGACCAATAATTTCTTCAGGAAGATATCCGAACAGTTCACTGTAGGCTCTGTTTACACTCTTAATGACACCATCAGGAGAGATGACAATCAGCACATCGTTCATATTGTCGATCAATTTTTCCATGAATTCGCGCGATACAGTTGTCTTGCGCAGATTTTCGGTCATGGTGTTGAAAGCTGCAGCCAGCTGTCCAATTTCGTCCCGCGACCTGATTTTAATGGAACCTTCCAATTCACCTTTGCTAAAACGGCGGGTTCCTTCGATAAGCAGTTCAATAGGCTGAGTAATTGCCGATGCAAATGCAATAGCCGCCACGATGCCGAACACGAGAATAAAAACAACGAATGGCAGCATCCTGATTAAAACACCGTGTACATTCTTGTCTATTACCGAATCGTACAGGCCGATATGGACTGTGCCGAGGGCACCGCCTTGTATTGCTACCGAAATATCATAGATAGTACCGTGACCGTAGTTGAGTGCTGTCAGTCGGCCTTGCCGGTCCGCTCCGCTATGAGCCTGTCTGATTAGTTCATCCGGAACTTTGTCGCCGAACGTGTGAGTCACAATTATTTTTTTTGGGTCCAGAATGAAGATGTATTCAATGTCGCGATCCAGTTTGCGATATTCATTTACCAGCAGCTTTATACTCTCGCTGTTTTCGGTTATCAGAGGAATTTCGGCAGCTTCTGCAATGTATCTGGCGGTTGAGAGTCCGCGCTTGTGGAGTTCGTCTTCAAAGCGCTGATGCAGTTCATAGCCCACCAGGAGGCCGAGAGCTGTTCCCACCAGCAAAATCAGCACTGCCGTTCCAATAATGAACTTATTTCTCAGCGTCAGTGAAAGCATCTTTTAATTCTTTGTACTGTTATTGTCAGGTTGTTCATAGCCGTCCAAAGAGTGGAGAAGTATCTGTCTTCCAGTGCTAAGTTTTCAGGTAATCCGTAACGCCGGATATGCTGGTAGAGTGGGCAACAGCTACCAGACTATCACTGATGCAGATATTCGCAAGTCGTGATGTAATAAAATATGCCGTAAAAACTCATAACTTGTGGTTAGCTTGAAAAGCCAGTGCCCGTATGCTACAACTGCCCAACCTATTTTGCAAGTGGAAGGCCTGTAATCAATGGCAGAACAAACCCCGATGATGAAGCAGTACCTCGAGATCAAATCGGGTTATCCTGATGCGATCCTCTTGTTTCGCATGGGGGATTTCTATGAAATGTTTCTGGACGATGCTCTGCTTGCGGCACGGATTCTGGATATCGCCCTGACTTCCCGCAATAAGGGAAGCGGGGATGAAATTCCATTTTGCGGAGTTCCATTTCATTCGGTCTCTCCATATATAGCCAAGCTGATTGAAGCCGGTTTCAAGGTGGCTGTTTGTGAACAGGTTGAAGACCCTCGCCAGGCAAAAGGGATTGTAAAACGCGAGGTAGTCAGGGTCATCACCCCCGGCCTGCTGATCGAAAGCGAGAGTCTTACCCCTGTTGAGAATAACTACCTACTTGCTCTTTGCGAAGGTGCTGGCGGAGGTTGGGGGTGTGCCAGTCTGGATGTATCCACCGGAGAGTTCCGGGTAACTGAATTAGCGGGAGTCGCGGCCGTTTTGGCGGAATCGGCCGGGATAAATCCCAGCGAAATTCTGCTGCCGGATGGAGTTGATCCCGGTACGCTGCCGGCTGACTTGCGATTTTTCCTATCCGAACGGATTATCTCCCGTGCTCCTGCCTGGGTATACGACCGCGACTACGCTGCCAAGCTCCTGTGCGATCATTTTCAGGCTGCATCTGTCGAGGCGCTTGGACTGGAAAGTGCGCCGGCCGCACTTTTGTCAGCCGCTGCCGCCCTGTATTATCTGAGGGAGAACCGCAAGGCAGCATTGCCTCACATTCGCGACCTCCGCTTTTATCAGCGCAGCCAGCATCTGGCTTTGGACCCGGCCACCCGCCGCAATCTTGAGATCACCGCCAGCATGGCCGAAGGCAAGCGCAGTGGATCGCTGCTTGGCTGTCTGGACCGCACCGGAACTGCCATGGGTGCCAGACGTCTGAAACAGTGGTTAAGCTACCCTCTTGTTGGAGTAGAACCGATCAGGCAGCGACTTGACGCCGTGGAAGAGCTGCTGGATGCGCCAGATCAGAGTGAGGAGCTGGCAGCAGAGTTGAAGAAAATTGCCGATCTCGAGCGTCTGAATGCTCGTATCGGCATGGCCAGCGCTGGCGGTCGGGATCTCCGGTCACTGCATGATTCACTTGTTTGTCTGCCGTCCGTGTTGGAGCGACTGCAAGCGTCACACTCCGCCCTGCTCGCGTCACTGCGGACAGCCATCGATCCTTTGATTGACATATGCGAGCTGGTGTCGCGTGGTATTGTAGAAAATCCCCTTTTTTCACTGCGAGAAGGGGGTATCATCGCCTCCGGATATAATGCAGAATTGGATGAACTGCGTTCAATAAGCAGCGAAGGTAAAGGCTTCATCGCCCGGCTGGAGGCTCAGGAAAGGGCCCGAACCGGCATTTCGACTCTGAAAATACGTTATAATCGGGTCTTTGGCTACTCGATTGAAATTACCAAGAGCAATCTGGCCGCAGTTCCGGCTGATTATGTCCGTCGTCAGACTCTGGCAAATGCAGAGCGGTTTGTCACTGAAGAGCTGAAAAATTACGAGGAAAAGGTGCTGGGGGCCGAGGAACGGATATGTGATCTGGAATACGGCCTGTTTCAGGATATCCGTGAACAGATAGCCACTCAATCCGTGCGCATAGCCGGCACAGCAGATGCCCTTGCCAGCCTGGATGTGCTGATTTCACTGGCGCTGGTAGCCTCGGAACGCAACTACTGCAAGCCGATGGTGGATGAGTCTGTTTCGATCGAGATCTCTGAAGGGCGTCATCCAGTTATCGAATCCATGAAGCTGGGGGAGCGCTTCGTTCCCAACGATACTCTTATGGATGGCGACTGCAACCAGCTTCTGATGATCACCGGCCCCAATATGGCCGGAAAATCAATCTATATGCGCCAAGTGGCGCTGATCTGTCTGATGGCTCAGGCCGGCAGCTACGTTCCTGCAACTTCAGCCCGCATCGGCATTTCGGACCGCATATTCACCAGGGTCGGCGCGGGTGATAATCTGGCCCGTGGCCAGTCCACCTTTATGCTGGAGATGATGGAAGCGGCCAGCATCTTACGTAATGCCACGCCCAAGAGCCTGATTGTAATGGACGAGATTGGTCGTGGCACCTCGACCTTTGACGGGGTCTCGATCGCCTGGGCGGTGGCCGAATATATTCACGATACGCCAACCTGCCGCGCCCGGACGCTTTTTGCCACCCATTACCACGAATTGACTGAGCTGGCGATGACTCGCGAGCGGATCAAAAACTATACCGTAGCCGTCAGAGAGTGGAACGATCAGGTCATATTTCTGCGGACCATCATTCCGGGCGGAGCTTCACACTCCTACGGCATTCAGGTTGCCCGCCTGGCCGGTATGCCCTCTGATGTTGTCGAACGTGCCAAAGAGATTCTGCAGAACCTTGAAAGCGGCGAATTTGAGGAAGGCGCCCCGCGTCTGGCAAAAAGCCGGAAAAATCAGCCCAAACAGGATCTGCGGCAGTTTTTGCTGTTCGAAACAGGTGAAGATCTGCTGCGGCAGCGCCTGAAGAAGCTGAATATTGCAACTCTGACCCCACTGGAAGCGCTAAACCTCCTGGACGAACTGAAGCGCATGGCATGAGATCATGTATTCAAACAGGTCTGTAATAAACATTTCAATTGGAGGTGTCGCATGTCAAAGAGAATGAAGATCTGCATCAATACCGGAGGTGGTGATGCACCGGGTTTGAACGCTGTAATAGAGGCGGTCACCATGGCGGCCTACAACCGGCAGTGGGAGGTATACGGCATCAAAAGCGGCTATGCCGGACTCCTGAACACGGAAGAAATCATCACCCTGACTCCGGAAAAAGTTGATGGTATTGCCAGCATCGGCGGCACTATTCTGGGCACCACCAACAAGGGGAACCCGTTCATGATGCCGGTCTGCAATGCTGCCGGCGAGTGGGAGGAGCGTGATCTTTCCGACAGAGTCATGGAGAACTTTCGTCGTCTGCGCTTTGATGCCCTGGTTGCAGTCGGAGGGGACGGAAGTCTGGAGATTGCTCACCGCTTTGCCGCCAAGGGGATGCCGGTGGTGGGCGTTCCCAAGACCATTGACAACGATATGGGGGGGACTGTTATCACCTTCGGATTTGATACGGCAGTCAGCATTGCCACCGAGGCGATCGACCGTCTGCATTCCACGGCCAAATCCCATGACCGGATCATGGTGGTGGAGGTAATGGGACGCAATGCCGGCTTTATCGCTCTCAACAGCGGCATATCAGGTAACGCGGATGTGATCCTCATTCCCGAGATCCCGTTCGATATCGATAAGGTCTGTGACAAACTGATGGACAACGAACTGCATGGCCACAAATACGCTATTGTTGTTGTAGCCGAAGGGGCGCTTCCCAAAGGTGGTGACGTCATTACCAAAGGTGGCAAAGAGGCTGGCCGGCAGCACGTGATTCTGGGCGGCATTGCCGAGTACGTGGCTAAAGAGGTTTCGCAGCGTACCGGTAAGGACTCACGCTCCATGGTACTGGGGCATCTGCAGAGAGGCGGTTCGCCCACAACCTTTGACCGTCTGCTTTCGCTGCGCTTTGGCGCAGCCGCGGTGCGGGCGATAGAAATGGGGAAATTCGACCAGATGGTCGCGCTCCATGCGCCGGATATCGCTCTCGTACCGCTGGAAGAGGCGTTGGGGATACAAAAACGCGTCCGTACCGATGGTGATACAGTGCTGACAGCCCGTGACCTAGGGATATGTTTGGGAGATTAATCCGGAGCAATAGTTGTTAATTACTGATTTTTCTGATAATAAAGCCCATCTGGATTTCTAGGTGAGTAATAAAGTGATCACATGAATCGATGCTTTCACATTTTATCCTGGCTTCTCATTGCCGGTCTGTCGTTGCCTGTAACGGCTCAGGCTGCCAAGAAGAAGGTTGGCAAGAAAAAGGCTGCCTTCAGCGAGCAGACTTCGGCCAATGTCCGTCCGCCTGCCGTACTGAATATGATCAAACATTGGTCAAACCCTGACTACACGCGTATTTCACTGGAACTTGACCGTGATGTCACTTGGGAGGCCCATGAACTGGGCAAGGGCAGCCCCGGAAAGCCGGGCAGGGTCTACGTTGACCTGAACCGGACCAAACTGGGCACATCCGTCAGAGACATAACCATCGGTGACGGATTGCTTCGTGGAGCGCGGGTCGGCCAGTACAAGACGGATGTGGTTCGCGTGGTTCTTGATACGGAGAATATAAAGGATTACAAAGTGTTCCCGCTTTCCGATCCGGCCCGGTTGATTATTGATGTGAGGGGAGAGAGTCCGGCTGAAATAGCCCGCCTGGAGCAGACTATCAGCGCCGCTCCGGAAAGAACGGTGATTCCCAAACTGGAAGAACCGCCCGCCAACATCGATAAAAAGGCCAAGCCGCCTAAAAAGGCCGTGATTTCGAAGATCCGTCGCGTTGTTGTTGACCCCGGCCATGGTGGGCATGACCCGGGAGCGGTCGGTCAGAATGGTCTTCAGGAAAAAGATGTCGTACTTGCAATCGGGCTCAGGTTGAAGGAACTGTTCAAGGAGGAACTGGGGCTGGATGTTGTAATGACACGCTCTACGGATGTATTTATCCCTTTGGAAGAACGTACTGCCATTGCCAACAAGGTAAATGCCGACCTTTTTCTCTCCGTACATGCCAATGCCGCTCCCAACCGCTCGGCTGCGGGTATCGAGACATACTATCTTAACCTGGCTAAGACTGACAAGGTGGCACAACTGGCGGCCAAGGAGAATGGCACTTCACTTGAGAAGGTCAGTGTACTACAGGCTATTCTGTTTGATCTGATGGCCAATTACAAGCTCAATGATTCGGCCCATCTGGCCGACGAAGTCCAGAAGTCACTCCATAAAAAAATCAAGGCACGCTACAGTGATGTAAAGAATCTGGGCGTCAAACAGGGACCGTTTTATGTTCTGGTGGGCGCCACGATGCCGAGTATTCTGGTGGAAGCGGCATTCCTCTCAAACGCCCAGGAGGAATCCCGCCTGAAAGACCCCGCCTATCTGGAAATGACAGCTGAGGGTATCCTGGACGGAGTGCGCAGCTATATCACAAGTTTGAAGTGAAGGGTTTTATCACCGGATGATCGCTTCGGAGATGGTCATCCGCTCCGGATAATCCGGCGTGTCAATTTGGGACAGGTAGAGAGAGTTGACAGCTACCAGCAGAGTGTTAAGCCGATCCAGGTCGATAACATTTGAGCCGCTGACGGATTCCGCCTCGGTTAGATTTAGCGGACAGCAGTCGCTTTTGTGTTGATGGTCTTCAGTGTAAGTTATCGGCAGTCCGTGGGTGCGGCAGATGACCGGTCTGGCGTTGTAGAGCAGGCAGTGATGGTGGGAGAGCAACGGGCAGCGTTCGCCGGAGGCGTTTCTGCTCACGTGCTGTCGGATGGAATCAGCCTCCTGTTCCGGCAGCGAGTCCAGTGCGTCACGCAAGGCGGCCGCTTCCACCGGAAAAAGAGTAATGGCGGTGCAGCACGAACTGCAACCGTCGGAGCAGGTGATCTGTTCACCCAGAGCCGATACAATGCCCTTGCAGAGGGCATCGATCCTGTCTATCAGCTGCCGGTAGTTGTCAAGAGGGTGGAGCATGGAATGATGCTATCACAGCACACAAAAAATGAAAAGTATTACGCCTCGCTCTGAGCTTTCAGGGCTTCCATCTGGTAGTGAGCCCGCAACGCATCCGTAATTTCGGCAATATCCCCGGTCATAATCGAATCC
This sequence comes from uncultured Geobacter sp., assembly GCA_964619855.1. Classification (GTDB taxonomy): domain Bacteria; phylum Desulfobacterota; class Desulfuromonadia; order Geobacterales; family Pseudopelobacteraceae; genus JACRCG01. The sequence continues at coordinate 689 of CAZUGI010000031.1, read as the reverse complement.
AGTCGATAAAGCGTCAGTCCGATGCGGTGATCGGTCATGCGCCCCTGCGGGAAGTTGTAGGTGCGGATGCGTTCGGAACGGTCGCCGGAACCGACCTGCTGCTTGCGGTCGGCTGCCAGTTTTGAATCATGGGCCTGCTGGATTGTGTCAAGAATACGGGTCTTCAATACCTTCATGGCCTTAGCACGGTTTTTGATTTGGCTGCGCTCCTCCTGGCAGGCCACTACAGTGCCGGTCGGCAGATGGGTGATTCGCACAGCGGAGTCGGTCGTGTTGACATGCTGGCCGCCTGCGCCGGACGAACGGTACACGTCAATCTTCAGGTCAGTCGGGTTGATCTCTATATCGACATCCTCTGCTTCCGGCATGATCGCTACAGTACAGGCACTGGTGTGGATCCGCCCCTGAGCCTCTGTTTCAGGTACTCGTTGGACACGATGGGTGCCTGATTCGTACTTCAGCTTGGCAAAAACCCCTTCGCCTTCAACCGAAGCAATGATCTCCTTGAAGCCACCCCGCTCGGACTCGGAGGCCGAAAAAGGCTCCACCCGCCAGCGGTTGGTTTCGCCACAGCGTGACTACATGCCGAACAAGTCACCCGGCGCGAGGGGCGACCCCGTCCCTCACGGCAACGGCCGCGGTTCCCCACACACGCCCCTGTTCTGCCATGGATCCTTTGGTTCAAAAAA